>JBKJSC010000108.1:0-12027 GCA_046593035.1 Limisphaerales bacterium | reverse complement strand
TGGCAACATCCCGTACACGCCGCGTGTCAAGAAAGTGCTTTCTCTGGCCGCCAAGGAAGCCAAGGCGCTGACGCATACCTACGTCGGCACGGAACATATTTTGCTGGGCCTGCTGCGGGAAGGTGACGGCGTGGCGGCGCGGGTTTTGAAAAACCTCGACGTCGATATCGAACAAACTCGCCAGGAAATCTTGAAAGAGCTTGACCCAAACTTCGAGCCGCCTCCAGAAGGCCCAGAGCCGCCCAAATAACAAACCATTCAAAAAGTAGGAGACGACGTGGCGAGTCTCTGACTTGCGTTTCCGAAACCAGGGCAAATAGAGACTCGTCACGTCGTCTCCTACTTTCCAGAGACCGTTCATGCTCCGCCAGGTTTTGGGAGTGCGCTGTTGCTCTAAAGCTTTTTTGGACCACGCCGCGCTCAAGAGCGGCAGAGAACCGCCGCACTCCAAGCCGCTGGCGCGAGGCGGAAAGAGGCCCAGCGCATAGATTCTGACCAGCCTTCGCTCACTCTTCCCCGTTCCCTTCGCTCTTGCGCGTCCATTGCGGGCGGGCGCGTTCGGGCAAGGTCAGATCCACCTTCACGTAATACGTCTCCTCGCCGAACAACGCATCGGCGGCCTGTTGCAACGCGGGCGACGGCAGCACGGCGAAGTTTTCATGCGTCTCGATGAAGATGATTTCGCCGCCGGGCTGCATCAGGCAGAGGAACAGTGGGCATTTGCCGCGATGCGCGGCGACCAGTTGGTGCGCGGCGTCCAGATGCTCCGGCTGCAAGTGCGCCGTGTGCAGGCGCAGATGCACCTGTTTGGTGTAGCGGCGCGGCGCGTCCGCCAGCGGCAGGATTTCCTGCGGGAAAATCTTCGGCTTGTCCTCGCCGTTGTTGACTTCGCCGATGACGAGCACGGCCTGGTTCGCGACGAACAGCTCGCGATACTTGTCGTAGTTCTCGTTCATGCACAGCACCTGCACCGAGCCGGCGAGGTCTTCCAGCGTCAGCATCGCGTACGGTTTGTTGTTCTTTTTGGAGACCCCGTGCTGCACGGCGGCGATCAGGCCGCCAATGCGCGTCAAACTGCGGTTCGGCAGCGCCGCGAGCGTGGCGGTGGTGGCGAGGCAATACTTCTCCAGGATCGGCGCGAACGGCGTGAGCGGATGGCCGGTGACGTAGAAGCCGAGCAATTCCTTTTCGTGCGCGAGCAACTCGTGCTGCGGCCACTCCGGCAGTTTGGCGATGGACTCCGGCATCGCGGGCATCCGCTCTTCCAGCATCCCGAACATGGAAACCTGCCCGCGCGCCTTGTCCTGCGCAATATTCGCGGCGCGGGCGAGTGTGCGGTCGATCTGCGCGAAGAGCGTGGCGCGTGTCTCACCAAGGCAATCGCAGCCGCCGGATTTGATGAGCGCCTCCAGCACCTTGCGGTTCACCGTGCGGGTGTCCACGCGCTCACAAAGGTCGGCCAGTGTTTTGAATTTCCCGCCGTCCGCGCGCGCCTTGAGAATGCTCTGCACGGCAATTTCTCCGATGCCTTTGACGGCGGCGAGGCCGAAGCGAATGACGTGATTGTTTTTGGATTTCGGATTTTGGATTTCGGATTTCGCCTCCGCCGGCGCGAAGACCACCTGGCTTTCGTTCACGTCCGGCCCCATGACTTCGATGCCCATCACGCGCGCTTCGGCGATGAACTGGCCGAGCTTGGCCGTGTCGCCCATGTCGTTCGTCATCATCGCGCTGAGGAACTCGACGGGATAATTCGCCTTCAGGTACGCGGTTTGATACGCGACGATGGCGTAGGCGGCGGCGTGCGACTTGTTGAAACCGTAACCGGCAAATTTTTCGAGCAAATCAAAAATCTGGTTCGCCTTCGCGGCGGGAATCTTGTTCTTCTCGGCGCAGCCCTTCACGAAGATTTCGCGCTGCTGCTGCATCTCTTCGACCTTTTTCTTGCCCATCGCGCGGCGAAGCAAATCCGCGCTGCCCAACGTGTAGCCGGCGAGAATTTGCGCGGCCTGCATGACCTGCTCCTGGTAGATGAGCACGCCGTAGGTTTCGCGCGAAATGGTTTCGAGCAGCGGATGCTCATACTCGATTTTGACCTCGCCATGACGGCGCTTGATGAAATCGGGGATCAGGTCCATCGGGCCGGGACGGTACAACGCCACGAGCGCGGTGATGTGTTCGATGGAGCTGATTTGAAACTTCCGGCACAGGTCGCGCATCCCGCCGGATTCCAATTGAAAAATGCCGATGGTGTTCGCCTTGTTCAGCAAGTCGTACGTTTTCGCGTCGTCGAGCGGCAGATCATCAATCGGCACCTCCACGCCCTGCGTCCGCTGCACCATCTCGCAGGTGTTGCGGATGACCGTCAGCGTCTTGAGGCCGAGAAAATCCATCTTGAGCAGGCCCAGTTCACCGACGGGGTTCATCGCATATTGCGTGACGATGGTGCCGTCCTCGTCCTGTTTGAGCGGGAGCAGATTCACGAGCGGCTGATCGCCGATGACGACGCCGGCGGCGTGGACGGAGGCGTTGCGCGTGAGGTCTTCGAGCACGAACGCGGTGTCGATCAATTCGCGCGTGGTTTCCTCGGTGTCGTACGCGGCCTTCAAATCCGGCGACTGCTTCAGCGCCTTTTCGAGCGACATCTTCAAATCAAACGGAATCATTTTCGCCAACCGGTCGCACTCGCCGTAGCTCAGGCCCATCACGCGGCCCACGTCGCGCACCACGGACTTCGCACCCATCGTGCCGAACGTGATGATTTGCGCGACGGAATCGCGGCCGTACTTCTGGCGCACGTATTCGATGACGTCGGCGCGGCGGTCGTCGGCGAAATCGATGTCGATGTCCGGCGGGTTCACGCGTTCGGGATTGAGGAACCGCTCGAATAGAAGTCCGTAGCGAATCGGATCCACATTCGCGATCCCCAGCAGGTAGGTGACAATCGAGCCAGCGGCAGAACCGCGCGCCACACACGCGATGCCTTTGCTGCGCCCGTAGCGGACGAAATCGGCGACGATAAGAAAGTAAGAAATGAAACCAGTTTTCTCGATGACCGCGAGTTCGGTTTGGAGCCGGTCCATCACGGTTTTCACACCAGCGGCAACAAGCGGATCGGCGAGGTCGTTGAACACCATGTCCCGGTCTTCGGGCCGGATGCCCGGCAGGCGCGTCGCGTCCTCAATCGCTTCGACGACGAACTTCTCCCCCTTGGTTTGAACGTGGATGCCGTAGCGCTTCTCCAAACCCTCGGCGAGCAACTGGCGCAGCCAGCCTTCGCGCGTGAAGAGTTCCGGCGGATGGAAAACCGGATAGTGCAACTCGTGGGTGGCCTTGGGAAACTTGATCTCCACATTGCACTTCTCTGCAACTTCCAAGGTGTTCTTCACGGCTTCGGGAACTTCGGCGAAGAGCGCCTTCATCTCTTCCGCCGAGCGCAGATAGAATTGCTCCGGCTGATAACGCATCCGCTTCGTGTCCGACAACAGCGCCTGCGTGCCGATGCAAATGAGGCAATCGTGCGCATGAGAATGGCCGCGCTCGACGTAATGGACATCGTTCGTCGCGACCAACTTTAGCCCGAACTCTTTCGCCCACGGAATCAGGTGGCGGTTCACCTTCGTCTGCTCGGCAATCTGGTGGTTTTGCAGTTCCAGATAAAAATTCTCCACGCCGAACGTCTGCTTGAACCAGTCGATGGCGTCGCGCGCCTTCTGCGGCTGGTCGCGGTGGATGGACTCCGGAATTTCGCTGGCGAGGCAGCCGGAGAGCGCGATGAGGCCGTCTTTGTGCGCGGCGAGAAGCTCCTTGTCGATACGCGGCTTGTAATAATAGCCCTCCAGATGCGCGGCAGTGGTGAGCCGGACGAGGTTGCGATAGCCCGCTTCGTCTTTCGCCAGTAGCAGGAGGTGATGATACACATCACGACCGCCGCTCGTCGTCTTCTTCTCGAAGCGGCTGCCCGGCGCCACATATACCTCACAGCCGATGATCGGTTTGATGCCTTTGTTCCGCGCGGCCTGGTAGAAATCAATCGCGCCGTACAGCACGCCGTGATCGGTGATCGCCAGCGAGGGAAACTTCAGCTCATGGGCCTTGTCCATCAACCGGTCGAGCCGGCACGCGCCATCGAGCAGTGAATACTCGGTGTGCAGATGCAGATGAACAAAGTCAGCGTGTGACATCGCGCAAAATATGAATCCGCGCCAGCAAAGTTCAAAGCGCAAAGTTAGCTTTCACCTGCCGCCGTGACGCATCAGCGGTCGATTGGCTTCACTACCACCAAAAAGTTAAAATTTGGATTGTTTTGATGCCGCGCTTCTGGTCTAGTGTCCCGCGT
This sequence comes from Limisphaerales bacterium, assembly GCA_046593035.1. GTDB lineage: Bacteria > Verrucomicrobiota > Verrucomicrobiia > Limisphaerales > JAYTXL01 > JAYTXL01. The sequence goes on along the minus strand of JBKJSC010000108.1, from coordinate 7,688 downwards.
TAAATTCAAAAAGTAATTTACATGAACGAATTTTTTTTCTGGTCGGCCATTGGTTTCATCTTGGGCATTGTCTTTTCTTCCTTCTTCGAATGGACGCTGCACCGCTATTTCATGCACCGGCCACTGGGGGACTTTGATTACGCCTTCAAGGCGCACGCCGTCGTGCATCACCAGACGTTCAAGGCCGACCACACCTATCACTTGATCGATGAAAAGGACAAATACACCATCCCGATGGCGTGGTGGAACGGGCCGCTGCTGATCGCGCTGACCCAGTTGCCGTTCGCCATTACGGGCGCGTTCATGGGGCATTACTACGTCCTGGCTGGCTCCTTCCTCGCCTGCTCCGCTTACTACGCGACCTACGAATACATTCACTGGTGCATGCACCTCCCGAAGAAAAGGAATCTCGAACGCTCCGGAATTTATTTCCGCCTGAATGGCCACCATCTCCTGCATCACCGTTACATGCACAAGAATTTCAACGTGGTGCTGCCGTTGGCCGACTTCTGCCTGGGCACCTTGCTGCTGCGCTCGCCGGTTCATTTCGCCCAGGCCACCGGCTCCGCCGTACCGAACGTCCAGCCCAAAACCGCCCAGCGCCAGCCGGCTCCAGAGTTGGTTGCGGCGGAGTAGTCCGCCAACGCTGCCGCTGGTTGCGCTGCCGGCGAAATTCTTCCCTCCGCCGCAGCGAAAAATAATTTGCCATCGGCGGCGTTTCCTTGAAACTCCCGCGCATGAGTAAAACCGCGAAGCCCGTTTCCAAAAAATTCGCCGCCTATCCGCGCCTAAATCCCCTCGGCATCGGCAAAAACATTTCCGCCGCCGACCTGATCGATCAAGCGTTTCTCGCCTACAACGGCGGTCGCCTCCGCGAAGCCGCCAAGCTGCTCGTCGAGAAAATGCTGCCCAACGACGGCTGCATCGGCATGTCGCTCACCGGCGCGCTCACGCCGGCGGGACTCGGCAAGAGCTGCCTCATTCCGCTGATGAAGGCGGGCTTCATCGACTGGGTCGTCTCGACCGGCGCGAATCTTTATCACGACCTGCACTACGGGCTGAACATGCAGCTCTACGCCGGCTCGCCCTTCCTCAACGACGTGGATCTGCACCGCGACGGCGTCATCCGCATCTACGACGTGCTCTTCGATTACAACGTGCTGCTCGACACCGATGCCTTCGTGCGCGAGGTGATTCAAGGCCCCGAGTTCCAGCGCGCCATGGGCACGGATGAATTTCACTACCTGCTCGGCAAATACACCGCCGAGCGCGGGCGCAAGCTCGGCCTCAAAGATTCCAGCGTGCTCGCCACCGCCTACGAATGCGGCATCCCGATTTTCACCAGCAGCCCCGGCGACAGCAGCATCGGCATGAACGTGGCGGCGATGGCCTTGCGCGACTCGAAACTCATGTTCGACGTGAACCGCGACGTGAACCAGACCGCCGGCATCGTCTATGACGCCAAGTCCACCAAGCACAAGAGCAGCGTGTTCATCCTCGGCGGCGGCTCGCCGAAAAACTTCATGCTCCAGACCGAGCCGCAGATTCAGGAAGTCATGGGCATCCAGGAAAAGGGCCACGACTATTTCCTGCAATGCACCGACGCGCGCCCCGACACCGGCGGCCTGAGCGGCGCGACGCCCGCCGAAGCCGTGAGCTGGGGCAAGATCGATCCCGACACGCTCCCCGACTGCGTGGTCTGCTACACCGACTCCACGATTTCGCTCCCGCTGCTCACCGCCTACATGTTGAGCCGCGTGCAGCCGCGCCCGCAGAAGCGCCTTTACGACCGCCGCGACGCCATCCTCGCCAAGGTGAAGTCCATGTATCTCAAGACCGGCACCGTGACGAAAGTCACAACCAGCCGGAAGATTTCCAAACGCGGGAGCAGCGTGGGGTTGAAGTAGGAACGCAGAAAATCGGCGTCTTGAAACCGCTGATGGACGCTAATTCACGCTGATACTTATGCGGTCGGAGATTCCTCCCATCAGCCTTTATCAGCGTGCATTAGCGGTTTGAAATCCCGACCCCGCCAGAGCCTCCGCCGCAACTGCGCTTCGTTCTTCCGGGCCAGTTCGTGCTCCCAAATCCGCAGCACGCACCAGCCCTGCGACCGCAGCGTGCGCGTCACGAGCCGGTCGCGCGCCTTGTTAGTCGCAAATTTCTTCCGCCAGAACGCCGCGTTGTTCCGGGGCTTGGTCGTGTGTTGCGGGCAGGCGTGCCAGAAACAGCCGTCCACGAACACCGCCAGTCGCAGCTTGGGAAACACGAAATCAGGACGGACGGTGAAAGCTTCTCCCTCTCCGCTCTGGGGAGAGGGCCGGGGTGAGGTGCTTCCCTTCCGCCTCTCAACTCTCGACTTCTCGACCCTCAACTTCCGCTGCCTTCTCCACCCTATGATGCCATGCTCGCGGAACACCCGCACCAGCGCCAGTTCCGTGTCCTTGTTCCCGCGCGAGCGGATGCGCGACATCACTTCCGAACGCTTGGCCTTGGTGAAAATGTCAGGCATGGAATTCTTTTAACCACGGATGGACACCGATGCACACGGATTCCGATGGAGCGCCGAACTCCGGTTCGGCACGGGCCGATTTGGAAATCGGCGCTCCTTCACACCGCCGCCTTCATCCCTTCAACTCCGTGCGGCGCGCGGTTTCCTCCGGCGTCGGACTCGTCAGGCGGTCGTAGAGTCCCGACCATTGGGCGTCGCTCGGATACAATTCCTCGTCAGCCAGTTTGCCGTTCCCGGCGCGTCGCCACGCCTCGGCGGCGAAGGGTTTCAGGGTGCGCGGCCAGCCGCTGCCGGACTCCTCGAACCCGTCGGGATGCAGGCCGGGATAGAGGTAGGCAATGGAACTCCACGCGCGAAAGAAATCTTCTTCGGAAGTTTCGGCGAAGTCATTTGATCAACAAGCTGGCCGTAGTGGCGTCGGTGAAATAACAGGCACGGTTGGAAACTCGATGCCCGGCGCAAGCTTGCCCGCCAGCGTCACGGCCTCAGCATACGTCCGGCGGTCGGCGATGTGTTCCAACAACCCGTCAGCGCCAACGCCATACAAACTGAAATACGGCTCGCCCATTTCCTCATCGCTCGGGTCGTCATCAGCGGTGAATGGCTCCGTGAATCCGCCCTCAACTGCATCTCGCACCGTCTGGATGCGAAACGCGCTGAACGCAGCGCCGGACAACGGAGTGTCAGCCGTCACGTCAATAGGCAGCCGAAGCGAAGCGTGTGGCCGAATGGGGAGCCGCAAGTGCAATGCGACGCGCAGACAATCCGAGTCATCAAACTGCGCCAGACCGCCCGGCGACATGACCGCCAGACAAGCCGCGCCAAACTTGTCCTCCAAGAAGTATGGCCACACGTCCGCAAGTTCCTCGAAAGCGATATGCCGGCACGCCCAGTCCTCGAAACAATTTCCAACTCGCATCATCTCTCGCATGAACTCATCCATGCCGTTGTAGCACTCGCTCAAGTTGAGGCGTGGATCACGCGCCGCAGCCTCGCGGCACGCCTGCCTGAGCGAGAGGGCTGCTCCGAACACAGCCGCCGAATCGGACTCCGGCGTTTCGATTTCAATCTCTTGGGTCATAATCTGGCGCTACTACCTGGCCAGGTACGCGAATCGTGGCAAGGCGGAAGTTTTAGCACGCTGAAGGCGTGCAAGAAATTAGCCGGGGGTTGAGCGAGTCCGCGAGCGATACCCCCGGTTAGGCGTTCAAATGGGTCAGCACCCTGAAGGGGTGCCAGAACCGTTGGCAACTACGCGCGCCTCTGCGACACCTTCAGGGTCGTGTCATGTGTGCGACGTATCCGGGGGTATCGTCGCTGTGCTCCTCAACCCCCGGCTAATTTCTGGCAGCCCTTCAGGCTGCTCAAGCCGCCTCGTTCTGCGAACTCGCAATGGGAAAATGCTTCGCTACACTTCGTTCATGCCCAAGGCACCGAGCGTACCGTGGACGCGAGAGCACTTCCTCATCGCGCTGAATCTCTATTGCAAGTTACCGTTCGGAAAATTTCACAAAGGCAATCGGCTCATCATTGAAGTCGCGGAAAAGATGGGCCGAACACCAAGCAGTCTCGGCATGAAACTCTGCAACTTTGCTTCACTCGACCCGGTGCAGCAGGCGCGCGGCATCAAAGGTCTGTCGGGTGCGACGAAGCTCGATAAAGAAATGTGGCACGAATTCCAAACCCATCTTGGCTCACTCGGCCCAGACAGCGAACAGTTGCTCCACGACCTCTTCACCAAAGATGACGACCAGGAAGTGGACTTTCTGCAACGCGACAAGGTGCGACTGGAGCCAACAACCAAGCTCATCGCGCCGACTGGCCCGACAGAATCGACAGCGACGGTGAAAGTGCGTCGCGGTCAGCAATTCTTCCGGCAATCTGTTATCAACTCCTATCGTGTGCGCTGCTGCATTAGCGGCATCAACGTGCCGCGCTTGCTTGTCGCGAGTCACATCAAACCTTGGCGAGATTGTTCCGACATGGATCGGCTAAGTCCGCGCAACGGGCTTTGCCTGTCGAGTCTTCACGACGCGGCATTTGATTCGGGACTCATCACGCTCGACGAAAAGCTGAACGTGGTGTTGAGCAAACAACTCAAGAAGTTTTTTCCACAGCCGGCACTTGAGCAGAGTTTCGTTCCATTCGAGGGACAGCGGATTCATTTGCCCGACAAGTTGGCAGAACCATCACAGGATTTTCTCGGCTATCACCGCACGGAAGTTTTCCAGAACTGAAGTCAGTTCCAGAGGTGGTCGGTGAGTGTGTATTTCTCCGGCACGTCCGGGTCGAGGATGCTCGCGAGCTTCGAGCCTTGGGCGGGAATTCCGGGAACTCGAAGTAGCGCGGCTCACGAAAGCCGACGAGGAAGATGCGTTCGCGGTGTTGCGGCACCACGCTGCGCGCATCGATGACGCGGTGATAACCGTGGTAGCCCAGCGCCTCGGTCAGCGTGTTGTGGATGATTTCAAAGGTGCGGCCCTGGTCGTGGCGCACGAGGTGTTTCACGTTCTCCAGCACGAAGGCCGCCGGGCGGTGGTAGTCGATGATGTCGGCGAGGGTGAAGAAGAGGTTGCCCTGTTTCACGTCCTCGAAGCCGTGCTTGCGGCCGAGGCTGAGTTTCTTGGAGACGCCCGCGAGGCTGAAGGGCTGGCACGGAAAGCCGGCGCAGAGAATATCGAACTTCGGGATGTCGGCCACGGCTACGTTGTGAATGTCGCCGTGCGGGTTGTCGCCGAAATTCGCTTCGTAGGTCTGCCGGCTGAACTTGTCCCAGTCGCTGGAGAAGACGCAGCGCCCCCCTGCCTTCTCGAAGGCGAGCCGGAATCCGCCGATGCCGCAGAACAAATCAATGAAGCGGAGCTTCCGTTCGGTGGTCGCACCGTTGACGCGATACGGAATCGAGTCTTCGCGGAGCGTGGTAGGGCGGTGCTGCTGCGCCGCCCCAACTTTCGTCGGGCGTTTCACGCCTGACGGGAATTTACGGCTGCGGGGCACCGCAGCCCTACCAGCTTTGGGTTCTCCGCTCACGCGTCCACTCCCTTGCAGAGTTCGGCGGTGGTAAGTCCAAGCGCCTTGGCGAGCTTGGCGACGTTCTTGATGCCGGGATTGCGCAACCCGCGCTCGATGCCGCTGATGTAGGTCGGGTCGAGGCCGGCTTTCTCGGCGAGCTTTTCCTGGGTCAGCGGTTTGGCCTCGCGCAGGCGGCGGAGGTTTCGCCCGAGGGCGGCAAGGATAGGATCACGTTTCGGCATGACTCATAGTCCAAGCCGAAACGAGGGCGAAGTCTATGGACGATCAGCCAGGTAGAGCGGAAAACGCAGAATGCAGAACTGGGAACACAGGGCGAAAATCATTTCAGCCAGTTGATTTTGATTTCCTTCTCCAGCGGCTTGAACTCCGGGTCGCCGGTGACGAGTTCGGCTTTCTTCTCCTTGGCCAGCGCGGCGGCGAAGGCGTCGGCCAGGCTCATCTTGAAACGCGCCTTGAAGTCGGCGGCGGTGTCGGCCAGCGCACGGGTCGCGGGATGAAACTCAAGAGGCAGGCTCTTCAAAACGTCCGCGGCTTCTTCCCACGCTGGCGCGCCATCTTTTTTCAGGAGCATGTACTTCACCTCGGCGTAGTTCACTTCCGTCATGTGCAGGGGACGGTCCGCGACGGCGGCCTTGTGCAGCAGTTCTTTCACCGGCACGCCAGCGGCTTCACCGCGAAAGAAGGCCAGCAACGCGTGAGCATCGAGAACAGAGCTGGCCACTTATTTGTCCTCCAGTTCCCGTTCGGCGCGCTTGTGCTCCGCCCATTCTTCCTCGAAGGATTTTCCGCCGGGCCTGCGTTTCAAAAGTCCAAAGCCGCGCTCAATCGCCCAACGGGTGACCGGCTTGAGCAGAATGCCTTCGGGCGTGGCTTGAACGACTGCCTTCGTCCCCTCTTCGATGTTAAACTGCTTGCGCAGCCACGCGGGAATGACGACCTGGCCCTTGGTGGTGAACCAGACGGAATCTGATTTGGTTATCGTGCTCACGGGATTTAGTCTTACTCGTTAAGTATATTCCGTCAAACACTTATTTGTAAGACTATCTCAATAAAAGCTGACACTGTTTAATCAATGGTAAAAATGAAACCGCAGGTCCGCCGCGACGCCATCCTCGCCAAGGTGAGGTCGATGCGTCTCAAGACCGGCACCGTGACCAAGATCACGACCAGCCGGAAGATCGCCAAGCGCGGGAGCAGCGTGGGGTTGAAGAAAAAGTAGCCGTCCGTCAGGAACACCATGAGCGACCCGAAGGCCCATCAATCCAAGTACACGCTGGCCGGCCTGATTTTCCTGAGCCGCTGGCTGCAGGCTCCCCTCTACCTCGGCCTGATCGTGGCCCAGGCGGTATATGTCTATCGGTTCCTGCTCGAGCTTTGGCACCTGATCGATTTTGGCGTGATGAGCGGGAAGGTGCCGGCCTCCGTGCCTGCCGGCATTCAGGATCCCGAGCAGGCCATCATGCTCATTGTGCTCGGATTGATCGATGTGGTGATGATCGCCAACCTGCTCATCATGGTCATCGTGGGCGGCTACGAAACTTTCGTCTCACGACTGAATTTGAAAGGACACCCGGACCAACCGGAGTGGCTCTCGCACGTCAACGCCGGCGTGCTTAAGGTCAAGCTCGGCACGGCGCTGATTGGCATTTCCTCCATCCATCTGCTCAAAACATTCATCACGGCGGGCCAGCCCCAGGCTGAACATGCGATCTTCTGGCAGGTCATGATCCACATCACCTTCGTCGCGTCCGCTATCGCCCTCGCTTGGATTGATCGGCTGACCTACCGCCCCCCGCACTGAGAGATTGGCCTGAGCGGGACCGAGCCGGGGTCTGACAGTGATACCGGAACTGTTCGCGTCCTGGGCGTGCGGTGAAGTTTCATTGATCCGCGATCTCCTCTTTGTTTCTCGAGAACTTTTGCTTGTCCCCGCCCATTGGCAACTCGAGACGAGCCTGATTCCGACCACCCACACATTTCGGCCACATCTGGGTTTTCGTTTGCCCAATCGTTTCCCGCGCGCCCTTTGGGTGTCACGACCCGCCCATAAGGTCTGCCCGCAACAGCACAACAACTATGATTAAAACTAAACGATTCAAATGGGCCGCTCTGGGGGCGGCACTTCTGGCCATCGGCATTTCGA
>JBKJSC010000079.1:0-2739 GCA_046593035.1 Limisphaerales bacterium | reverse complement strand
CCGAAATGCGCAAGCGCTTCAACGTTGATGGCCGGCGCGTGTATGTCTCCGGCTTTTCCGGCGGCGGGCGGGTCGCCAGCATGTTGGGCGTCGCGTGGGCGGACATGTTTTCCGGCGCGCTGCCGTTCATGGGCGTGAATTTTTACACCGATCTGACGGCGGAAGATGGGAAAACCTACGGGCTTAATTTCATTCCCGACGACGAGGTGCTGTCCATCGCGAAGAAAAGCTGCCGCTATGTGCTGGTGACTGGCGAAAAGGATTTCAACCGCGCCAACACCAAGGCCGCGTTTGAAAAAGGTTTTCGAGCGGAAGGCTTCGCCCAAGTTCGCTATCTCGAAGTGCCACTGCAAAACCACTCACCACCTCCGGCCAAGTGGCTGGAGGAAAGTTTGAAGTTCCTGGACGCCGGGAAAATCGTCCCCTGAGCACGGTGTCCGTGAGGATCAGTGCTTGAACTGAATCTGCTTGCTCACCTTCGCAAGCTTCTTTTCCCACTCGCCTTTGTGCGCGAGCGGATCAGCGTCGGTGCCCCACAGCTTCTTGACCATTTCGCGTTGCGGCACGAACGGGCATTTCGCCTTCGACTGCTTGTGCGCGTCGTCGATCTGGCGCAACGCGAGCTGCGCGCCCGTCATCAGCGCGGGCTTGTTCGGGCGGGCGAACTGCGAATTGAGATGATGCGCCGCGTCATCCAAGGCACCCCAACGCTCGGCGTGCGTCGCGCCCCAGAGTGTCGGCTGTGTGTCCAGCCGCGAGAGATTCCAGAACGCAAGGCGGATTTGCCGCACCGGTTTGAAAGCGTGGCCCATCAGGTCGCGAAACATTTCCTCCAGCACCGCGTTGATAACAGAGTTTTGAAATTGCGGATGCTCGAAGCGATGGCTCTGGCCTGCTTCGGTGAAATCATTGAACCGGATCGTCAGGCTCAGCTCGCGCGTTTGGAGCTGCTCACGCCGCAACTGGCCGATCAGCCGCGTCGCCTCACTGAGCGTGAACGTGAGCGCCGCTTCGTAGTCCGGCTCATCGTACGGCAGCGTCGTGTTGCTCGAAATCGTAGAGCGGTCTTTCACTTCGAGCAACAGCGGCTCGTTCCACTGGCCGTGGGCGAACAGCCAGAGTTGCTGCCCCCAGATGCCAAACTTTTGCTTGAGCAGCATTGACGGCAGCTTCGCCACGTCGCCAAACGTTTTCGCGCCCAGGGCGGCCAGCGCGCGCTCACGCCGCGCCGCAATGCCGGACAGCTCGCGCAGCGGACGGTCCTGGAGGAATTCCCTTTCCTGTCCCGTTGGAATTTCGATGAAGCCGGGCTTCGCGGCATCAGTCGCCAGCTTCGCCAGCCGGGCCGAATTCGCCAGCCCGGCGGAGACCGGCAGGCGCACCGTCACTTTGATGCGCCGGCAGATTTCCTTCACGTACTCCGCCGGCGTGGTCTGCCGCCAGACGTGCTGGTCCATCGTGGTGAAATCGAGAAATCCCTCATCAATCGAGACCGGCACGAGCGTGGGCGAATACTCCTCCAAAATGCGGAACATCTCCGCCGAGAGCCGCCGATACTCGTCGTAATGCGGACGGCACAGCACGCCTTGCGGACAGAGCCGTTTCGCCTCGAAGCACGCGAGGCCCGTCTTCACGCCGAACTTTTTGGCCTGCCGATTGGCCGCGATGACGATGCCGTCGCCGCGTCGCCCGCCGCCGACCCACACGGGCCGCCCTTCCAGCTTCGCGTCCAGCGCGATCTCGCAGCTCGCGAAAAAACTGTCGCCATCGACATGCAGGATGCGGTTGGGGTGGCTCATGCGCGTCGGCCAATTTAGCGCGAACCCCGCCGCCGCCAAGTAACAAAATTGGAAATAGTTTCCGGCTGGGACGGTATTTGTCTGAGCCATGAATGCTCGCATCCAGCGAAGGTCAAAGCTCGCCCCAGGTGAGATCCCGACGCTCGAACCGCCCGAAGCGAAGCGGCGGAGGCCATTTTCAAATCACGCCTTGGGCGAAACCTGGCTGGACAAATGGTTGCGTCACGAACACAGTCAGCTCCATGAAATCTGATAGGCCACAGAATTTGGGGCCTAGTATATGTTAGGCGACTGACCGCATCCACAGACAACCAACAACCATAGAATAGAATGAAAATAAATACGAACCCAATACAACCCAACGCTTCCACCCGGCGGGCACGGGCGTCTCGGGCGTCTTTCACGATCGCCTTCATCGCCCTTGCTGTTGGTGGTGTTTGCATCATTGGTGGACAGTGGCCTCCTGGCCTCATCCTCGTGTTCGCTGCTGTTGCTGGGGTCATGACCGCATGGCAGTTGCGCAGACTATGAGACAGCGGCGCACAGAGACCAATGAATCCCAATAGACGGCAACTCTTGATCGCCATCGGCGGCATTTTCGGAGCAGGCTTTGTTCACAGCCTTCTGCCGCCCGGCGACATCTGGCTCAGGGCTGCTCTGACCGCTGTAGCAGCAATCGTTGTCAGTGGCCTTTTAGTTCTCATACTTCCACATCCACCCAAGGCATGACGGCGTTACGCGATAGTTCATTACCTCCAGCAGGTCGCAGCTTCTCCAGACTCTTATTTCTCGCATTCACCGAGTCCAACCGTCGCCTAACCAAGCGCGAGCCTGTGTGAAAACTCCCGGCATCAGGGACGGTGGCAGTGTGGATTGGAAAACGGGTTGAGGTCGGCAGGGCTGGCTGCTCCCGTTGGAAAGTTGCCGGAAGTTCGTGGCC
>JBKJSC010000036.1:0-23476 GCA_046593035.1 Limisphaerales bacterium | reverse complement strand
CCGCGGCCGGGCCGGGCGTTTCTGCCGGACAACCAGCAATACATCGTGCCCGAAGTTTTTGTGCAACGCCTTGGGGAAAATTACGTGGTGACCAATAACAACGATCAGGTTCCGCACTTGCGCATCAGCAATACCTACAAGGATATTCTCACCAGTGCCGACAGTTCCCCGGAAGATCGCGAGTATATTCGCGAGAAGATTCGCGCCGGAAAATTTCTCATCAAGAGTCTCCACCAGCGGCAGCAAACCATCTTGAACATCGCCAATGAAATCGTAAAGCGACAGCGCGAATTTATGGAGCACGGCATCACGCATTTGAAGCCGCTGACGATGGTGCAGGTCGCGGAGGTGGTTGGCGTCCATGAAACCACCGTCAGCCGGGCTGTCTCCAGCAAATACATGGAGACGCCTCAGGGCGTGTTCGAGATGAAATACTTTTTCACCTCCGGCTACACGACCGCCAGTGGCGCCAACATGTCCAACACCAGCGTCAAGGACATCATCGCCGAAATGGTCAAGAAAGAAGACCCCGCCAACCCGTTGGCCGACGAAGCGATTGTCAAATTGCTGGCCGTAAAGGAAATTATCATCGCCCGGCGCACGGTGGCCAAGTATCGCTCCGAGTTAAACATCCTGCCGTCCAATTTACGGAAGGTGTATTGACCGCAAGTGGTAGCACCTTCAAAGGCACAAGAGTTTTATTTGTTTTCCAACAACTGTTGTTTGAGTTGTTTCGACGCCATGGCGTAACCGCCGTCACCGCCATCGATGAAGTGGATGTGCTGTCCGTCCTTCACGTCCTGCACGTAACACGTCATGAGCGCGGTCTCGGAAAGGTGGATGCCATAGCAAAGTTCTCCCTTGGCTCGGCGCGTTTCCAGGTAGGCACGAATGGCAGCGACCTGTTCGTCGGAGCAATCCAGAATCATCCGCAGCACATCGTCGAACTTCCGGTGGTCGGAATGGGTGCGCATGGAGTCGCGATAACGGGGGGCGTTGAAGATCAATGGAGGCAGCCGGAATTTGAAAATCAATACCGTTGCGACGATCTCAAACAGGCGTTTGAAGAAGGCGAACGTCGTTTTCCGCGCGTGAAACCGGGTCTCATCCTTCACGCCGTCGGCGATGCTGCTGTAGCGCATCAAGTCGGTGTTCACCGGATTCGCCTCGTCCAGGCGGCCGTCAAAGATGCGGTTTAGTTCCGTGAGAAATTCATTGTACAAGGGTGCTGACGGTGCCGTCTTTGCAACGACCAGCAGCGACATAATGCGCCCGCGTTTATTTGGAAGCGGATTCCAGCGGCACGAAAGCCCTGTCAGTTCCAAGCCCGCCATCGTGTCAGCATGGACGCAGTATTTCGCCTCATCACTCTTAATGCGTTTCTCCGCCTCGTTCAGCCCGCCGCCGCGAAAGACCGCCGTGCATCGGCCCGCCGTCAGTTCGTGCCTGGCCACTTCTATGGTGCTCCCGGCTTGATGCACCTCGCCCACCGTGATGCGCCCGACTCGCAGCTCGATTTGAAATTGCTTGCGAGACAAACTTTGCAAGCGCTTGAGGGTGTCGAGCACGCGCTCAATCACGTCCGGCGGCACGAGCAGCGTCGCGCCATCACCGCCGAAGACGTAGGGGAAATCCCGCCCCAGCAATTCGCTCACCACCGAGATTGACGCCGCGCCGATGGTGTTCACATCTTTGTAACGCCCCGCCTCAATGGCCTTCGTCGAGCCTTTGATGTCCGTGATAACCACGAACCAATCGTCTGGTGCGCGGGTGAAATGACGGTCGTTCGTGAAGTCCCGGAAATCGGAGAAACTCGGAAGGCTGGTGTAAAAGTCGTTGGTTTTCACCGGCTGTTCACACTGATTCAACCTTTTTTCTTCAGCACCACCTTGGTCTCCGCCTGCAAATCTTCCAGTTCCTCTTTCAACTCTTTTTTCTTTTCGGTAGACATGCGGTCGATGAACAGGATGCCATGCAGGTGATCGGTTTCGTGTTGCACGGCGCGAGCCAGCAGGCCGCCGCAGCGAAACGAGAATGGTTTGCCGTGCTGGTTCAACGCTGTGACGTCCACGGATTCGGGCCGGGAAATGTCCGCAAAGATTTCCGGAAAGCTCAAACAGCCTTCCGGGCCGGACACAGCATCGCCCACCGGTTTGACTTCCGGATTGATGAGCACCAGCGGCATGAAATCCTTCACGTCGGCGGGCTTGCCGTCCAGCGCCAGCGTGGAAGGGCGATCCGTCACTGCGCTGACATCAATGACGGCGAGTTGCAGCGCCTGCCCGATTTGCTGCGCCGCCAAGCCCACACCGTGCCGATCGTGCATCGTGTCAAACATGTCGGTGATGAGCGTCTTGATTTCCGGCGTGACCGCTTCGATGCGCGCCCCTTTTTTTCGGAGCACCGGGTGACCGTAGTTGACGATGGGTAAAATCATTTTTGGAAGCGGGCCGAAGCGAGCAGATTTGTGATGGCAATCCATCCAGACTGAAGCTCTTTCAGTTCGCTCATTTCACCGGCCAGTTGCGGAGCATGTGAACCAGATCGGCGATGGACGGGCTTTGGGCGGTGCGGACGTAGAATCCACTCGTGGTCACGCCGGTCAACACGCACTGGGCGTTGTCGAGTCCGAGCAATTTGCCCAGGCAAAAGCCGGAGTTAAAATGATCACCCGCACCCGTGGTGATGAGCGGCTTTTCCACCAACGGCCCATCAATGACGTCCGCCACGCCTTTGTGCACCGCTACAGCATAAGCCACCGGATGCACGACCAGCGTGTCCACCGGCAAACGCACGCTGATTTCCTTGATCAGCCCCGCCAAGCCCTGAGCCGTGCGCGGTTTGGGAGCCACCCGGAGGACTTTGCCCAATTCGTTGGCTTCCTTTTCGTTGAGTCCCAGAATCACGTCGAAATATTTGGTGAACCGAACAATGAGATCGAGTACCCGCGCGATGTCATTCGAGGTGCGCTTCTCCGGATCGGCCAGGTCGAAAAAAATCTTGCGCCGCGGTTCTTCCAGATCAGGGCAAATCTCGGTGAGCAATGATTCCCACACATCGCTCATGTACGGAATCATCGTCCAGTTCACAAAACCCACGAGGTCGGCCTGTGTGAAATGGGTGACAAACTTGTCGCGCCCGAAACGCGCTTGGATGTTGGGCCAGGTGATCTCCTTGAGTTGCGTCGATTTGCCCAGCATGATTTTTCCATCCTCGAACTCCATCGCATCCGTGTGCCCCGGTTCGGCGATGGAATGCACGTCCGCCTGCCTGGCAAAGTCGTTGAAGACGGGATGTAAATTGGGATAACCGAGCGCGCCGAGGTAGGTAACCTTGACGCCAAACGCGGCGAGCGCGTTGGCCATGATCGGTCCATTGCCGCCCAGTTTAATGCGCTGATTGACCAGCTCCAAGTTCGTGCTCTTGCCAGCGGCGGCGGCGAGACGTTCAGCCAGCCGGGTAATGGTCGTCATTCGCTCGAACGACTCGGCATTCTCGCGTTTGTCCACCACATGGACAATTTCATCCACAAAACCGTCGAGACCGAGAAAGGCATTCAGCTTGTGCGCGCGGGCTTCGGCCGCCTGCAGTTTGCGGGCGCATTCCTCGCGCAACTCCGGCGTGTTGTTCGTGCTGGGGGCCTTCATAAGATCAGTCCACTTTAACACCGACAATTTGCAGAATGCGTTCGAGATCGTCGTCGTTGAAGAAACGAATCTCGACCGCGCCTTTGCCTTGGCGATAACGCAAGGAAACCTTGGTGCCGAAGCGTTCCAACAATTTGTGCTCCAGATCGGCGACGTGAATGTCGCGTGGAGCGGTGACGCTGGCTTTCGCTGCGTCGGCGGGTTGCTTTTGCAAACGCGCGATGAACTCCTCCGTTTGACGGACGCTCCAACCCTCTTTGATCACCCGTGCGGCGGCGAATCTCTGCTTCGCCGGCTCTTCCAAGCCGAGGATCACTTTCGCGTGACCAACCGAGAGCCGTCCTTCGCGGACCAACAGTTGAATTTCCGGCGCAAGCCGCAACAAGCGCAGCGCATTGGCAACCGCCGTCCGGCTTTTACCGACCTTCAAGGCGGCTTCCTCCTGCCGCAATTGAAATTGCTCGATGAGCTGCGCGTAACCCAAAGCCTCTTCAATCGGGTTCAGATTCTCGCGCTGCAAATTTTCGATCAACGCCAGCTCCAACACGGTGCGGTCATCCGCCTCGCGCACAATGACGGGCACGTCCGCCAAACCCAGCGACTGCGCGGCACGCCAGCGGCGTTCTCCGGCGATCAGTTCAAAGCCATTCGCGCTCGGCCGGACAATCAGCGGCTGGACGATGCCCTGCTCCTTGATCGAGTCGGCCAGTTCACGGATCGCTTCGGCGGGGAAATCTTTGCGCGGCTGAAAAGGGCAGGGGCGGATGCGATCCAGCGGTACCCGTTCAACTCGTTCACGCGTGTCCACGGCTGTGTCGGCAGGTGGAACGAGCGGGGGTGCGAGGGTGGGGTTGGGGGTAGAATTAACTCCACTCAACAACGCGCCCAGACCGCGACCAAGTGCCGTTTTTGCCATGCAGCGAGAGTGTCCAAGGTAAAAAAAAATGTCGAGTGTCGAATGGGGCGGCGGGAAGGGGCGAGCGACGGCGCATCGCGCATTGCCGGACGGCCCCAGCCCGCGCTATTCTCAGCCATGAGCAAAAAGAGCGCGACGATTGCAGCGTTGATCGATGGCTGCCGGGGCCAGAGTATGGACGCGCATTATCTTGGCTATTTTGTGTGCTTCAATCAGGCGCATTTTTACGAAGCGCATGACGTGTTGGAAGAACTGTGGCTGGCGGATCGCCACGGGCCGAATGGCGCGTTCTACAAAGGGTTGATTCAACTGGCGGGCGCGTTCGTGCACCTGCAAAAGAACCGGCTCCGCCCTTCCGCCGCGCTGTTCAAGCTGGCCCGCGCCAATCTGGAAAAATATCCAGCGCGTCACGAACATCTGGATGTTTCCGGAGTGTTGGGGTTGATTGAAAACTGGCTGGGGCAATTGGAATCAAGCAACTTTTCAGTAAATCCTTTGAATTCTGGCAACGCGCCGAAGCTTTTGCCGCCAACAGGCGCGCAGAACTAATCGGTCGTGCGCTTCACGCCTGTGCCGGAATCATGCCGCTTTGCCGCGCGTAGTTAAACAAACCGCCGGCGTCCACCACTGGGCGGACATCACCCAACGGCTTGAAGGAATAAGTTTTGCCCGTGGCTTTGGCCGTCACCGTGGCGGCGTCCAAGTCCACGGTCACGACGTCGCCGGTCCTCAACACGTCGCACAAGCGATCAAGGCATTCGCAGGGATAAAGTTCGCCGGTGGCGACACAGTTTCGGAAGAAAATGCGCGCGAAACTTTCCGCCAGCACGATCTTGCTCGCGGCGGAACCCATGGCGATGGGCGCGTGCTCGCGCGAACTGCCACACCCGAAATTCCGGCCGGCCACGACAATCGGGTAATCGCTGTCGAGCTGGCCTTCCTTCACGAAGCGGGTGGGATAAAGCGATTCCGGCAAGCCGCAGAGCGCGTACGCGCCGAGCTTCTCGTATTCCTCGGCGATGGTCGGTACGAGGTTCAGATATTGCGCGGGAATGATTTGATCGGTGTCGATGTTGTCGCGCACCACATATACCGGCCCAGTAAAAACTGATTGCATGGCGGCGAATCTGAAGGCTGTCCCGGCAGTTTTCAACCAGATTTCTTTCCGACTCTCACGTCGGGAGCCAGTTCTCCCGTGACGCTTCGAGATAGTCTTCGATGCGGTCGGCCACCACGGCTTCATTGAACTTGCTCATCACCTCGGCCTGGGCGGTCTCGGCGATCTTGTGTCGCAGCGCGGATTGCGTCCGAAGTTCCAGCATCCGCGCCGCCAGTTCCGCCGCGTCGCCGGGCGCGTAAGTCAGCGCGTTTTCGCCATGGCGGAACAGTTCCGTCGCGCCACCGGCCCGCGCGCCGATCACGGGCAGACCGCAGGCCATGGCTTCCAGCGGAGCGATGGCGAACGGTTCATCCCATTCCGACGTGTGCAGAAAGGCGTCGTGTGCGCGATACACGGCGGGCATGTCCTTGACCGGATTGGACACCGTTTGAAATTCCACTGGCAGTTCATGCTCGACCACGAACGAGCGTAGGTGCGCGATGTAATCCGAATCGCCGCGGCCATAAACGTTCAAGACACCCTTCATTTCGTGGTTCACGCGCGCGATTTGAAACGCCTTGAGCGCCGTCAGCACGCCGCTGTCCTTGGTCAGGCGGGTGGCGATGAGGAATTTTTTCACCGGCAGCGCCTGCGGTTTCAACTCGCCGACATATTGATCCGAGGGAATGCCCGGATAAATCACTTCGCCGTGACTGACCTGCAAGCCAGCCTGCTCGGTAACATCCTTGATCGACTGGCTGCAAAAGTAGAGCCGCTTGAAATGAAAAATCGTCAATCCCTTCAGCTTCGTGATGACTTGGGACTCCGGCGCATCATAAAGCTCCGGCAGTCGCTTGTATTCGTTCGAGTGGCGCGTGGGCGCCAGTTCATCCAAGTGGTCGCGCTTGCCAGTGATTTCGAGATACCACCGCGCAAGATTGCTCACCAGCGGTGTCGGGCCGCGGTTCCACCAGTGAAGCCACGGATCCTTCAACAAATCTTTCGCGAGCCAGTGATCGGCAATGTCATAGACCACTGGCAACTGTGATTGTCGCAGGGTAAAAATGAGCGACTTGGAAAGGCCGAGCAGGCTCCAGACATGGATCACCTCCGGTTGGAACTCGGCGATCGTTTCGCGCAACACACGATGGTTGTGAATTTCCAACGCTTGCAACTCCTGAAATCCCGTGAGCGGCGCGTTGCCATAGACTCCGTTCAAACGCAGCCGCCGTTCCACTTCGGAGTCGCGCTGTTCCTTCTGCAACCCGTGATTGGAAGTTAGCACGCGCACTTCATGCCCGCGCAGCCGGAGCGCATCGACGATCAACTGGCACCGGAAATCATACGTACCCGCGTGATGGGGCGGGTACAGATTGGTGAGGGCGAGAATTTTCACAACTGCGCCGGAGCTGTCAAAGGAATGGAATTGTTCCAGTGCGGGTCGTGCCTAGCCCTATTTCACCCGGGTGAATTTGTGCAAATGTCCAAACGCGCTCCATTCCGCCACGATCAGGTCGCCGTGTTTGTCCATCGACGCGCCGTGTGGCGAGTTGCAGATGCCATCCTTCCACTGGTCCTGAGGCAGGCCGAAGTTGGCGCGTTGGGCCGGGATGGGATTGTCGCCGACTTGCGCGACGATATTGCCGGCTTTGTCCAACACCGTCACCCGGCCCTGTAACTCGGGGAACACCGCGTAATCGCCCCGGATATTCACGGCGGCGGGCATCCGCAGGTCTTTCTGGATGACACGAATGAAGTTGCCGTCGAGATCCCAATGTTCCACGCGGTTGTTGTTGCGATTGCAAACGAGCAACAGCGGTTTGCCCGACCGCATGTCCAGACCAATGCCGTGACAGGTCTGAAACTTTCCTTCCTCCACGCCCGGCCCGCCAAAGGCCTTCACGAACTTGCGATCCTTGTCGAACTTGAGCACAAAGTTCGACCCATAGCCGTCGGCGACGAAGATGGAGCCATCCGGCGCGACCGTGACGGCGCACGGATTAAAACTCTTACCTGCTTTGAAAATTTCTGCTTCAGCCGGAGTTGAAATCGACCACAACTGTTCGCCGTCGAGCTTGAGCTTGATGACCTCGTGCGCGGACGGGCGCGCGGCGTAAATGTATTCCACGCCTTTCTCCTCGCGAATTTCCAGCGCGTGAATCTGCGTGGGGCCGATGGCGCGCAGGAATTTGCCGTCCGGCGTGAAGACCACGATGCCGCGTTTGGTGTCCGTGGTGACGTAGATGTTGCCCGCCTTGTCTGGCACCACGCCGCCGTGGCAGGCACCGAGCGTTTCACCGCCGGGCATTGCATCGAAGAAATTGGGGGTGATGGTGAACTTAAGCTCGGCGGCAAAAGTCGTGGTGGTGGCGAGGGCGAGGAGGCCCAGCAGGGCGGGTGCGATTCGTTTCATGGTTTGATGATTAATTGATGATCCGTTCACGGTGTGATGAGTTTGTAAAACCCGCGGCCACAATTTGCAATGGCAGAATCATCCGGATACGGACACGGCCCACTTGTTAGCAATCGGCTTGCCCTGCCGGAGCACGTTCCTATAATGCCGCGATGTTGGACATCAAATGGATTCGAGAACAGCCGGAGTTGGCCCGGCAACGCCTCGCCACGCGCGGGGCAGGGGATGAGGCAAGGATTGACGAGCTGCTTTCCCTTGATGAACAACGGCGCAAATTGCTCGCCGAAGCCGAGACACTCAAGGCGCAGCGTAATCGCGTCTCCAAAGAAATCGGCGCGTTGATGGGGCAGAAGAAGATCGCCGAGGCCGAGGCCAAGAAGCAGGAGATGCGCGGGATCGGGGAACAAATCACCGCGCTCGATCAACAGGAGAAAACCGTGGAGGCGGCGCGGGATGAGTTGATGCTGCGTCTGCCCAATCTGCCGCATGAAAGCGTGGCGGTCGGTAAAAGCGCGGAAGACAATCCGGTGATCCGCGTTTCCGCACAGCCCAAGAAAGAATTTGATTTCCAGCCCAAGCCGCATACGCAGCTTTGCGAGAGTCTGGGATTGGTGGATTTCGCCCGCGGCGCAAAGCTGTCGGGCAGCGGGTTTCTGCTCTACACGAATTGGGGCGCGAAACTGGAGCGGGCGTTGATTCAATTTTTGCTCGAACTTCACACAGGCGAGCACGGCTACACGGAAGTATCGCCGCCCTACATCGTGAGCGCCGATTGTATGACGGGCGTCGGGCAATTTCCCAAGTTCCGCGACCAGGCCTACGCCGTGCAAGCGGGCGACGACGCTTCGACAATGGGCAAACTCTACCTGTTGCCGACGGCGGAAGCGCCAGTGGCGAACATTCATCGCGAGGAGATTTTGAAAGAGAGCCAGTTGCCGATCAAATATTGCGCCTACAGCCCGTGCTTTCGCGCGGAAGCCGGCGCGGCGGGCGTCGGCACGCGTGGCATGATCCGGGTGCATCAGTTTGACAAGGTGGAGCTGATCAAGATCGTCAAGCCGGAGGAAGGCTACGCGGAACTGGAGAAACTGGTGCTGAACGCCGAAGAAGTTTTGAAGCGGCTGGGGCTGCATTATCGCGTCGTTCAGCTTTGCACGGGCGACATGGGTTTCGCGAGTGCGATGACGTATGACATCGAAGTCTGGGCACCGGGGCAGGGGGCGTATCTCGAAGTGTCAAGCTGCTCGAACTGCGAAGATTTCCAATCGCGCCGGATGCAGCTTCGTTACAAGACCGAAGCCGGCGAAAACAAATTCCCACATCTTCTCAACGGCAGCGGCACGGCGCTGGCGCGGTTGTTCGTGGCGCTCATTGAAACGTGGCAACAAGCCGACGGCAGCGTGCTGATCCCGGCGGCGTTGCAGCCGTATTTGAAAACGGAGCGGATCAGTGCATGATCTGGATGCGACAACGCCGATGAAACCATGAGAATTCTGCTCGCCAGCAGTGAGGTTCATCCCTACTCGAAGACGGGTGGACTGGCCGACATGGTCGGCGCGCTGGCGAAGTCTCTGGCGCAGGCCGGGCATCAAGTCGGCGTCGTCACGCCGTTGTATCGGGGCATTCAGGAGCGGTTTCCCAACATCCAGACGATGGATTATGAACTGGCCGTTCCGCTGGGTGCCGAGCAGGTCCTGGCCGAAGTGCGGCAGTTGAAATTAAGCGAGCGGCTGACAGTCTATTTCATTCACCACGCCGCGTTCTACCAGCGCGCCGGGCTGTATCAGGAAAACGGTGTTGATTATCCCGACAACGCGGCGCGCTTCATTTTCTTCGCCAAGGCGGTGACGCATCTGGCGCGTTATCTGCCGTGGCAACCGCAGGTCGTCCACGTGCATGACTGGCAGGCGGGCCTGGCAACGTTGTTGATCCTACACGAACGAATGAACGGAGGGTGGGGGAATGCGCCTCGGACCTGCGTGACCATCCACAACCTGGCGTTCCAAGGAAATTTTCCAAAGGCGAATTACGCGCTGACGAATCTCCCGGCGGATTATTTGAACCTGAACGGCGTGGAGTTTTACGGCGGTATGAACTGCCTCAAAGCGGGAATTGTTTATGCCGACTCGGTTACGACGGTGAGTCCGCGTTACGCGCGCGAAATCACCACTGAAGCCTATGGCTGCGGTCTGGACGCCGTGTTGCGCCAGCGCCAAAGCGTGCTGACGGGGATTTTGAACGGAGTCGATTACGACGAATGGAAAACGACGGCCAACCCGTATCTCAAGCACTCTTACGACGCGCGCGACCTGACGGGCAAGGCCGAAGCCAAACGGGATTTGCAAAAGGAATTCGAACTGCCCGTGGACGCCGACATTCCTTTGTTTGGCAATGTCACGCGGCTGGCGGATCAAAAGGGCGTGGACATTCAACTCGGCGCATTGGAAGAAATGCTTGCGACGGAAATGCAATTTGTCCTGCTCGGCAGCGGTTCGCCGGTATTTGAAAAGGCTTACCAGGCATTGGCGCAACGCTTCCCTGGCAAGGCCGCCGTCCGGATTGGTTATGACCACGCCCTGGCTCATCGCATCGAAGCGGCGTCGGATTTTTTCCTCATGCCGTCACGATTCGAGCCGTGCGGGCTGAATCAAATGTACAGCCTCCGTTACGGCACCATCCCCATCGTGCGCGCCACCGGCGGCCTGGATGATTCGGTCGTGGATCTGAATGAAGACACTGACAGTGCCGATGGTATCAAGTTCAACCGCTATGCCACGGCGGCGCTGGCCAAGGCAATTCGCAAGGCGCTGGTGCTATATCATACTCCCCAACTGTTGCGCCAATTCCGCCAGAATGCGATGGCGATGGATTTTTCTTGGAAACGCACGTGCGACCAATACCTAGCGGTCTATCAGCCCGCGTTGACTTAGGCGACGCCGTTGGTCGGCGGGCATGTTCAGGAGCCGTCGAACCTCCATCAGCAGGTGCTCTTTGGCCAGGGTTTTGCTGAGATATCCATCCGCACCATTTTTCCTGGCTTCTTGCAGAACCTCCTCTTGAAATCCCAAGCCCGTCAACATGAGCACTGGCAGTTGCGGATGACTGTTCTTTATTTCAGTCAATAGTTCCAAACCGTCGCAACCTTTTAACACCACGTCCAAAATGACCAAGTGATAGTGATTTTCGTCCAGTAAACAAGGTGCGTCGGCTCCGTAAATGGTGGTGGTGACTTGAAAACCGTGCCGCTTCAGGTAGTAAGACAGGAAATCGCAAAGCGATTGTTCGTCGTCGATGACTAGGATGCTTTGTTTCAATCAGCTTGGATTCAAGCTGAGTTGCACGGTCAATTCAAACGCATTTCTTCGCAGAGGGGTAATGAACATAACAAACATTGTTAGTATAATACTATTATCGCTGCTTTGAAGCGCAACAAGTTAATGACTGGTCAATCCGAATCGTCCGGGGCCGCTTCGCTGATTCGGAAGGAATGGCCAATAGACGAAACATGCCTTCCCGATGACGTTCCGGTTCGGAACATCGCCCCAATATCGCGAATCCAGACTGCTCCGGGTGTTGTCGCCCATGACCAAATAGCCGTTCTTGCCAACGGAATAATCCCGATTGGGATCGGCGAATAATTCGGTCGGCACGTGACCGAAGTAAAGATTTTCGCCCGCCCGTGGATCGAAGCTGTAGAGATTCTCAAACCGTGGCGTTGTGGCGTCGAGACGTTTGCCGTTGATGACCAAGTGTTGATCTTCACCGATGTGAATTTGTTCGCCGCCAAGGCCCACCAGACGTTTGATGTAAAATTGATCTTCCGGAACGTTAGGATGTTTGATCCCTCGGGTTTCAAACACGACGATTTCGCCACGGGTCGGACGGCGGAAATTGTAAGTCAGACGATCCACGAACAGATGATCGCCGGTAACGACTTTCAGTTTGAGAATGTCCTCGCCTTGCCGAAACGAATGGGGAATCAGGCCTCCGCCTTTGGGCAGGCGCAGGCCAGCGCGTTCCAACACATCCACGTCCGCCGAGAACCAAATGGTGCGCCACTTGCCGCCGACGAGAAATCGCTGCTTCTTGACGAATGGCATGACGGTCTTGGGATTTTCGATAGCCTCAAGATTTCCGTCCGTCTCCGCGATTTCATGAAAGTAGGAAACGCCACGGAACCACGAATTGACAAACTTGTTCACTCCGGTCGGAATGACGTAGTCGGGATCGTTCCGATGATTCTCGTGCGTGATCCCGTACAGCGTCGGCTGCATGGAGCCGGTGGGAATTTTGAACGGTTGCAGAAAAAAAGTGCGAATCGCCAGCGCCACGGCGACGGCCACCAGAATCACCTCCACGTTTTCGCGCATCCCCGCGTTCGGATACGGTTTGAGCCATTGGTTGGCCACTTTTTCCAACAGATTCATCCGTTCGAGCAACACGGTCTTGTCCCGCTTCCCGCGCAAGGCGTTCTCCAGCTCTCCAGCCGACTGATTGACGGCGTCAATGGCTTGCGGTGACAGGATGTCGCGTTGCGCGTTGAGGATTTTGTGGACCTGGCTGCACAAATCCGTCGCCTGGCGGACGGTGCCGGATAAAAACCATCGCAAGTTCATAACGCGTCCACTTCTGCTACCGACAAACTTTGATCCGGTGGCTTCATGCCTTTAACACTTCGATGAATGCTTCCTGTGGAATGTTCACGGTGCCGAACGCTTTCATACGCTTCTTTCCTTCTTTCTGTTTTTCGAGCAGCTTGCGTTTGCGGCTGATGTCGCCGCCGTAGCATTTCGCGGTGACATCCTTGCGCATGGCGCTGACGGTTTCCCGCGCCACGATCTTGCCGCCAATAGCCGCTTGGATGGCGACCTGATATTGCTGCGTCGGGATCACTTCCTTCAGCTTCGCGGCCAATGCACGTCCCCTGCCCTCCGCCTTTTCCCGGTGAACAATGCACGAAAAAGCATCCACTGATTCATTGTTCACCAGCATGTCCAGCTTCACCATTTCCGATTCCATGTAATCGGCATACTCGTAATCCATCGAACCAAACCCGCGCGTGGTGCTTTTGATGCGGTCGTGGAAATCAATCAGGATTTCGTTCAACGGCGTCAGGCTGGTCAGCATCACGCGCCGCGAGTCCAAGGTTTCGGTGTGATCCACCACGCCGCGCTTTTCCGAGATCAACGCCATCATGTCGCCGATGTATTCGTTCGGGCAAATCACGAACGTCTTCACCATCGGCTCTTCGATCTTCACAATGAAATTTGCTTCCGGCAAATAGGCTGGATTATCAATCTCCTTCACCGTGCCGTCCGTCATCGTGACGCGGTACACCACGCTCGGATAGGTGGCGATGATGTCCATGTTGTACTCACGGCGCAGTCGTTCCTGGACGATTTCCAGATGCAGCAAGCCCAAGAACCCGCAGCGAAAGCCGAAGCCCAGCGCGACGGAACTCTCCGGCTGATACACAAACGCCGAGTCATTCAATTGCAGCTTGCCTAGGTTTGCCTTGAGATGCTCGTAGTCCGACGTGTTGATCGGATAAATCCCGCTGAACACCATCGGGTGAATTTCCTTGAAGCCCGGCAGCACCGGCGAGGGCGCGCGCGCATCCGTCACCGTATCGCCCATCTTCACTTCCTTCGGGCTTTTAATGTTTGCGGTGAAGTAGCCCGTCTCGCCAACCTGCAACAGATCGCGCACATACGGCTTGGGATTGAAACTGCCGACTTCTTTCACCTCCACATTTTTGCCCGAATGCAGCAGCTTGACCGACATCCCGGCCTTCAATTCGCCATTGAATATCCGCACATGCGTCACCACGCCCTTGTAGGTATCGAAATACGAATCAAACGCCAGCGCCTGCAAAGATTTTTCCCCCGTCGGTTTCGGCGGCGGAATGCGCGCCACGATAGCTTCCAAAATGTCCTCGATGCCGATCCCCTCCTTCGCGCTCGCGGAAATCGCCGTCTCGCCGGGGATCGCGAGGATGTCTTCCATCTGGGTTTTCGTCAGCGGCACGTTCGCGTGCGGGAGATCGATCTTGTTGATCACCGGTATGATCGTCAGCTCCTGTTTCATAGCGAGATGCACATTCGCCACCGTTTGCGCCTCCACGCCTTGCGCCGCGTCGATGATGAGTAACGCCCCTTCGCAAGCCGCCAGGCTGCGCGACACTTCATAGGAAAAATCCACGTGGCCCGGCGTGTCGATCAGGTTCAACTCGTATGTTTCGCCGTTCTTCGCCTGGTAAAGCATCGTGACCGGATGTGCCTTGATCGTGATGCCGCGCTCGCGCTCCAAATCCATGGAATCGAGCAACTGCGCTTCCATATCCCGCGTCGCAATGGTGCCGGTGCGGTGCAGGAGCCGGTCGGAAAGCGTCGTCTTCCCATGGTCGATATGGGCAATGATGCTGAAATTTCTAATATGCGCTGCGTCCATCGTGCAAATACCATTCCGGATGCGGCGGTGGAAACTGGTTGAGTCCCCTGCCCCGCAATCCAAGGCGAGAGAACATAGCGGCGTTCCCCATGAAGAAAAGGGGAAAGTTTCCTGCGCGATCTACAGCGTGTGAAAATCGGGCGCGCCACTCTTGGAGCACGTCGGGTTGGCGCTGACTGCGTTCAGCGAGTAGGTGCCACCTACTGGACACAGAAGCAGCTCGTGAATATACAAGTTGGTAGCACAGATGTCGCTGAACACCGGAACTGCCGTGGGTGATTGCTTGTGTTCTACTGCCCATTGCTGCTTTGCATTGGCAATTTGCTTGAGATTATCGCGGCAGTGGATTCTTCGGGTCGCTGCGCTAGGATATCTTCGCGGGTGGTACATGAGCCCCACCAACACGACAATGATAATCAAGACGGTAATGATCTCCAGCATCGTGAAGCCAGATTTGCTCGAATCGCTTGTTGTCATAACTTCTGTTTGCGCGTCGGCAGCCATGCCTGCCGCCCTTAGTAGTTCAATTACGGGTAAAGATCTCCAGGTCGTCGGAACTCGCGCCGCCCATCATCGGTAAACCAAAACGGCCCCCACCAGCCCTGTCGCAGCTCGTCCTTCGTCGGCTGGTTCCATGGTCGCGCCGCCGCATGGTTCATGTCCACCGAGGCGCAACCGCTCAACAGGATCAACCCACACCCGGCCACCCATTTGCCCAATCCGGTTTTGATCGTATGCATGATCGTCATCAAAGATTGGTCCGTAGAGATGCGACTGTCATGTGCTGATGGCTGTGAATCTATTTCATCCAAACTGAATTGTCGAGCAACCGTTGCGCGCTTTCCGATGGCCAGACGACGAGGACGCGAGTTAAATCAAAACCATGAGCGAAGAAATCTTTGATGTCGTCAATGAGCACGACGAGGTCATCGGCCAGCAACTGCGCCGGGAAGTGCATCGACTGGGCTTGCGGCATCGGGCGGTGCATGTCCTGGTCTTCAACGCGCGCGGCGAGGTGTTCCTCCAGAAAAGGTCAATGAGCAAGGACACGTTTCCCGGCGCGTGGGATTCGTCCGCCTCCGGGCATTTGGACAGCGGCGAAGCTTACGATGTCTGCGCCGTGCGGGAGTTGCGCGAAGAGATCGGGCTGACTTTAAGCGTCCCGCCGGAGAAGTTGTTCAAGATCGACGCGTGTCCCGAGACGGGCCAGGAATTTGTCTGGGTTTATCGCTGCACTTCGGAAGGTCCGTTCACGCTGCACCCGGAAGAGATTGAGCGTGGCGGCTGGTTCACGCCGGAGCAAGTCACTCAGTGGATGGCTCGCCAGCCGGAGGATTTTGCCAGTGCATTGCTGTTGATCTGGCGGCTCGGGAGATTTTGACGGAACTCCGGTGACGCGGACAAGAGTTTGCTACAACAAACGGATCGTGCCGTCCGCGCGCAAGGTGGCGATGAATTCCAGCGTGTCGCGTTGCAGGCAGACGGGAACATCATCGCGCAGTTCGGGAATCGCCAGCAGCCGGCGGGCGTTGCGGGAATGTTGCATCGCCGCGAATAGATCACCCTGCGTAGCGCGATAAATCTGGCGTGCCATCGCGACGGCGTCGCTCCCCTGCCCTGCCGGCTCGTTGCAACTGATCAATTCACAAAGCGCGCCCGCCGCCAAAGTGTCTTCGTAGGCCACCTCCTCGTGCGTTCCGCTGCACACGAGCAGCAGATCAGCAGGCTGCTCGCGTTGCAGCCAGCCGGCCAACGCACCTAGGTTTGAGAAACTTCCGATCAAAACCACTTTTGCCCCGGCACAGGCACGCAAGGCTCGCGTGCCGTTGGTCGTTGTCATCGCGATGATTTTGCCGCGGACCTTGTCCGGTGTGAATTCGCGCGGCGAATTTCCCAGATCAAAATCCACGCCGCCACTCTGGATTGCCCGGATGCGCAGGCCATCGCGCTCCCCTGCCAGCAGGAGGTTGGGACGTTCCTGGCGCAGGGCCAAGGCTTCCGAGATTTCAGCCACGGGAATGATGGCGTCCGCGCCATTGGCCAGGGCGGTCATCATGGTCGTGGTGGCGCGCAGAACATCGAAGACCACGCACACCGTCCCGCTCAGGTCGCGATGGCGAAGCGTTGCGAAGTCGGCGGGAGTGAAAAGTACGTCAAAGTTTTGAGGCATGGCCGGGAGCGATCAGTTTCAA
The DNA here is from genome assembly GCA_046593035.1 of Limisphaerales bacterium. Lineage (GTDB taxonomy): Bacteria > Verrucomicrobiota > Verrucomicrobiia > Limisphaerales > JAYTXL01 > JAYTXL01. The sequence goes on along the minus strand of JBKJSC010000036.1, from coordinate 6,759 downwards.
TTGTTGTGGAGCACGGACTGATTGACATTCGGCTTAGTATGCGCAACGCGGTTTTCCATCACGCGCATGTAGTGAAACAGATATTGCTGGGCGTAACCAGCTTGGGAACCGAAATACGTGGCGGCGAAATGTTGGAGCCGTTTCAAGCTGGGGCGGCGGCGAGGAAAGTAAAACTGGCGCAAGGCTTTCATCACCCAGACGTCGACCGGAAACGCCTCTGGAAAACCATAGGCGAAGAGGAGCACGCAATCCGCGATCTTCCGCCCGACCCCGGGGAACTTCAACAGTTCGGCGCGCGCCTGTTCGCACTTCAGGCTGTGCAGAGAGTTCAAGTCCACCTCACCGCGCATGAGCATTTGTGCCGTGGCGCGGAGATAGGGCGCGCGAAAGCCCATTTTACAGGCGCGCAATTCGGCTTCGCTACACGCGGCGATCCGCTCCAAGGTGGGAAAGCCAAAAGCGGCTTCATGTCCTGCCGGCACAGCGACGAGTTCGCCAAAGCGTTCGCACAGCAGCGTGATGATTTGCTGGATTTGCACGATTTGCTTCGTGGAAGAGAGAATGAAGGAGGCCAGGCATTCCCATGGATCCTGGCGCAGCAAACGCAAGCCACGGCACGCCGACTTCGCCGCGCGCAAGGGAGCGTCATCCGGAAACGCAGCCAGTACCCGGGATAAATCAACTTCCAGTTGCAGATAGTCAACGAGCCATTGCCAATCATCGGCCGGGGCTGCGGTCTCCGCAACGATGTTGCCATCCGTGGAACGCAAGCGAATCCAGCGCGAACCGATCACGCCTTCCCATCCCCTGCCCTGTTGACGCCAGCGAAATGTCTGGCCGGAAGCCAGGGTAGCCGCGAGGTCGTAGTCGCGCGCGGAAAAAATCCGATGACACAATGAAGCAGCCATGTCAGCGCAAGTCGCGGCAGGCGAACAGCCGGAGCGTGTGAATGACGCGGCCCCGATACAGCACGTCGCGGGTTCCCAAGTCGATTACTGAAACGAATTCGTTCGTCAGCCGCGGCGGCGGTGGCGGTGGTTCGAGTTGCGATCCACGTTTGAATGACTCGACGTAAAGGGCGTTCTGACCCCGCCGATCGGCTTGATAGCCGCGCCAGAAATAAAACTGGTTCTCCGGTTTTTCGGACGACTGATAATACACCAGCGGGTGGTCGGGTACACCGGCCTTGGCTTCGGGAATGTAAAACGAAAGCAGACCGGTGATGCCGTAATGCGCGCCAATGACAAACACAGGCTTGCCCTCCGCGAGAAATTTTTGACGCTCCGCTTCGACGACTTTCGCGGCGTCGCTCCAGCCCCGAACGCGTGTCAACGGATCCTTATCCGGCGGCAAGTAGTGGCCGGTGATTTTGCCGAGCAGATTGGTATCATGCAGCACGATCACGGCGAACAGGCCGAGCAACACGCCGCCCGTGAGCCAGCATTTGACAGCCCGCACGCCGTCGCGCCAGCGTGCTTCCCAGTAAATCACCATCAGGCAAAACATCGGCACAATGGCGGGCGCAATCCAGTTGGGCTGCACGCGGGCGCGCACGGTAAAAAGCAGGTAGGACAAAAACAGCGGCGTGCCCATGCTGAAAAGAAACAGTAGAAAGGGGTCGTTTCGACTACGCCGCCAGAACGCGATGGCGGCCCAGAGTGCGGCGACAAGGAAAATCGGATTTAACAAGCCGGTTTCCGAGAAGGCAAAATCGCGGAGGAATTTCCACTCGAACTGCCATGATTGTTCCAAGCCGGCGCGGCTTTGGAGATGCGTCACTGTGATCCAATTATTTTGCTGATTCCACACCAGCACCGGCAGCGTGCAAACGACGAGAATGAGCAAAGCCAGCCAAGGACCGGGGCGGCGGAGTTGCCTGGCCGCCGGAGGCCAGAGCAGAAAAAACACGCCCCAATAAAGCAATTGGAAGAGTGCGGTGTATTTGCTGAGGAAACCCAACCCCATCCACACTCCCGTCCAGAGCCAATGCTTCGTCGAATCAAGTTTCACGGCACGCCAGCCGGAAATCATCGCGGCGGTCCAGAATAAAACCGACAACGGATCAATCGTCATCAGGATGGAACCGGCGGAAGGCAACGGCGAGGCAGTGATAATCAGAATCAGCCAGAACCCGGCGCGCGCATTCGTCTCGCGCGCGAGGAAGCGGAGCAGCAGGAGTGAAAGCGTTGCCGTGATCAACGGAGAAAAAAAGCGGACGCCAAACGCGGTGTCGCCCCAGAGGGCCGTGCCGAGCCATTGGGTGTACGCGATGAGCGGCGGTTTGCTGTAATAGGAAAGCGCCAGATGCTTGGACCACTGCCATTGATAGGCTTCGTCTTCGCTGAGTTCGATCTTGCCGCTGGCGAGATATCCCCAGCGCGCGAACAGCAGAATCAGAATCACCAGATAGCCGAGGCGTAGCCAGTGCTGATCGATTGTGGATGGCGGAGAAACCGGCGGAGAGGACGGGCGTTGATCTGGATTGATTAAATTCGGCAGTCGTTCCCACCAGAGCGGAAACCATTTCGGGCCGAGCCATTGCCAGAGGGCGTTGCACGTCCAAACTCCGCCGGCGGCATAGCCTGCTCCGAGGATCGCGCCGGCCAGAACGTCACCGGGATAATGCACACCATTGTAGATGCGCGAAAAGCCGACGGCCGCCGCGAGTGGCACCATAAATCGCCAACTGCGCCGAAAATAGAAGAAGACCACCATCGCGGCGGCAAACCAGTTCGCCGTGTGCGCCGAAGGCATGCTGAAACTTTCCGTCAACCCGACCCGCACCAGCGCGTCCGAAAGGGCAACCGGCGGGCGTGGCCGCGCCACGGCGTGTTTCACCGTGTTGACGATGAGAGGATCGCCCAGCGCCACGACGAGCGCCAGAAAGAGAACACAGAGAACGCCACGCGTGCGCCATTTCCAAACCAAGCCGATGGCCATGACGAGCATGGCGGGAACAAACAGCTTGTTGCCGCTGAGGATTGGCATCAACCAATCGAACAATGGATTGCTCAACGTCTGGTTGATGAACCGGAAGAGAGCGATGTCGAGTGATTGCAGCCAAGCCATGTCAGGGGTCAACTTGACTTGAGGCGGTGGCCAGATTCAATCGGAAAATCCCAAGCTGGCGGTTCCTGCTTAATATACGACCAGCGAGTTGATGGGGATGTTCTTCAATTTATCGCGCCCGTTCAAGAAGCTGAGTTCAATCAGGAAATGAATTTCGAGGATGTTGGCGCCGATCTTTTGCAACAACTGCGTGGCAGCGGCAGCGGTTCCACCCGTGGCCAACAGATCGTCCACGAGCAGGACGCGGGAGCCGGCGTGGACCGCGTCCGTGTGAATGGCCACGGTGTTGGATCCGTATTCAAGGTCGTAACTTTGTTCGTGCGTGGAGTATGGGAGCTTTCCTTTTTTGCGCACGGGGACGAAGCCGGCGCGAAGTTTCAGCGCGACGGCAGCGGCGAAAATAAACCCGCGTGCATCGATGCCCACCACGGCGTCCACAGAACCGGGCTGATAATTGGCCGCGAGCAGTTCGATGCACCCATGGAACAGCCGGGCGTCGGCCAGCACGGGCGTGATGTCTTTGAACTGGATGCCGGGCTTGGGAAAATCCGGCACGGTGCGGATGGCGTGTTTCAATTCCTCGGGCGTCACGGCGGAGTGGCTCATAAAGGGAGGAGGCAGGCTCGGTCAATGTTTGACCGCTTCGAGCTTTTCAATTTTCTTGCGCAACTTGCGCAGGGCGATGTTTTGGATTTGCCGCACACGTTCACGGGTAACGCCAAACTTTTCCCCGACTTCTTCCAGTGTCCGCTCGTTGCCGCCGTCCAGCCCGAAGCGGAAGATGAGGATCGTCGCTTCCCGCGGTGGCAGGGTCTTGACCATCCCCTGGAGCATCGCACTCACCGTCTTGTCTTCGAGCTTCTCGTAGGGCGTATGCGCATTGTCGTCCTGCACCACTTCGAAAAAACTGTTGGAGTCGTCATCGTCACCGATAGGCGCGTCGAGCGAGGCGGGGCGAATCGCGGCGGTGCGCATCTGCGCCACCCGCGAGGCGGTCATGCCCATCTCTTCGGCCAATTCTTCATCCGTTGCCTCGCGGCCGAACACCTCCTGCAACTTCAACGCCACGCGGCGCATCTTGGAAATCTTGTCCACCAGATGCACGGGCAGGCGAATGGTCTTGGACTGATTGGCCAGGGCGCGCTTGATGGATTGCTTGATCCACCAGGCACCATAGGTGGAGAGCTTGCCGCCTTTGGCCGGGTCAAACCGCTCGACGGCTTTCATCAAGCCGATGTTGCCTTCGTTGATGAGGTCGAGCAACGGCAGGCCCAGCCCGTCGTAATCATGGGCGATTTTCACCACAAGCCGCAGGTTGGCCTTGATCATGTGCTCGCGCGCTTTCTTGTCGCCTTTCTTGATGCGGGCGGCGAGTTCAATTTCCTCTTGTGGCGTAAGCAACTTGACCAGCCCGATTTCGCGCAAATAAAGTTTGATGGCCGTGTCGCCATCATACGAGGAGCGGATCTTTTCCTCCGGTCTGGCGGCGGCCAGTTCGACGGGAGCGGGGACTGGTTCGGAAAGTTCCACCGCCTTGGAAATCTCAGGAAGCGCTACAAGTCCGGTTGTGATTTCTTGCGGAACGGACGGGGCAACAACACAGCGCACCCCTTTTGGACTGGCAGCGGTCTTTGGTTTTTTGCGTTCAGCAGCCATGCGAGTTGGAAGAATCGTGAGAAGCCGGGATGTGCGCAAGATAATTAGCGATGCAACCAAAACGAACTGCTCACCCGATCTGGCTTTGCAGTCTGGCGATGCGTTCTTCCAGCGGCGGATGCGTATAGAACAAGCGATTAATCCCGCCCGATGGGCTGGAAATCTTCAATACTTGAAACGCTCGTCCACCTTCACCGGCGGTCAATTTCGGCGGAGCGTCGTGAAGTCGGCCCAAGGCGGTCAATGCTCCAATCATTTGCTCCCGCCCGGCCAGTTCCGCCCCGCCAGCGTCAGCGCGAAACTCGCGCCACCGGGAAAACCAGCAGACAACTAGGGAACCGAGAATGGAAAAAACCGTCTGGAATACCATGATGAGAATGAATTCAATAAAACCTCCACCGCCGCGATTGTCATCGCGGGAACGCATGGCCTGAGAAACGACGAACGCCAGGACGCGTGCCAGAAACATGACGAAGGCGTTGATGACGCCCTGAATGAGAGTCATCGTCACCATGTCGCCATTGGCGATGTGCGCTATCTCATGCGCCAGCACGCCGTCCACTTCGCGCCGGCGCATCTGGTTGAGCAATCCGGTGGAAACCGCCACGAGTGAACGGGCGCGGGAAGGCCCGGTGGCGAAGGCGTTGACTTCCTCTGCCTCGTAAATGCCCACTTGGGGCATCGTTGAAAGCCCAGCCTTGTGGGCGAGCGAATGAACCGATTGCACCAGTTCGCGCAACTCCGGGTCTCGCGTGTCCGGATCGACAACCTTCACGCCCATGAACCACTTGGCCATCAAACGCGACAGGGCCAACGAAATAAATGCTCCGCCCATGCCCCAGATGAAACAAAACGCCATCAACGATGCGTAGCCATCGCGAGGAAGCCGTGCACCCACTCCAAAGAGCGACAGGAGCAACCCAATCGTTGTTACGATCAGTAGGTTGACGATCAGGAAGAGGGAAATGCGTTTGCCGATTTGCCAGAATTTCATTGGAAGTTTCAGAACTGAGTTATGAGCATGACACTTTTCAATTCACACCGTTCAACTTAAAGCTGGTCGAGTGCCAGGCGCGAAGTGGGCGAGTATTCGTGATTTCATTGAACTATTTGAGGGATGATCCATTTCAACTTGAGAAAGGATGGCACGCTGCGCCGCGCAGATGTCACACTTCGAGAACCTTTTCAAACTTGGTCAGATTACGCGGCCCATTCCGGGTAATCAGTGCGACATCTTCCAATCGCACGCCGCCAAGCGGGGAATAATAAAGTCCGGGTTCAACGGTGACCACATGCCCAGCACGCAACGCTTCATCCGAAGTGGAGCTAACCCGCGGGGCTTCGTGAATTTCCATCCCGAGGCCGTGGCCGGTGCCGTGGAAAAAGCCTTCCATGCGCCCGTTGCGCTTGCCCGTCTTATAGCCTTGGCTTTCAAAGAATTTTTGAACGGCTTGATGAACATCTGCACCTCGCACACCAACCCGCATTTTTCCAAACCCCAGCTCCTGACCGCGCGCCACCGTGTCGTAAAGTTTTCGCACTGGTTCGCTGGCTCGCCCCTTGACCACGGTGCGCGTGATGTCGCCGAAGTAACCGGTCTTTTGTGAGCGCGGAAAAATATCCAGGATGATTGGCTCATTCGCCCGCAGCGGGCCGTAGCCGCGTTCGTGAGGATCGCACCCCTGTTTGCCGCCGGCGACGATGGTGTTGTTTGCCAGGCCGCCCGCTTGAATGATAGCGACATTGATGATGGCGCGCAGTTTGTCCGCCGTGAGCGGCGCGTTGCGATACACGAGCCGTCCGCCCTTGCCAACCTTGGAAGATTTCAGGGCGAGGAGTCCCTCCGCCATGCCCACCTCGGCCATCATCAAAGCGGCGCTGATTTTTTTGACTTCTTCGGCGGACTTGATTTCGCGTTCGGGAAAGCAATCGCCGCGCTTCACTTTAATCTTGAGCTTCAGGACGCGCAATCTCTTCGCCAAGCCAATGTGAAAACTCTCTGGCACATGGATATTTTTAAGACGTCTTTCGCGC
>JBKJSC010000290.1:0-6453 GCA_046593035.1 Limisphaerales bacterium | reverse complement strand
CCGTTCAGGGAAGAGCAACGTCTGCGAACGATCCAGTCCAGCACGATGATTCATGCTTGTCACAGACGCCGCCCAGGCGTAGAGGTTTCAACCATGACCGAGTTTTCACACAGGCTCTCCCTGGAGCCAACAGCCACCCCGCTCTTGGGTTTAGCGCGGCTCCCATTTCGAGCCACCGGTTCATCCCGCTGTGGCTCAGCTCTTATCCGTTAGGCCACTTTACACGCTCGCCATGAAACCTGAGAAGACAGGAACGAAGTCCGAGTTTGCGGATGTCTTTGCCCGATTGCGTGCCATCCTTGAGAATTATTCTGACCGCCTATCCGTTACAGCCGACACTGCGACCCGTTACTGCTTGGCGGGCGGCAGCCATCCCACACACAAGGTTCCGATGGACGTTGCCTGGGTTCAGGTCGGCAAGGTGTATGTTAGCTTTCACCACATGGGAGTCTATGGCTGCCCAAAGCTACGCGACCGCATGACGCCTGAATTGAAGGCCCGAATGCAAGGCCAGTCGTGTTTCAATTTTACGAAGCGAGACGAGGCCCTTTTCAAGGAGCTTGAACAAGTAACCTCGGACGGATTTGCCGCATTCCGAAAAGCCGGATACCTGACATCATGACCACGCGGCCTAACTTGGGGTCGTTAGGCGGCATCACGCACCCGTCCCAATGAACACAACACTCAAAACGATCCTCCGAGTCACGATAGTCTCAGTTGCGGCCATCGTGCATCTAGCGTTGCTGATTGCAGGCGGTCTGTACGCGCGTGAGTGGCTGGCGGCACAGGGTTCGTCATTTGCTTGGTTGGCGCGTCTCGTTCCAATTGCCGCATTGTTTTCTTTCATTTGGCCGCTTTATGCAGTTGTCGCACTTCCGATGGCTGCCGTCGCGATGCGGGAGCGTATTGAGAAGCGGCGTGCAGAGAAAGGAACACATGACAGCTAACCATGTGCGAGCCTGTATGAAAACGTTTGGTGGTTTTAGAGTTGAGCGGTGGTAGTAGTTCCGGGGTGGATGCTTCCTGTTTTCAGTTCTCTGGCTCCTCGACTTTTCCCGGAAGCCTATCCGTAGATTAAGCCTGTCAAACTATGCGCGACAAATCTTTCAAGCTGGCGTTGGTGCAAATGGCCGTCACGCCCGGAGCCAAGGCGGACAACTTGCGCCGCGCCACCGAGCGGATCGCCCAAGCTGCGGTGAACGGCGCCAAGGTCGTGGTGCTGCCGGAAGCCCTGAACCTCGGCTGGACTCATCCCGCCGCGCAAACCGACGCCGACGCCATTCCGGATGGCCCGGCCTGCGCCCAACTTCGCGCCGCCGCGCGCCAGCATCGCGTTTATGTTTGCGCCGGTTTGGTCGAGCGCGCGGGCGAAACCATTTACAACGCCGCCGTGTTGATTGATCCCGCCGGCGAAGTCATTATCCATCATCGCAAGTTGAACGAACTCGAGATCGCGCACGACTTGTATGCCCAGGGCGACCGCTTGTCCGTGGCCGCGACGCCGTGGGGAACCTTCGGCGTGATGATTTGCGCGGATGCGTTTGCGCGCGGCCAGACGGTGAGCCGCACCCTGGGCTTGATGGGCGCGGACATTATTCTGTCGCCTTCAAGCTGGGCGGTGCCGGCGAATCACGATCAAAAGAAGGAGCCGTACGGCCAGCTCTGGCTGGATAACTATCAACCGGTCGCGCGCGACTTCCAGCTCTGGATCGCCGGGGTGAGCAATGTCGGCGCACTGACCCACGGCCCGTGGCAGGGGCGCAAGTGCATCGGTTGCTCGTTGCTCATCGGGCCGAAAGGCGAGGTGATGTTGCGTGGGCCATACGGTGAAAACGCGGAAACGATTCTTTACGCGGATGTACAATTGAAACCACGCCCGACGCGGGGCGATGGCTGGGAAAAAATTTGGCGGGCGTGAATTGAACTTGGGTGGAACCCCGCCCTCCCCCACCGCTACAACGAAACGCCCAGCAGGCCGCGCGTCATCTGGAAATCGACATTACCTTCCGCAAAAAGTTTGGGCGTGTATTCGCGCGACGCCACCATCGCAACGAGTCGCGCCAGTTCCGCCAGCACCGTGGCCGCTGTCGCTTCCGGCTCAAGCACGAGATCGAAATCATCCCGGTTGGCGGCGGAAGATGGAGCGTCGCCGGTGGAAGCCACCTGGATGAGCGGCACCATTGGGTGCGCTTGAAGCGGCGGGCCGGCCACGTAAGCCAGCATCACGGTCACGCCCGTCGCGCCCAAACCCGTCAGTATTTCCACCGAATGATCCGTGGGGGTTTGCATGATGTGACAGCCGGGCTTCGTCGGGATTTGACCGTAGGCAATCGTCGGCGCAAACGCGGGCGAGGCAAATAGTGCGGCATGAAAACTGGCCGACTTCAACAACCCGGCATTTTCCGGAACCACCACCGTGCCGCCCGCGTGCACAATCGCGCGGACGAGTTGGGCGCACGCCGCCGCCACCGCGTCGGGAATCAAGCCCACGGCGGTCAAACCCAGCCGCATGGATTCCCAGCCGCTTTCCTGTGGCGCAGGCGCTCGTTCCGTCGGTGAGACGTTGAACCACGCGACCACTTTCTCCGTCACCTTTTCGATGCCGCCGTCCAGTTGCACGCTGGCGAAACCAAAGCGGTCTGGGTTCACGTTTTCTTCCACGAGAAAATTTCGGAGCGCGTCGTTGTGGGTTTTTTCGCAGCCGTGCTCGAGCATCAAGCCGCGTTTCACCGACGGATGACGCAGATAACCGACCATAGTGCGGAGGAATAATTGCTCGGCGTCGCCGGCGGAATTGCCGCAGCCTTCGGTGTGCGCGAGCGCGACGTAGCGCGTGATGCCGTTCGCGCGCGTGTCGGGGCTGTGGTTGAGTTTGTCCGCGATCAACTGCGCGATTTGCCCGGAGCACAGGCTCGTCGGCACGATCAAGCCGACCTGATCCGCGCGGGAATGGAGGAGCGGCAGTTCCGGCCATGCGCCGTCGCGCACCGCCAACGGCTCGCCGTCCGGCTTCGGTGCGCTCTGGATTTCCTGGAGCCGGTTGGCGTTGGTTTGTCGCCATTCGCGCCAGAGCTGGACTTGGGAATGGCCCGCCAATTCGCCCGCGCTGCGCTTGCCAGAAGCGACTTTCAGAAACAGTTCAAACGTTTCGCGACCCAGTTCCTCCATCGGTGTGCCATCCAGATAACGGCCCGCGTTCACGTCCATCTCGTGCGTCAACATCTGGTAACGGCCGGTGTTGGTCATCAGCTTGATCGTCGGCACGAACGGAAAATTGGTGATGGAACCATTGCCCGTGGTGAACAAAATAATGTTGCAGCCCGCCGCCACCTGGCCGGCGATGCTTTCGAGGTCGTTGCCGGGGCTGTCCATGAAATAATAACCCGGCGCGGTCATGCGCTGGCCGTAATCGATCACGTAATCGAGCCGCTGCGCCGGATCCTTCTTACGCGCCGCGCCGATGGATTTGATGACGATGTTGTAGAGGCCGCGATAGACATTACCGCCGGAGGGATTGCCTTCCGCACCGTGGCCGTGCCAGCCGGCGCGCTCCTGAAAGATTTCCAGTTGCCGCAAAAAAGCGCGGGCGGTTTCCAGATTGCGAACATTGCTGAGGACGTACGGTTCCGCGCCGATCAACTCATCGGTCTCCGCCAGATTCGCGCTGCCGCCGTGGCGGATCAACTCCTTGGAAACCCAGCCGACCAATGGGTTTCCGGACACACCGGAGAACGCATCGGAACCGCCGCATTGCAAACCAATGCGCAGGTGCGCGACCGATTGCCGCGTGCGCCGGCAGGCATTGGCCGGTTCCAGCAATGACTTCACCATCGCCTCGCCTTCGGCCAGCGCGGGCAGGAAATTTCCGCGCAGACTCCAGAAACGGAGCGGCAGTCCGTCCAGCGGGTACGCGTGATCGATGAGATACTTTTGCAGCATCGCGTTCGTGACGGCCTCGGTGCCCAGGTCCACCGCCAGCGCGGCGGCGACGTTGGGGTTCACTAAAAATCCGGCCAGTGTCCGCAATGTGAATTCCAAATTGTTCGGTATCGTCGCACCGCCGCCTTCGGTGTGCGCCACGGCGACGACGCCGTCGATGTTGGGAAAATCTGTTGGCACCTGTTTGAATCGATCTACCAACGCGCGGGCGTAGCTCGCAGTGCGGGAACTTGTGCCAAGCACGACCACGAAATTGCGCGTGCCGACTCCGCGCGATCCGCCGCGCGCGAAGCCCTCGAAGAACAATGGTTCGTTTGCGGGCGGGACTTGCTGACCCGGTCGGAAGGCGTGTGCATCCACTTGAAACGGGACGCGATGATTTTGAAAATTCGGCGACGCGGGCAGTGCGAATTCGGCGTGCCGTTCTTTCAAGGCATTGAGGACTTTTTCATTGCACAGATAATCGCCCGGCGCAATCGGTCGCGTGGCGAGGCCAAAGGGCAGACCCCACGACGTGAGCGGTTCACCCGGCGCGATCGGCACGACGGCGAAGCGATGCCCTTCCAGAATCGTGTGCGGCAGCACGAAGCCACCGGGCGTGCCGGTGAGGCGTGTGCCGACCGCGAGCCGCCGCACTGCGATGGCGGCGTTGTCATCCGGCGCGGGAATCCGCCCGGCCTGGTCAAATGCGAGTTCGTTGTCCATGCTGTCGGCGCAATCTAAACCGACGACGACGGCGAACAAGAAAGATTATTGTGCTTCAGGCTTCCGACCGGCTTCACTCTTGTCTTTTCGCCGTTGTTCCCTAATCTTGCGCCTAACAACCTGAACCATCGCGCACCATGCCCGCCAAGCTTCCTCTCACCTATCCTGTCTTCCTCATCGCCGACATCAAGCAAGCCACGCCGCAGCCATGAACCTGGACATCCATTCACCGCTGCCGCAGCGGAAGGACTGGCGCATCGGCGTGCTGGGCAGCGGGTTCATTGTCAGCGAATGCCATCTCGTCGCGTATCGTAAGGCGGGTTTCAATCCCGTCGCCATTGCTTCGCGCACGCGGGCGAACGCCGAGAAAACCGCACAGCGCCACGGCATCTCCAAAGTTTACGACACTTACGAACAACTCCTCGACGATCCGTCCATCGAAGTGCTCGACATCGCCGTGCCGCCGAACGCGCAGCTCGCGTTGATCAAAGCCGCGTGCCAGCGCAAAACCGTGAAAGGCATTCTCGCGCAAAAGCCGCTCGGCATGAATTACGCCGAAGCTCTCGAAGCCGTGACCGCGTGCGAAGCCGCCGGCATCACGCTCGCGGTGAACCAGAACATGCGCTACGACCACAGCGTGCGCGCCGCCAAGACGCTGCTCACCGACGGCACGATCGGCGAGCCGGTGTTCGCCACGATCGACATGCGCGCTATTCCGCATTGGATGCCGTGGCAAGCTGAGTTGGGCTGGGTGACGCTGCGCATCATGTCCATTCACCACCTGGACTGCTTTCGTTACTGGTTCGGCGATCCGGAGGGGATTTATTGCAGCGTCCGCACCGACCCGCGCACGAAGTTTCCGCACACCGACGGCATCGCTACCTATATTTTGGAATACGCCAGCGGCCTGCGCTGCGTGGGTATTGACGACACCTGGACCGGTCCGGCGAAGGAAGGCTGCCCCGCCGACACGCACATCCAATGGCGCATCGAAGGCGCGAACGGCCTGGCCATCGGCGAACTTGGCTGGTGCAAGGATCCCTACACGACGCCGTCAACGATTCGTTATGCGGCGAAGGGCGACAAAGAATTTCATCAGCCGACGTGGAGCGAGAGCTGGTTTCCCGACGCCTTCATCGGCACGATGGCGCAACTGCTCCTCGCGCTGGAAACGGGGAAGGAACCGGCCATCAGTGGGCGCGACAATTTGAAGACCATGGCGCTGGTGGACGCGGCGTATCTGAGCGCCAGGGAGAGAATCGCTGTGAAAGTGGAAGACATCACACGGGAAAACGACGAGCACGGAGTAGTGGTCAAGCAGGAGGGTTTGCTGCGCGGTTTTATTAGCTGGCTCGCTGGCAAGCCCAGCAAAGCCTATAAGTCGCAGTTTGAAACTGAATACGAAGCGATCGCCAAGGCGCGAGAGAAGAGATTGTTGGCATTGACACGCTACGAAGACAATCATTCCCATAACAATTTCACACCGCGGGCGTGTCGGGTGCTCGTGTTGGCACGCAAGGAGGCAGATCGCTTCAACCACAATTTTGTCGGCACCGAGCATCTGTTGCTCGGGCTGTTGAAACTGGGCCAGGGCGTGGCGGTCAACGTGCTTCAGAAGCTCGGGCTGGATCTCGAACAGGTCCGTCTTGAAGTGGAGAAGCAGGTCGGCACCGGGCCGGATCAAAAGGTGATTGGCAACATCCCGTACACGCCGCGTGTCAAGAAAGTGCTTTCTCTGGCCGCCAAGGAAGCCAAGGCGCTGACGCATACCTACGTCGGCACGGAACATATTTTGCTGGGCCTGCTGCG
>JBKJSC010000260.1:0-10424 GCA_046593035.1 Limisphaerales bacterium | reverse complement strand
GCTTCCGTTGCGCTGGGCGATGGAGCCAGCTCAGGTCGAAAGGCATCCTGCACGGAGTGGCGCGCAATCAGGAGATCATCATGTTTCCGTTCTCCGTTCGCGTCGCGTGGTGGATGTATCGGGCCTGCCCGTGGCTCTTCGCACCTCTCATGGGTGGCGTGGTGAAGCGCTTTCGTGCCCTGCGAATCAAGGCATGAAGGGTTGAGTCCGCAGGCATTGCACGATGCAAATTTTCCGTCGTCACCCATTGGATGTCGCTGTTCACGAAAGGAGTTCCTTGATCACATGCCCATGCACATCGGTCAGGCGGCGGTCGATGCCATTGTTGCGGAAGGTCAGCTTCGTGTGATCGATGCCCAACAGGTGCAGCATCGTCGCGTGGATGTCGTAAACTTCGGTGGGGGCGTTTCGATTGAGCGGCTTGTAACCCCATTGATCGCTCTCGCCGGCGACAATACCACCCTTGATGCCGCCGCCGCAAAGCCAGTTCGTGAAAACATACGGATTGTGGTCGCGCCCTTTGCCGCCCTGCCCCGACGGCATGCGGCCAAACTCCGTCGTCCACAGCACGATGGTATCGTCGAGCAGTCCGCGCTGTTTCAAGTCGCGGATCAAGGCGGAAGCCCCGCGCGCGAAGCCCCGCGCGAGCGGGCCGTGATCGCGTTCGACGTCTTCGTGCGAGTCCCAGTTGCGGCGCGGGAAGCCGTTGTCGTTGCCGCTCCAGACCTGCACGAAGCGCACGCCGCGTTCGAGCAGACGGCGGGCGGCCAGGCATTTGCGGCCAAAAAAATCCATTTCCTCTCCCGCGTTGATTTCCTTCGGCCATTCCTTCACGTCGTTGCGAATGCCATACATTTCGAGGATCGAGGCGGGTTCCTTCAAAATATCGAGCGCCTCGGGCGCGGCGAGTTGCATCTTGGCAGCGAGTTCGTAGCTGCGGATGCGCGCCTCGAGCCGTTGGTCGCCCGCGCGAGTGGCAGCGTGCGCCTCGTTGAGTCGCGCCATGACTTTGCCTCCGGCACTCTCGCTCGCAGCGGTGATGAAATCGCCGCGTTTGTCCGGGAAAAGGTCGGTGATCGGATTGGCCGTGCCGGGATAAATGATCGTGCCCTGATGTTGCGACGGCAAAAAAGCGGCATCCCAATTCTTCGTCCCGTTGGACGCCAGTCCGCGATGATCGGGCAGCACCACGAAGGTCGGCAGATTATCGTTCAACGAACCAAGCCCGTAACTCACCCAGCAACCCATGCCAGGAAAACCGGGCCGATTGAAGCCGGTCGATTGCAACAGCGTGCCCTGCGAATGCACGCCGGTCTTGCCGATCAGATTATGAACGAAGGCGATTTCATCCACCACGGAGCCAAGATCGGCGACGACTTCGCCCAACATCTTGCCAGATTTTCCGTGCGGCTTGAATTCCCAGACTGGCTTGAGCCACGGACCAAGGCCGTTTTGGAAGGCTTCCACCGGCTCGCCGAAATCACTCGGCTGTCCGTGGCGTTTCACGAGTTCGGGTTTGAAATCGAACAAGTCGAGGTGGCTCGCCGCGCCCGCCATGAAAAGCTGCACCACGCGCTTGGCCTTGGGCGGATGATGAAGCGTGCCGCCGAGCACGCCGGGCGTGGTGCCAGCCAATAGCTTTTCGCCGCCCAGCAAGGCGGTAAGTGCGATGCCGCCAAGCCCACCGCCGCTGTTCCACAGAAACTCGCGGCGGGTTAGCGGAGTGCCGGTGCGGGCCTGGTGAAAGGGAGAATTGTTCATGGCTCGGTTCAATCAACGAAGGCGAATTCGTTCAAATTCACGATCAGGCGGCAGGCGTTCGCGAGGCCGTGTTCGGTGGCGTAAGCCGACAGGGCGCTCAACTCATCAGCGGTTGGCGGGCGTTGCAAAGCGATGCGAACGGCTTGCGTGATTTTCGACGGCATATCCACTCCCGCCTTGTCCACGCGAGCGGCAAAGTGTTTTGCCATCACGACCATCAGCTGGTTGTTGAGCTGCGCCAGCGCCTGGAGCGGCGTGATGGTCTGGTTCCGTTTTTCCACCAGCATCGATGGATCGGCGCAATCGAGCGTGGCCATCCACGGTTGCTGCTGGCTACGGGCGAGGAACCGATACACCGAGCGCCGGTGGATCGCCGGGTTTTCCGGGTCAGCGAGTTGATATTCGTAGTGCGGCGAATTCTCCGGATGCGTGACCACGAAGTCTTGGAAACTAGGCCCGCCCATCGTGAGGTCGAGTTTCCCGGAAACGGCGAGCACGCTGTCGCGAATGGCTTCGGCCTCCAGCTTGCGCCGGTTTTGCCGCCAGAGCAGCGTATTGCCGGAATCGAACTGCGCCGCCTTCTTATTGATCGTGGCGGAGGATTGCCGATACGCCGCGCTCGTGACGATGAGCCGGTGCAATTTCTTGAAAGAGCCAGCCATGTCGTCGCGAAACGTCACCGCCAGCCAGTCGAGCAATTCCGGATGAGAAGGCAGTGCGCCCATGCGGCCAAAGTCGTTCGGCGTTTCCACCAGCCCGCGACCGAAGTGATATTGCCAGATACGGTTCACGATGCTCCGCCATGGCAACGGGTTCCGGGCGTCCGTAAGCCAGCGGGCCAGCGCGGCGCGGCGTTCGCCTTCCGGTGCGTTGAGCGGCAGATCAAAGCGCGCGGGGAGAGCGGTGACACCGGAAATCGTGCCGGGCTTCACCGCTGCGCCAGGACGCTTCACATCGCCGCGCGCCAGAATGGTGATGTCACGCGGGCGTCCGCCATTGGCACCGGTGCCCTTGAACGCGCCGCTGCCCATGTGGATCGTGCCGGCATAAACAACGCGCGGTCTGGGCAACGCCATCAGAGATTTTTCGATCTCCACGAGTTCCTGCTCCGTCGCTTGCAATTCGGCGACCTCCTTCTCACTGAGCATCGCCTCGATAATCAACCGTCTCGCCTGCGCCAGTTTGGTTGTGTCACTTCGCGAAGTTGCAAGTTTGGCGGGATCCACGCCTGGGTAGTAGCCATCGGTGAGATTGGCGCGGGACCAGCGAACCGGAGCTTCGATGCTATCGAGCGACGACACCGGCGCACCCGCAGCCAGATTGCGCCCCGTGACATCGAGCACCTCCAACTCCGCGATTGCAAACATGAAGTCGTTCTGGCGCGGCGCCAGCCGGGTTGCGGTGATGCGAATAAAGCGCGCCGAACCACCGGCACCGTAGCCGACAGCGCGGAGTTTCGGGTTCGTGAAATCCCTCGCCGTCTCATCCGCCACCAACGCGACTCCAGACCGGAAGTCCGCGTCGTTCGATGACTCGATCTTGAATCGCATCGGAAATCCAAACCCGGCGCCGATGCCGTTAAAATCATCGCTGCACGGATGCAGCACCACTTGACTCAGTCCCGTCGCGCGGCCGAGATCGACCTGCACCCATTTGGCTGTATCCTGTTTCGACTCCAACGCGGAGTGCCAGCCGAAGGCCGCCGCGAGATTCCCCTCCGGCTTTTTCAGATCGGTGAGCTTCTTATCCAGCGCCACGATTACATCGCCTGCAAGTGAACTCGCCTTGCCGTTCAACTCTTCCACGCGGGCCTTGAGCGGACGCTGCTTGTCCAGCAACCTCGTGCGTTTTGATGTGATCACCGGGTCGTCATCGTATGGACGATCCGCGCGATCAAGGGCGGCAAACACTGACTGCAAGCTGTAGTAATCTTCCGCCGAGATCGGGTCGAACTTATGGTCATGGCACTGGGCGCAATGCACCGTGAGCGAGGCAAACGTGTTGATTGTGTTCGCCACCATGTCGTCGCGGTCAAGGTGACGCGCGATTTTTCCGTCAATTTTCTCCTCGGTCACTTCCGCGTGACCGATGAGATCCCACGGGCCGGCGGCGATGAAGCCGAGCGCTTCAACACCGTCGCGCGTGCCGGGAAAAAGCGCATCCCCGGCGATCTGCTCCTGCACAAAGCGCGCGTACGGCCGGTCTTCATTGAACGCGCGGATGACGTAGTCACGATAGGGCCACGCGTTCGGTCGTGGTTGATCTTTGTCGTAACCATGCGTCTCGCCGAAATGCACCACATCCAGCCAATGCCGCGCCCAGCGCTCGCCGTAACGTGGCGACGCGAGGAGTTTGTCCACGAGCCGCTCGTAAGCACCGGGTGACTTGTCAGCGACGAAAGCGTCCATCTCCTCCGGCGACGGCGGCAGGCCGGTGAGGTCGAAATACAGCCGGCGGCAAAGCGTGCGCGCGCCCGCCTCGGGCGACAGCGTCAGATTTTTCTCCGCCAGCTTTGCGGAGATGAACGCGTCAATCGTGTGCGAACTTGCTCCAGTTGATTTCACCAGCGGTTTCAGCGACCACCAATCAAGCTTGTCCACCACTTTTGCATTTGCCGAGTCGGGCCAAGAAGCGCCTTGATCAATCCACGCACGGAGCATCCCCACTTGTTCCGCCGTGAGCCGCGTGGAGGTGGATTTCTTTGGCGGCATCAGTTCGTCCTCATCCAACCCCGCAACAAACCGCACCAATGGACTCTCCGCGCCCTTGCCCGGCACGATCGCCGCCGCTCCGCTGGCACCGCCCTTCAGCGCGGTCTCCCGCACGTCGAGGCGATACTCGCTCTTCTGTTTCTCCGGCCCGTGGCAGGAATAGCAGTTCTTACTCAGAATGGGTTGGATATCCTGGACGAAATTGATCTTCCGTTTCGTGGACGGCGGGAGTTTGGAAACGTCCACCTCGGTTGCGACGGTGTGCAAACAGCCCGCGGCCAGAACCGCAAGAATTCGCCACCCGTTCAGCGAACTGAACTGGCTCGCAGCAAACGGTGTGTTCGCGCGGCGACGCAACATAGTGGCATGTGTCAGACGAAGGCCCATGTCCGAAATTCAGGCCTCGTCAGCAACCGTCCGACCGCACCTGTGGTTCAGCCAATCCTCAAACGAGGCCAGAATTCTGCGGTGTTACAGCTTGCCGTAAAATTCCTCGACCGTCTGGCGCAAAGTGTTTTCGCCGACCTTGACGATGTCGAATTCGCGGCGCGCAGCTTCTTCGGAATCGCTGGCGTGGGCGGCATTGACCATGATGTTCTGGCCGAACTCGCGCCGGATTGATCCCGGCGGTGCTTTGGAAGGATCGGTGGGGCCGAGCACATCACGAATCTTTCCCACCGCGCCGAGTCCTTCATAGACAAGGGCGATGCTCTTCTCCGTGCCCGGCTGTTTCATTGTAGTCGGGTCGCACTCACCGGGAGCGCGGCCAGCCATGAAGCGGACGATGTTGTCAAACTGGTTGTCGCCGAAGATCGGCCCCAGAATCTCGCCGAGTTGCGCCGTCTCCGCCGGCGGCACAACAAATCCAAATTCTGCTTCCACGCTGGCCTTCGCCTTGGCAGCGACGATGTCCTTGAGTTTGGTGCGCAGCACGTCGCGCACAGGGCCGTAAAATTCCACAGCCTGCTCCACACTCATGCGATGGACTTTGATGCCAATGATGTAGAGACCCGTGCGTGAAAAAAAGTCGATGACGTTTCCGGGGCGGCCATTGGGAAAGCGGAAATTATCGGGCTTGATGATGACCAAAGTCCGTTGCGGCTTTTCACCAGACGGATATGTGATGACGTTCTCGGCCAAACCGCCGTCGCTGTCGGAAAACTTCGCCCATAGCTTTAGTTTGACATCAGCTTCCTGGGCATTCGGAGCCGCCAGCACGGCCGGCTCGAAGTATCGAACGTGATTGTGCTCGTCGATGATGAGGTCGGCGTACGTGTCGCGAATCGTTTCACCGCCACAACGCTCGGCACTGATATTGCCGACCACGGAACGGACTTTGCGCACCGCATCCTCTCCGCGGAACAAAAGCATCATCACCCGCCGCCGTTTGCCCGTCTTGGGGTCGGCGCTCAGGTTCTGCAAAATGTATTCGCGAATGAGTTCCTGAATCCGCCGGTCTTGCGGGTCGTTGGCCGAAACGACCGTCTCGGAATACTGCTGCACCAGTTCCTGGCTGGGCATGAACATCCGTGCGGCGACCAGTTCCAGACCCGTGCGGGAGATCAGCCGCGCCAAGATTCCGCCGGTGCGGGACTTGTGCAGCGAATACGGGGTGATGATGACATAAGCAAGCTGTTGCGACATACGGTGAATCTAGGCAGACGAGGCGGGCAGATTAGTGGACGCGGGCTTGGCGACAGGAACGGCCTTGCCTCCGAGGATTTTGAACATCACGGTGCCGCAGGTCGGGCATTTGCCCTTGATGGCCTTGCGACCGTTCTTCATCACTTCCTCGACGGCGTCGATGATTTCCTTCTTCGCCTTGCATTTAACGCAATATCCTTCGGACATAAAAAATTCCCGACCAAACGCCTCACGCGCTTGAGCGGTAAGTCCAGATAGCTTACGAGCCGCCCTAGAGGAGCGTCAACTGGGAAAGCGCCAAACCGGAGAAGCCGTGCGATTTAGGCCCCAAGACCATCCGGTTAACAGTTTTATGTCCAATGGATTCAGCAAAAGGTTGAGGCGCATTTGAATTCTTGTATCCTGCTGCCGATGACGGATCATTTTGCCTTGTTCCAAGAGCCACGCCGCCCGTGGATCGACCCCGATTCCTTGAAGGCAAAGTTCCTCGCTTCGTCGGCAGAATGCCACCCGGATCGATTTCACCAAGCGCCGGAACGAGACCAGTTTGCCGCGCAACAGCGTTACACCGAATTGAACACCGCGTACCTTTGCCTCCGCGAACCGAAGGATCGCCTCCTCCACTTGTTGGAACTGGAACTGGGAGCAAAGCCAAAGGCCGTGCAACAACTCCCTTCCGAAACGATGGGATTGTTCGTGGAAGTCGGCGAAGTCTGCCGCCAAGTCGATGCGTTTCTTACCGAGAAAGCGAAGGTCACTTCCCCACTCCTCAAAGTACAGTGGTTTGAAAAGGGAATGCAGTGGACTGAAACGTTGAATGCGTTGCGCAAAAAAATCCTGTTCCAGCACGGTGAACTCATCGGGGAATTAGCGGCGATGAACTCCGTTTGGGAATCAGCCCCGGACACGGGAACCGAGCAGCGCCGCGCCACGTTGCCCCTTGAACGGCTGGAGCAAATGTACCGCGCCTTGAGTTTCATCGCCCGCTGGACGGCGCAGATCGAGGAACGGTTGGTGCAGCTAACCCTGTGAACGAGGGATGGCGATTTATTGGCCGCGAAAAAAGACGAAGACCATGTTAAACCAATTGCTCACCTACAGAACGACGCTGTCGATCTTCATTCTTATCGCCCTCATCACGCCTCACCGTCCGGCGCGTGCCGCGGAAAACTGGCAGGCCGCGCTGGCTCAAATGCCGCTTAACAGCCGCGTCACTGAACTAAACAAGTCCAACTGCGTGGCGGTGATGCTCGACGCGTTTCAATCGAATCAAGTCGTGAAGGCGATGATCTTCATGCCAGGCGCCACGGATGAATTCTATTTCTTCAACCGGGGTCGCGCCACATTGTCGCCCGGTGCCCACACTCTGCTCGACGCGGTAAGCGCCCTGACCAACCAGACGTTCATTCGCGCCACTTTCCGTCCGCCGTTGCTGCTCTTGCACACGCAGGAAGACCCGCTCGAACCGATGTTCCGCGTCGAACACGAGGGCGTGGCCCGGGCGTTGAAGCTAAAACGATTTGTGCCGCGCGTGCTCTACAACGATCGGGATTGGGATTACCTGCATCCCATCTTGACGGAAACGTTGGGCGTCAAATTTCTTCCTGCCGCCGCAACATCGGATTCCTGGCACTTTTACCGGCACAGTTTCGCGGCGTGGGATTTGAACGGCTGGGAGGCGTTGGAAGTTATTTCACTCGCTGGTAAAACAACCTTTACCGTGCGGCGGTCGATGATTCTCAAAAAGCCGGTGGTGGTATTTCAAGGCGACACGCGGGTGCGCGGAAAACCTGGAGCCAAGTGAACTTTCAGCGGTTTCCCACCGTGGCCACAGCGGACTTTTTACGGGAAAGACCCAAACATCTTGCCACGAGCCTCACCGGCCGGAGCAGGTAGTAAAAAACTGAGCAGGCCCCCGGCAGCGGGAGGAACGCCCGGTCCAATTCGTTCGGAGTGATGCTCCACACAAGCAGATGCCGAACGTAGGCGAATTTGTCCCGCCAGCACTCTCTGACTTGCAAAATGAACAGACGCTTTTGCAGAGTTATCCAAAGGCTGTCCGCTGCAAGGAAAAGCCAGCGCTCCACTTTCGCAGCCAGCGCTTGAGCGACCGGGTCTGCCTCGATGCGGTTCGCCGCCTCAGCCGGGAGGCGGGTTCCAAGTAATTTCTTCGCGAGGATAAGACCGGTGAGCAGCATTCGTTCGCTGCGCAACAAGCGTGCATGTTCCCAGACTCGCTCCCAATTCAGGTGCGGTTGCGATTGGATCAGTTCCGCCACATCACAAACCCAGATCAAGCGTTCCCAGTAATGCCGGCTGCCGTGCGCACAGAGTATCAGCAGCAACAACTCCGGTGGCGGCGAAGAAATCCTCGTGCCCAGAAAGTCGATTTGCCGGGGATCGCTCCACAATGTGTCCGTGGTCAAAGGAAACGAATACCACCGCTGGCTGATGGCCCAATGAACATCCACGGAAACCTTTCTGTCTTCACGCAGGAATTCATACGAGTGGCTTTCCGACTGGAGAAAGCTCTGCTCACGCGCCGGGGTCAAGACATCAACCGGGTGATACTCGTTGGCCGCGAGCGCGTCCTTCGCCCGCAGCACATCCGACGGACAAACTACAACATCCAAATCAATAAACTGTCGCAGAGACAAATTGCCATACGCTGAGACGGCCAGTGCCGGCCCCTTCAAAGGCATGGCCTCCACGCCGACTTGCTTGAAAGCATAAAGGAGTTTGAGCAGTTCACCGGCGAGCAGCAGGTTGCGCTGGGCGTTCGCCTGAAATTCACGCTGAAGTTGCTCCAAGACTTGGCCAGGGATGGACTCGGGGCAAATGGCCTGAAGTTGCCAACAGAGCAGCGGCATCAAGCGATGCCGGCGCGCGCGCGAAAGAATCATCGGCCAATCTAGCCCGGCTTGAACCCACGTCATGATACGCACGGCTCGTTCGGCATCCATGCGCGATCGGGAGCAATCAAGGAGCAACTCAATCTCCGCACGCATAAATCACAGTGATGATCTAACACCCCCGACAGGGAACTGCTCGCGGTGGGCGTGAAAGAAGAATTATCTCTCTGGAAGAGCAACTACAAAGAAAAAACGGAACTCATCGTTCCGTTTGATCCTATTGAAATCAGTTAGACTAAAGGCTTGACTAAAGAAACCCCAAGTAATCTCGAGCGGTCGAATTTATGCCCGCCGTTCAAGACCCCCTAAACCGATCCCAAGGCAGCACCGTCAGAGCCGCCACCCACCGCAGTCTGGGTCAAGTCTTCAAGCTTGCCATATTTGATGAGCGTGGGGGCTTGGTAGGCCTTCTTTACTTTCTGACTTTTTGAATCCGTTTTCATGCTCATTAATTAGCGTATAATCTTTGAACGGTCAAGTGGAAAGATGCGGCTGAATCTCCGAATACGGTCCAACTGCCTGTCGAGATCGCCAAGTGGAGAGGGAAGTCACCAAACCATTCAAACGACTGAGCACATCGGCATACCGCTTTTCGATCTGGCCGGGTGGTGACGGGATCCAGTCCGGACGGATGAGGGGTTGAACGTTCCCTGGTATGGCGGATTCCCAAGCCACTAGGTTTCTGCCGGAATAGGCTCCCCAGTTTCCTTTGTCGGGTCGGTACAAATTTTGCGCCGGCACATCGTCGTGCAACGCATTACGCAGTATTTTTTTTGGCCCCGGCCCCATGAGTTCGGTCGGGTGACATTCAAACGCCAGTTCGATGATCTCGCGGTTGAAAAAAGGCGTGCAGCGGCGAATCCCCAACGCGCTGGTGACGGCCCAGTTCATATCCACCCATCCATCCATTTCGAGTCGCAGCGCGAGGTCTCGGCAAGGATCGGTATCACCCGCTGCTTCAGTGCGACGCCGCTCCAACCATGCGAGGTACTCTTCGCGAAGTTCCGAACCGAATAGTTCCGGCAACTCATCCAAAAATGGCAGCTTCGGTTTCAATCGCCCGACCACGGAGAGCGAACGTTGCTTGATCCAGCTTAAGAGCAGTCGCGGCCCAAACGGAGGCTCACCCAAACCTCGCGCCAATTGGAACAACGACGTGTGCGCCAGCAGATCGGGAATCCGATAGATCGAGCCACAAAGATCATCCGCAAACTCGCCGCCGAACAGCACGCGCACGTCCGCTTCGCGCCGCAGCCCGGGCAAGGCGCACAACGCCGGGTGAATCACGGGAAACACAATGCACGGAGCGACGGCGGAAAGGTCGAGTCGGTTCGGCTTTGAGAGAAGTTGGACAGTCCGTTTCAATGATCGAACTCGCATCGACCTTTCCGCCGTC
>JBKJSC010000131.1:0-16103 GCA_046593035.1 Limisphaerales bacterium | reverse complement strand
CTTTCGCCAGCATACACGTCACCAAGCGGTTTCCGCACTGCGATTTCAACCACGAAATCCCACAGGGTAAGGATTATTTCGACGACAATGACCGCCACTAGAACAAGCACCCAATGTCCATGCCAACCCAACCAAGGAAGAGTCCCAAAAAGCACCGCATAGAAGAAATCTCTGGCCGCATGAAGGCGCAATTCGGGTGCCGCGAGTGAACCTTGCGCGGGCAGCCTTGCGCGCCACTCATGATAATAGAGTGTGTCGAATGCGCCCATCACTCCAAGCACAGCCAGCAGCCATAATGCGACAGTCATGACGATGTTCCTTTCACGTTCAAATATCCTTCATAAGCTATCAAAAGCCCCACCAGCGGCAGAGTCACTGTTACTGACACCAGTACGCTTTTTCGGCCGTCGGATATTTCTGTTGCGGACACATGAGGAGCGCAGGTGAGCGGCAGCGGAATACTCAATGCACCCAAACAAAGTTTTGCGGCATGCTGTTCATAAAAAAGTTTCCCGTCTTCCACCCGGAGTTTGAAATACAACTCGCATCCGCCAAGGCGTTCAACCAAGTGGCCACCCTTTCCAATCCATTGCCTGGTGGTAAATGCCTCGCCATCGAATTGCCGCTCCCAGCGCTCTCCGGTGCCTTCGGTGGTTATTTTCAAACTTGTATCAGCCAACTTAGCGGCTTTTGGCAAATGCAACCAACGGGCCAACTGCCTCGCCAGCCAGCCGGTTCCGTGCGAAATGCAAAAACCCCCACGCGCCTCCTGGTCAACTGCATGAGCAAGCCGGATGTTTTCGGCGAGCGCCCACCAATCCTTGCCAAGCACCTGCGAATATATGTCGCTGGCCATTCTAAATAATTAAGATCAATGAAGTGTGAATCGACACTTCCGGTTTCGCGTAACCGTTCGTTCCATTTTTCACATCGGTTGCCGGTTGCAGGAAAGTTTTCGCCAGCCGGACGAGTTAGGCGACCTTGCGGATTTTTTCCGCAAAACTTTCCTGTGCCAGCTTTTTTCGCATCTCGGCTTTCATGGTTTCGGTAGCTTCAAGTTCCGCTGTGATTGCCATGCCGGATGATTACAGATTCACACCTTTGCGTAAACCTCAGTGCTATTTTCCACCAACTTTTCCGTCTCGCACTTTTCTTCCCCACATCCGCAGTCGCCTTCCTCCTGATCTTTGAAATCGTGGCTGTCCCAGTTCGGATCGAGGCCTAGGTCTTTCAGCATTTGCAAATCTTTTTCCACGGACTGGTTCAACGTGGTGAGATAATTGCCGACCATCAATGCGCTCGCGCCGGCGGTGAAGACCATGCTCTGCATGTCGCGCAGGTTCACGGTGCGGCCGCCGGCAATCATGATTTCCTGCCGGGGCAGCAGCAGCCGGAAGCAGGCGATGGTCTTCAAAATTTCCAACGGCGGCAGCGGCGGATTTTTCTCGAACGGCGTGCCGGGAATGGGATTGAGGATGTTGATCGGGACGACGTTCGCGCCAAGTTCGCGCAACGAGAGCGCGAGGTCGCAACGGTCTTCGCGCGTTTCCCCCATGCCGATGATGCCGCCGGAGCAAATCTTGAGACCCGCTTTTTTCAAGTAGCCGATGGTCTCGATGCGGTCTTCGTAGGTGTGCGTGGAGCAGGTTTGCGGGAAAAAGCGGCGGGAGCTTTCGAGGTTGTGGCCGTAACATTCGAGGCCGGCTTCCTTGAGACGGTCGGCGACGGCCTGGCTCTTGATGATGCCAAGCGAGGCGTCGGGCCGCGTCTTGCCGGTGGCTTTTAATTCGCGGATGCGATCGCACACTTCGTCGAGCATCGGGCCTTCCTTCAATCCTTTCCACGCGGCGACAAGGCCGACGGCGGTGACGCCGTTGAGGTTCGCTTCCTCGGCGGCTTCGAGCACGGGTTCGGGATCGACGAAGCCGTATTTCGGCGAGCCGGTCTGATAGGCGGACGACTGCGCACAGAAACTGCAATTCTCCGAGCACGCGCCGGCCTTGGCGTTGACGATGGAGCAGAGGTGAATCTTATTGCCCTTGAAATGCTCGCGGATGCGGTTGGCCCACGCAATGAGATCGAAGATGTCGGCGGAATTTTCGAGCTGGAAAAGGAACATCGCCTCGTCGCGGTCAATCCGGCCGCCCGCCAGCACGCGCTGGCCCAGACAGGCGATTCGCTGCTGTTGGGTCATGTCAACTGTTTGAGATCTCATGGTTGACAGGATAGCCGCCTTTGCCTTTTGTGCAAGCACGGTGTGGCCGCAAAGTCCATCGCTTGGTTGAATAGCCGTCCACTCGAAGCGTCAGTCCGCTGCAATGCGACTTGATGCGGTGAATCTCTTTTTACGTTTGTGCGCCAATAACTTTGCGCTAACGTCCATTTCAAAACCTGAGTGAACTTTGAACAATTTGCACATAAGTCAACGTGTCCGTGACCAAGCCTTGGCGACGCTGGTGGGGGCGATGTGTTGTTGTCTGGGTGCCGTGTCCGCCGTGGAAGTGGACAAATCCAAATTGCCTCCCGCCGCCGCCCAGCCGGTTGATTTCGCGCGGGACATCAAACCCATCTTTGAAAAATCGTGCGTACAATGTCATGGCGCGGACAAACAAAAAGGCGGTTTCCGGCTCGACTCCCCGACGGCGTTGAAAGGCGGCGACAATTACGCGCCGTCCATCATCCCCGGAAAAAGCGCGGACAGCCCATTGGTCCATTTTGTATCTGGGCTGGTGGACGATATGCTCATGCCGTCGAAGGGCGAGCGGTTGACGGCGGAACAAATCGGGCTGCTGCGGGCATGGATTGATCAAGGCGCGAAGTGGCCGGTGGCGGCGAACGGCGCGGCCAAGGCGGAACACTGGTCGTTCAAACCGGTCGCGCGTCCGGTGCCACCGAAGGTTGCGAATCACCGCTGGCCGCGCAATGCGGTGGACAATTTTATTCTCGCCCGACTGGAGAAGGAAAAATTGTCACCGACGAAGGAAGCCAACCGAGTCACGTTGATCCGCCGGCTAAGTTTCGACCTGCTCGGCCTGCCGCCGACGCCCGAAGAAGTGGACGCGTTCGTCGCCGACAAAAGTTCGGATGCCTACGAGAAGCTCGTAGAACGCCTCTTGGGTTCGCCGCGTTACGGTGAACGTTGGGCGCGGCACTGGCTCGACGTGGTGCGTTTCGCCGAGAGCGACGGCTTTGAAACCAACCAACCGCGCCCGAACGCCTGGCCCTATCGCGACTACGTGATCCGCGCTTTCAACGACGACAAACCATACAACCAATTCATACTCGAACAAATCGCCGGGGATGCGCTCGGTCAGGATGCCGCGACGGGCTTCATCGTCGGCGGCCCGTGGGACCGTGTGAAAAGCCCGGATATCGGACTCACGTTGATGCAACGCGGCGATGAATTGCACGACATGGTGAGCACGACGGGCAGCACGTTCCTGGGGCTGACCGTCGGCTGCGCGCGTTGTCACAACCACAAGTTCGATCCCATTTCACAAGTGGATTACTACGCGATGCGCGCGGTGTTTGCCGGCGTGCAACACGGCGAGCGAGCGCTCAAATCGGCGGATTATCCTGATCGGATGAAGCGAGTTGAGGAACTGCGACAGCAATTAAAGCCTGTGGAAATCGGCCTCGCACAGTTCGAGCCGATGGCCAGTCTGATCGCCAGCTTTTTTCTGGATGACGACACGCCGCTCACATCCAACCCGAATGCGCCGCGCGTGACGCAACTGGTGCCGCGGCTCGGATTGGAGCAACACCGCGCCGGTACCGGGCGTGGCCAAGCCGACGATCCAGGCGACGCCACCCGGTTGCCCAACCTGGGCAAGGACTATTCATACTGGAACAAGGTCGCGAACCGCGATGTCTTTGCGTGGGAACCCAAGGTGGCCGGGCGGTTCCGCGTCTGGGTGTCGTGGGGTTGCGGCTGGAACACGCACGCGCCGGATGCGCGCTATATGCTCGATGCGGATGGCGATCTCGAAACCAAGAACGATCAAACCGAAATCGCCAAGGTGGATCAGCGCAAGTTTGCCGACGGCGGCGACGAAGTGCCGGGGCAGCCATTGTGGAGCGGATTTTACGACGCCGGGGTGCGCACGTTGGGACCGGAAAGCAAAATCATTCTGCGCGGCGGCACCACGGATGCCTACGTGACAGCGGATGTGTTGCTGTTGCAAGAGGTCAGCGGCGCGGAAACAGGATTGTCGGCCACCGCGACGCCGGGGATTCGCGCACCGGTGACGCGCGGCACAAACGTCGAGCGCTTTGCGCCGGTCGAGGCGAAGTTTGTGCGCTGCACGATTTCCGAGACGACACAATTGGAGCCGTGCCTCGACGAGTTGGAAGTGTTCAGCGCGGGTCCCGCACCGCGCAACGTGGCACTGGCCAGCGCGGGGACGAAAGCCACGGCCTCGAGCACGCTGCCGGGTTACGAAATCCACAAACTGGAACACGTCAACGACGGTTTGTATGGCAACGACCGAAGCTGGATTTCCAACGAGCGCGGCAAAGGCTGGGTGCAGTTGGAGTTCCCACGCACAGAAATGATTGACCGAGTCGTGTGGAGCCGTGATCGCGACAATGTGCCGCGCTACAACGACCGATTGCCGACGAATTACAAATTTGAGATTTCAACCGACGGCCAGAATTGGAAGCCGGTCGCATCCTCCGCCGACCGCCTGAGTTTGAACTCCAAGAACAAGGCCGGAGCAATTCCGACAATCGCGGGCCTTTCCGCCAGCGCGGCGGCGCGGCTCAAGGAATTGGCGCAACAACGGCAACAGCTCGAAAGACAAATCAAGGAGGCCACGATCACGCCGATGGTTTATGCGGGCAACTTCGTGAAGCCCGAAACCACGTTCCGGCTGCATCGTGGCGACCCGATGCAGCCACGCGAACCCGTTCCACCGGGCGCGGTGGCAGAGTTTGGAGCGAAGGTGCAGTTGCCTGTCGATGCGCCGGAGCAAGAACGCCGAATCGCACTGGCGAAATGGATCGCCGATCCTGCGCATCCGCTCACCGCGCGGGTCATGGTGAATCGCATCTGGCAACACCACTTTGGCGAGGGCCTGGCCAGCACGCCGAGTGATTTCGGTTTGAATGGCGCGCGTCCCACAGATCCCGAATTGCTCGACTGGCTCGCGAGCGAATTCATCGCGCGCAAATGGAAAGTAAAAGAGATTCACCGATTGATCCTGCTTTCCAGCACGTACCGGCAGGCGGGCACGCCGAATGCGAAAGCGTTGACGGCGGACGCGAGCAGCCGGTTGCTCTGGCGTTTCCCGCCGCAACGATTGGAGGCCGAGCCGATCCGCGATGCGATTCTCGCCGTCACGGGCAAGCTCGATTTGCGCGCGGGCGGGCCGGGCTTCGATCTCTTCGAGCCGAACAGCAACTACGTGAAGGTTTACAACTCGCGCAAGGAATTCAGCCCGTCGGAATTTCGCCGCATGGTATATCAAAGCAAACCGCGCATGCAACTCGACGACACGTTCGGGACGTTTGACTGCCCGGACGCGGGACAGATTGCGCCCCGTCGCACGCGCTCCACCACGCCGCTGCAAGCGCTCAACCTGCTTAACAGCCGGTTCATCGTGCAGCAGGCGGAGTTTTTTTCAGCACGCCTGAAAATGGAAGCGGGTGCGGAGGTCAAAGCCCAGGTTCAGCGGGCGTTCCGGCTGGCGTTCAACCGTCCACCCGCCGCCGAGGAATTAGCGGCTTCCGAAAACCTGGTGCGGGAACAAGGCTTGATTATTTTTTGTCGCGCGCTGCTGAATGCGAACGAGTTCATCAATGTTTTCTAATGAACGAAGCTTTTCTCTCCCACGCCGGCCGCCGGTTGCTTGACCGGCGCTCGTTCCTTCATCACGCCGGCACCGGTCTCGGCGGTGTGGCGCTGGCCAGTTTACTGGCTGAACAAGGCTTGCTCGGAACCGACGGCGCGCATGCTCCCGTTCGTCCGGTCATCCAACCTGATCGCCCACTGGCTCCGCGCGTGCCGCATTTCACGCCCAAGGCCAAACGTGTCCTGCTCATCTTTTGCTCCGGCGCGGTCAGCCACCTGGACACTTGGGACTACAAGCCCGAACTCATCAAGCGCCACGACCAGCCGATGCCCGGCTCGGACAAGCTCATCACTTTCCAAGGCGAGAACGGCAACCTCGTCAAGTCGCACTGGGAATTCAAGCCGCGCGGTCAAAGCGGAAAAATGGTTTCCGATCTTTTGCCAAACCTCGCCGCGATGGCCGACGAATTCTGTTTCATCCATTCGATGACCGCGAAGAGCAACACGCACGGCCCGGCGGAAAACCAGATGAGCACTGGCTACACGCTGGATGGTTTCCCCAGCGCGGGCGCGTGGGTGAGCTACGCGCTTGGCAGCGAGTGCGCAGATCTCCCGGCATTCGTCGCCATCCCGGATCCGCGGGGCGTGCCGCAGTCGGCTTCCAACAATTGGAACTCCGCGTTTCTGCCCGCCGTGTTCCAAGGCACGCCTTTCAGCGCCGACAAACCGATCGCCAACCTGCAGCGCCCGCCGGAAGTCAGCGAAGCTGCGGAATTGTCCACGCGTGATTTCCTCAAGCTGCTCAATGGCCGCCATCTCAAACAACATCCCGGCGACACGGAGTTGAGCGCCCGCATCGCCAGTTACGAACTGGCGGCGAAGATGCAGTTGCGCGCAGCGGAAGTCGCCGATCTGTCAAAGGAGAGCGCCGCCATCCGCACGCTCTACGGGCTTGATGACGCAAACAAAATCAAGGCCGGTTTCGCCCGGAACTGTGTGCTCGCGCGGCGGTTGCTGGAACGAGGCGTGCGCTTCGTGCAATTGTTCAACGGTGCTTACGCGATGGGTGAAGGCGTCGGCAATTGGGACGGCCACAAAACGCTCAAGGCCGACTACGACCGGCACGGACCCATCCTCGATCAACCCTGCGCCGCGTTGCTGAAAGATTTGAAAGGGCGTGGACTGCTCGACGACACACTGGTGGTCTGGACTACGGAATTCGGCCGGATGCCGACGTTTCAGAAAGGCTCGTCAGGTCGCGACCACAATCCGAAAGGCTTCACGGTGTGGATGACGGGCGCGGGCGTGAAGCGCGCCTTCAGTTACGGCGCGACGGACGAATTCGGCTATCAAGCGGCGCAGAACATCACGACCATTTACGATCTGCACGCGACGATCCTGCATCTGCTCGGCCTCGACCATGAGCGCCTGAGTTTTTATCACAACGGCATCGAACGCCGGCTGACGGACGTCCACGGCCATGTGATCCAAGACGTGCTGGCTTGAGAGCGACACTTCACTCAAACGATACATGAGGTTCCATGACTCCTGAGCGAGTGGTCATTTTTGTCAAAGCTCCGCGAACGGGCACGGTGAAAACCCGGCTGGCCCAGGGCATTGGTTCCGAAGCCGCCACAGCCGTCTATTGCACGCTGGTAGAAGCGCTCTTGCAAAATCTCACAGCGCTTTTCGAAGTGGAACTGCGTTTTGCGCCGGATGATGCCGCCGCAGAAATTGAACCTTGGCGGCACCCCCTCTGGCGTGTGCGACCACAAGGTGACGGTGATCTAGGGCAGCGTCTCAGCAATGCCTTCGCCCAGGCATTCGCCGAAGGAGTGCAGCGTGTCGTCATCATCGGCTCGGATTGCCCCGTGGTAACGGCCCAAGACATCGTCGACGCCTGGACTGCGCTGTTGCAACACGACGTCGTGCTCGGCCCCGCCACGGATGGCGGGTACTGGCTGATTGGTTTGCATTCACCGCAGCCGGCGCTGTTTCAAACTATCCACTGGAGCACCCAGGCCGTGCTCCGCGAAACACAAGACCGAGCACGCGCCGCCAGGCTCAACGTCCATCTGCTCCGCGAACTCTCCGATGTGGACACGGAAAAGGATTGGCAGGAATATCGCGCCGCGCGATGAGCAACCGGAGGAACACAATCAGCTCGTCTCCGCGTTTCCGCATGGAATATTTTACCACGCCGCTTATCTTGGCGGCACGACATGAATCTGTTTGAGCACAAACTCGATGCCCACCAACTCACGCTCCGGCGCGCGGCGTTGCAGACGTTGCAAATCAATGTCGGGCGCAAATGCAATCAAGCCTGCCGCCATTGCCACGTCGATGCCGCGCCCTGGCGCACCGAAATGATCGACGAACCGACGGCACATCGCATCGGCGCGTGGATTCAGCAGCATCGCCCGTCAGTGGTAGACCTCACGGGCGGCGCGCCGGAGTTGAGCGAATTCTTCCGCTACTTCGTCGAGACCGCGAAAGCCGCCGGCGCAACGGTGATCGACCGTAACAATCTCACCATCATCGAAGAGCCGGACTACGCCTGGCTGCCGGAGTATCTGGCGGCGCACGCGGTGGAGGTCATCGCCTCCCTGCCCTGCTATTCCAAGGAGAACGTGAACCAACAGCGCGGCAACGGCGTGTTCGACAAAAGCATCGCGGCACTGAGAAAGCTGAACGCAGTCGGTTACGGCACTCGGCTTCCGTTGCACCTCGTCTATAATCCGCTGGGCGCAAAACTGCCGGGACCGCAAGCCGAGTTGGAGGCGGACTACAAGGAAGTGTTGCGGCGTGAATTCGGTATCGTCTTCCACCAATTGTTCACGATCACCAACCAGCCCATCGCACGATTTGCGGAAGATCTGCGCCAGCAAGGCAAGTGGGACGAATATCTCGAACTGCTCGCCAACAATTTTAATCCCGCGACTGTCAACGGCCTCATGTGTCGCACCACGCTCAACGTCGGTTATCACGGCGAGTTGTATGATTGCGACTTCAACCAAATGCTCGGCCTGCGCCTTCAAAACGGACTGCCGCTTTCACTCTGGGACATCACGCCCGAATGGTTGGAGGGCCGCGCGATCCAGACCGGTGTGCATTGTCTAGCCTGCACTGCGGGCAGCGGCAGCAGTTGCACCGGCGCGCTGACGTGATGAATCCGCCCGCACCCAGCACTCCCCGACGGATACCCTGGCTCCGTTGGCTGCTCGTCCTCGGGGTGATCATGGCGCTGCTGCCTTTGTTTTCTGCGGCTGGTTTGCTGCGACAGGCTCTCGATTGGATTGACCGGCTGGGACCGTGGGGACCGGCTCTTTTCATCCTGATTTATATCGTGGCCACGGTGTTGCTGGTGCCCGGATCGGCCCTGACGTTCGGTGCGGGTGCGCTGTTCGGCGTCGTACGCGGCTCGTTGTATGTTTCCGTCGCCTCGACGATTGGGGCGACGTGCGCCTTTCTGATTGGCCGCCATCTGGCCCGCGACGCGGTGACGCGTTGGATTGAAAATCATCCCACTTTCAGCGCAATCGACCAGGCCGTGGGAGACGAGGGTTGGAAAATTGTCGGCCTCACCCGGCTCTCGCCGGTGTTTCCATTCACCCTGCTGAACTACGCGTTCGGCCTCAGCCGCGTGTCGTTGCGCGATTACGTGCTGGCGTCTTGGGCGGGCATGGTGCCGGGCACGGTGATGTACGTTTACCTCGGCTCGCTGGCCAATGCCGCTGCCGGTCAACGCAGCCACACGCCGCTGGAATGGACGCTGTATGCGGTCGGCCTGCTCGCTACGGTCGGAGTTACGATCTTCCTCACCCAACTCGCCCGCAAAACGCTGGCCAAGAAAATCCCCAATTCACCACGATCGTAGCGCGGCACGCAAAACACAGTGATCATGCACCGGCCAAGTCCGCGATTCATTTTCCATTGTCTTTGCAGTAAGCGAGGGACTACTTTTCGTATGGCAACCAATCTGAACCACGAGGCATCATGAGCACATTGAATCCCGAGGCCAACGTCAAACAACGCTATGCCGCCGCCGCACTGCAGCCAGAGGCCGCGCTTTGCTGCCCCATCAATTACGATCCGCAATTTCTCAAGATCATCCCGGCCGAAGTGATCGAGAAGGATTACGGCTGCGGCGATCCGAGCCGTTATGTGCGCCCGGGCGAGACGGTGCTCGACCTCGGGAGTGGCACGGGAAAGATTTGCTTCATCGCCGCGCAAGTCGTCGGCCCCACTGGCAAAGTCATCGGTGTGGACATGACCGACGAGATGCTGGCCATTGCCCGGCGCAACGCACCGATTGTGGCGGAGCGGTTGGGCTATGCGAATGTCGAGTTCCGCAAGGGCCGCATCCAGGATCTGGCGCTCGACGTGGAGCGGCTCGACTTGGAACTCAAGCGGCACCCGATCACGGACGCCGCGTCGTTCTTGGCGGCGGACGAACTGGCGGTGGATTTGCGCGTCCGCCATCCGCTGGTGGCGTCCGAATCGGTTGATGTCGTTGTCTCCAATTGCGTGTTGAACCTAGTACAGACCGCAGCGAAGCAGCAATTGTTTCAGGAGATTTTCCGCGTGCTGCGCAAGGGCGGGCGCGCGGTAATCTCAGACATCGTGAGCGACGAGTCGGTGCCGGAGGATTTGCAACACGATCCCCGGTTGTGGAGCGGCTGCATCTCCGGTGCGTTCCGGGAGGATTTGTTTTTGAAATCGTTTGAAGACGCGGGCTTTTACGGCATCCAACTGCGGAACCGTGATGTGAAACCGTGGCAGACGGTGCAGGGAATTGAATTCCGTTCCGTAACCGTGGAAGCGTTCAAGGGCAAGCAAGGCGACAGCTTTGAACGCAAACAGGCCGTGATTTACCGTGGGCCGTTCAAGGAGGTGCTTGACGACGATCATCACCGCCTCGAGCGCGGCCAGCGCTATGCGGTGTGCGATAAAACCTTTCAACTTTTCCAGCAGGCACCCTATCGCGATTACTTTGAATTCATCGAACCGCTCCAGGAAATCCCCCTGACCGAGGCCCAAGCGTATGATTGTGCCGCCAACGCCCTGCGCCATCCCAAGGAAACCAAGGGCCATGATTCTCAGGCGACGAGCGGCGCGGGCCAGTGTTGTGACAGCGGGAGTTGTTGCTGAAAAGCGCAACACCATCGTTTACTTCCGGTTCAGCTCACCCCTGAGAATGGCCTATCCACCACGCAAACGGCGCGGTTCACCACTGACACTGCACCTCAGCTCGGAAATGGTGTAGGATTTGAATACGCGACCCACGCGGTAGCATGGGCGCAAATCTTGACACCCTGATGGTGGAAACGTAGCTTGCAGCCGCCAAATATCGCTGCGATGTGGATGGCAATAGTTGCGCGCGTGGTTTGATTGGTTGATGATTCGCCCGCTTGGAAATTGCGGATATGATGATGGATAGGAACATGATGTTTGTCCGAATAAACGAACGCCTCCGCCAGTCTTGGCTTAGTTGCACGATACTGGCGGTGGGTTGTGTGCTGGTTGGTTTCTCACTGACCGCCAACGCAGCGGATGCGTCATCCAGGCTCCCGGCCGGACTCAAGCCAAGCACCGACATTCCCTTGGCCGAGAGCAACCGGGTCTTCATCGCGGAGATCGAACATCGCGGCCTTACCCTCACCCGTAAAGGATTTCCGGCCCTCAGCGCCACCCTCCAAAAAAACAATGCGGATCAACTCGCGCGATTTCTGGCCCCAGCTTTTCGCGGCGAGACGCTTGCGGTGACCCAAGGTCAAGGCCTCGAGAACGAAGTCCTTCAAATCCGCCGCGCCTCCACCACCAACGAACCGAAGGCCCGGCCCGAACCGGCCGAGGCGGGCGCTTTTGTGAAATATCTCCTGGGCTTGCGTAGCCATTTCGGCAAGGACGCCAAAGTGGAACTCGCGCTGATGAGCCTGTCGCCGCTTGAGCCGGGCAACTTGGCTGGCGCTTGGAAGGGCAGTTGCGCGCTGCGCATGTTTGGCGGCCGCACCGGGGGCGGTAAAAGTGAATTGCTCGCCAAACTTGAATTCGACTTACTCCGCGTGCCGGACGTGGACGTGATCGTTACTGACCCGGGCTGGATCCAATCGCTGCGCGTTTACGGCCTGCAGGAAAGCTCCTGCACCCACGATCTGATGGCCGAGGTGGCCAAGGAGCGCGGCATCGACCGGGCCTTGTTTCAAGACAATTGGAAGATGCCAGCCGAAGAACGCGTGAACGTCACTGGCGGAGTGTATCTTGCTGACATTGACAACGACGGGCGGCAAGACGTGCTCGTGCTTGATGCGAAAGGGGTTTTTCTTTTCCACGCCCTTGCCGACGGTCGCTACGAGGAGATCTCGGAAAAAGCGGGCCTGCCCCGCAAACCGACCAAGAAAAAGTCGGATCCGCGCCCGGCACTCAGCAGCGCCACGAGCGCGGTCTTTGGCGACTTCGACAACGACGGCTTGGTCGATCTGATCATCTGCGACCATACGGGTGCGCAAGTGTTCAGGAATCTTGGCTCCGGCAGGTTTGAGGATGTCACGTTCTTGACCAAGTTGTGGTTCGATGACGCGAGGAGCATCACCGGCTTGACTGTCGGCGATTTCGACAAGGATGGCCTGCTTGACATTTACATTACACGGGGCGGCAACGGCCCTAAACGCAACTCCGTCCAAGTCAACTCGTGGATTGATGGCCCCGGTGGTCCCGGCAACCAGCTTTGGCACAATCACGGCAACTGGCAATTTGAAGAGGTCTCAAAAACTGCCAACGCCACGGCGGGCTTCCGCTCCTGTTTCACCGCCGCGTGGCTCGACGCCAACAACGACGGCTGGCCCGACATCTATTGTATCAACGAATTCGGTGGCGGCATTCTGCTGGTCAACCAAGCCAACGGGACGTTCAAGGAAGTCCACCTGCTGGATGACGCGGGCGACTTCGGCTCTATGGGCATGTGCGTCGGAGACTTCGACAACGACGGCAACATCGACATCTACACCGCCAATATGTACAGCAAGGCTGGCCGTCGAATCATGGAAAATCTCCCGGCGAGCAGCTATCCACCCAACGTCTTCGCCAAGATGAAACGCTTCGTCACCGGCAGCGAAATTTACCGGAACCACGGCGGTCTGAACTTTGAACGGTCTGGAAAGAAGTTGGACGTTCATGCCGTCGGCTGGGCGTACGCACCGACGTTCGTTGATTTGGACAATGACGGTTTTCTCGACATTTATGCGACGGCGGGTTTCGCCAGCGCGGGCAGGGAAGAACCCGATGGGTGACCCTGCCTCTGGCAGGCTGTCGTGTCACAGCCTTTCGATCGGATGGCCATCATCCCCTCGCCCAAGAAACCGGATGAACGGCTTCAGGACTGGTGGGTGGAAAACCCCTGGTTCATTGCCTCCCAAGGCAAGAGCCTTAGCGGTTACGAGCGCAACCGCGTCTATCTCAGTTCGCGCGGTGAGAAGTTTTTTGAAATCTCCGGACTGACCGGTGCCGACAGCGATGGCGATGGGCGCGCCGTCGTGGCCTGCGATTTGAACGGCGACGGCATGGAAGACCTCATCGTGCGGCAGTCCGGCGGCGGCTCGTTCCTGATGTTTGAAAACCACTTCCCCAAGGCGCACTGGCTCGAAGTCTCACTGCGGGGTACCAAGAGCAACACACTCGGCATTGGTGCGCGGATCGTGGCCCAGGTCGGCGACATGAAGATCACGCGTGAACTTTTCCCGGCCAATAACTTTCGCACGCAAGGCCCGGCGCACGTCCATTTCGGCCTCGCCAAGGCATCCAAAGTGGATCGTCTCACCATCACTTGGCCGAGCGGGCTGATCCAGGAGTTCACCGATCTCCCGGCCGACCGGCATATTCGCGTCAAAGAAGGCAACGAGCAGGTGGCGACTTTGGACACGGGTGCTGGAAAATAATCTGCGCGGTTCAAGTTCCGCCTTAGGAATCAGCCACCGCAGCTACGGTTTCTTCAAGTCCCGTTTGTCCCCATCCCTTCGCGTCACGCCATCGCGGTCGAGACGCTCCAAGAGTGGAATCAAAATTCGCCGGCTTGTGCCGAGCATCTGGCGGAGATCGCTCGCCGTCGCCGGGCCGTGCTCGCGAATGAATTTCACCACCGCCTCTCGCGCACGATCAAAGTGCTCCTTCAGTAGCACCACTTCCTCGCCCAAGTCCACCGCCTCGCCGCTGTTGAGCAGGAAGCGCAACGCCTGCTGCGTCAGCGCGTCGGGCGCGAGTTCCTTGCGCGACGGCGGCTCCAGCGGCTTGATCGTGAGCGCCGCGCGCACTCTTGCGCCGGCGGCTTGAAGATTCGGCGGCAAGGCCAGCTTGTGCGCCGCGCTGCGAATGGCATTGCCCGTCTGGACGAATCCATTCCGGTAAAGCTCGGCGAGCAACACCTCAAACAACTCCGGCGTCGGCAGCAACTTCGTCACCGCGCTGCGCAGTTCGCTCAACACCAGGCCCGGCCGGTCGGGATGCGTCTTGTGCGCGGCATGAATCAACCCTGCGGCGCGCTGCTGCATTCCCTGCCACCAGCCGCCGTCCGCCACCCAGTCACCGGCGGCGATGGCGCGCTTCTCCGTCACCAGGCGCGCGATTACGCTGGCGATTTCCGTCGCGCTGAAACGCGATTGAACGAGCAGCCACGTGCGCCGACACGCGCCGTCCCGCACCAGTTGTGAGCCAACGAATGCCTCCACGCTGTCCGGCGATTGTGCGCGGGCACCAAGAAATTTCCTCCGGGTCTCCGTGCGAAACTGCCGGCGCGCGGCCTCCGTGTCGAGAATCACTCCGCCAGCCAGCGTGCATTGCTCCGAGCCATCACGCACGATGAAGCGGTCGCCCACGAACGCAAACACCGGCGACTCGAAGCGCAGTTGCGCCAGCGCCCGTTCGCCCGGCGCGAGATGTTTTGTGTCGAGCAAATGAACTCGCGCCGGGGTGTTCCCGCTGCCGTGGTGGACACGCACCAACGCGTCGTCTTTCAATGGCCGCGCCGCCGCCGTCTTGAAGGGCGGGCGGGCGTCTTCGCGCGCCGGGACATTGTCCCCACCTTGAACCACCAGCAACCGGGCCGACTTTTCCAAAACGACATCCATCGTCACGCTCGCCGTGCCGAATTCCGCCAGCGTGATGATTTCGCCGCGCTCAATGGCCGCACTGCCAGCGGAAGCGCTCTGCACATCCGGCAAGTTCACCGCCGTCCGGCTGCCGGGTGCGCTTTGCTCCACGTCGGAACTGTGGTTTTGCAGACTGCGCACTTTCGCCGGGCGCGCGCCAGGCTGGATCACCACCGCCTGGCCGCGCCGAAACCCGCCACCGATGAGGGTACCGGTCACGACCGTGCCGATGCCGCGCAACGTGAACACGCGATCCACCGGCAGACGCGGCTTGCCGATGTCTCGCGGCGGCGGCGTGCTCGCCAACTCCCGCGCGAGCACCTGCTTCAACTCTTCGACTCCGCGCCCGCTCACGATGGACGTGGGAACAATGGGCGCGTCCGCAAAGGGAGTTCCAGTGAGCTTCTGACGCAGCGCGGCGATGCTGGCCGCTTCATCCTGCGCCAGATCAATTTTCGTCAACGCCACGACCGCGCGGGTGACGCCGAGGTAGGTGAGGATTTGCAAATGCTCCTCCGTCTGCGGCATCCAGCCGTCGTCCGCGGCGACGATGAAGAGCGCCAGATCAATCGAGCCGACGCCGGCCACCATGTTCTTCACGAAATCCTCGTGGCCGGGGACATCGACGATGCCGAGGTCGAACTGGGTTGAGAGTTGAGAGTTGAGAGTTGAGAGTTGGAGATGGGCGAAGCCGAGGTCAATCGTGATGCCGCGCGCTTTTTCCTCCGGCAACCGGTCGGGATCGGTGCCGGTCAGCGCCTTGACCAGCGAACTTTTGCCGTGATCCACATGCCCGGCGGTGGCGAGGATGAAATGTTGTTCGGCCATCGCATTGATTCTCACGACTGCGCTCTTGGAATTCAACTGAATTGAATCTTGCACATGGCGCAGAATTCTTTGCCGAATAACCTCGCGTCAAGCCATGAACACTGCTACAGTTCCGCCACTACTCAAGCCTATGAAAAAATTTCTTCTACCGTTGCTCCTCCTCGTTTGCGCTTCACCCGGAGCCAGCAAGGCTCAGGCAGCCTCTCCCGGCAAGGTGGTGGCGTGGGGAGACAACGCCTCCGGCCAAACGACGGTGCCCGCCGCGGCGCAGAGGGAGGTGACAGCCATTGCGGCGGGACTTTTCCACACCGTAGCCTTGAAGAACGACGGTTCGGTGGTGGCGT
>JBKJSC010000206.1:0-27912 GCA_046593035.1 Limisphaerales bacterium | reverse complement strand
GGTCGCGAGGCGCTTGGGCAGTTCCGTGGTGTCCGTGCAATCGGCCACCAACCCGCGCCACTGCAATTCTTCGTAGATGTTCATTGAGCGGGAAAGTTATCGCGGTTGACGGCAACGTTCTCAAGGGGAAACTGCGGCCGTCCACGGCTTCACCTTGTTCTTCGCCGGATTAAAGAAACAGGCGGACGGTTTTCCGTCCGCCTGTTATGAATGATTTACTTCGCTTCCGACGGTTTCGCCTACTTCGTCTCGTCGGCGGCGTCGAAGGCGTGTTGCAACGCCACGAGGTCTTCGCCCGGCTTGAGCGAGTCCAGCACGGCTTGCTCGGCCTTGAGCTGTTCCTGCGAGTAGTTGGCCGCCTTGATGGACAGGCCGATGCGCCGGTCGCTCTTGTCGATCTTGATGACGCGCGAGGTGACTTCCTGATCCACCTTGAGCGCGGTCTTGATTTTGTCCACTCGCTCTTCGCTGATCTGCGAGATGTGCACGAGGCCGTCGATGTCATGCGCCAGACCGACGAAAGCGCCAAAGCTCGCGAGCTTGGTAACCTTGCCAGTAACGAGGTCGCCGACCTTGTAGTACTTGTCGATGTTGCTCCACGGGTCTTCGGTGATTTGTTTCACGCCCATCGAAATGCGCTGGTTGGCCTTGTCGATTTCGAGAACGACCGCTTCGACTTCGTCGCCCTTCTTGAAGACTTCCGAGGGGTGGTTGATCTTGCGCGTCCACGAAATGTCGGAGACGTGGATCATGCCGTCCAGGCCTTCCTCCAACTCGATGAAAGCGCCGTAGCTGGTGAGGTTGCGAATCTTGCCTTTGACGCGGGTGGCCGGCGGGTATTTCTCCATCGCCTTGTCCCACGGATTGACGTCAAGCTGGCGGATGCCGAGCGAGATTTTCTGCTCGTCACGATTGATGCCGAGCACAACCGCCTCGATTTCCTGTCCTACCTTGAGTACGTCGGAAGGCTTGGCGATGCGCTTGGTCCAGGACAATTCGGTGACATGCACGAGACCTTCGACGCCCGGTTCCAATTCCACAAACGCGCCGTAGGGAACGAGGTTGACGACCTTGCCCTTGACCTTGGTGCCGACCGGAAACTTGGCTTCGATCTGCTCCCACGGATTGGCGAGCTTCTGCTTGAGGCCGAGACTGACGCGCTCTTTCTCGCGGTTGATGTCGAGCACGACGACGTCGATGTCCTGGCCGACCTTGAGAATTTCCGACGGATGGCCGATGCGGCCCCAGCTCATGTCGGTGATGTGCAGGAGGCCGTCCAGCCCGTTGAGGTCGATGAACGCGCCGAAATCGGTGAGGTTCTTGACCGTGCCCTTGCGGATGTCGCCCGGCGTCATGTCGGAAAGCAGCTTGGCGCGTTTCTCGTTGCGCTCCTGCTCGATCAATTCGCGGCGGGAGAGGACGATATTCTGCCGGTCCTGGTTGATTTTAACAACCTTGAAGGCGTACGTGTTGCCGACGAAACCGGTGAGGTTGCGCGGCGGAATGATGTCGATCTGCGAAGCCGGGAGGAACGCTTCCACGCCGATGTTCACGATCAAGCCGCCTTTGACCACGGCCTTGACCTTGCCCATGATGGTGCCGCCTTCGTTGCAAATGGTGAGGATGTTGTCCCAGTTCTGTTTGAACTCCGCCTTCTCCTTCGAGAGGATGACCATGCCATCCTTGTCTTCGAGCTTCTCGATCAGCACATCGACCTGATCACCGACCTTGACGGTCTTGATGTCTTCAAATTCGTGGCCTGAAACAACGCCTTCGCTTTTGTAGCCGATGTCCACGAGGACTTCCTTGGGGCGGACTTCGATGATGGTACCTTTGACGATTTCGCCAGCGGCAAAGCGGGTCGCGCTTTGCTTCATGGCTTCTTCCATGGTGAGCATAACTATTGTATCTGGATGAACTGCGGGAGGCTTGGCCGGTGCAATCGCACCGCGAAGACTCCATTGCCTAACGGACCGACGTTGCGGGGCAACGGAGGGTTGAAGGTTAGGTTTCTGGTTAACTTTCTTTTCTCAGCCTCAACGAACATCCGCACACGCGGAGTTCAGGCGGAGGGAGAGCGTAGGCAGATCCAAGCCGGATGCAAGGGGGATTTTTGCGCGTCTTTCATCGCGCAACCCACCAAATTTTGTCAGCGACTCTGAGGAAAGGTCTGAGTTTTAATCGAGAGGATTGGTGCGCGGGAGTTGGCCGGAGGATGCTTCCCGAAGAAACGCACCGCCACCCGAATCAAATTCAAACACCGCTTCACCCCCTGACTCGGATTCGTCAGAGCATGGCACTACACGCCGATGACTCCACGATCCACAGCGGATCCGAAAACTCTTGTTCTAAACATTGGGTTCAGTTGAGATCCCGGTAAGACCAACTTTTCTCGGTCTTCACCGGTTTGCCGTCAGCTTCGGCGTAAGGATTGAGGAAGTAATTGAGTGATTCGCCCGCTTGCTTGGGTGTCAACGTGATGTCCCGTCCGGTGGAAAAGGTCACGCGGTTTGCGGTGTGGCCGCCGAAGAACCGCTCACGATATTCCTCGAAACGACCAGCCTCCGAGCAGTCCACCGGCACCCAGGTCTTGCCCGGCACTCGGAAGAACGCCCAGCAATGATAGCCGCCCAAGGGTTCCTGCTTGTCGATCTCATACGGCAGGTAAAGGCCGATCTCAAAGCCGCTGGCAATTCCCTGCGCGCGGCAGAGAGAGTTAAACAACGCGTGGAAATCGGTGCAGTTGCCCTTGCCCACATCGCACGCGTGCCGGGTGCTGCCAGTTCCCCAGCCCTCGTGCTTCTTGTCGTAGGTCATTTTGCCAAGAACGTAGTCGTAAATGGCCTTCGCCTTCTCGATCGTCGTGCTCTTGCCAGTCGTGATCTTCTCGGAAAGCTGTTTCATCTCGCCGTCCACCAGCACGAGTTTGTCGGCCCGTTTGAAAACGCCAAAGGCTTCGGCGGCGTCTTTGCCGTCGGCTTTCAACTTTTCGAGGTCCGTGCGGATTTCCTGCCGCGTGCAGATGAACTTCATCGTCAATTCGATCTTGGCACCGGGATCGGCGATTTCCCAATAGGCGATCTGGTTGCCGTATTTTGGCTCGGTGCCGAGCTTGGGTGATCGGGAGAAGCCCAGCTCCTTGATGGACTGAACCGTCGAGTCCTGCGGCACGGGCAGCCAGACCCGGAGTTTCTTCGTGCCTGCCGGAATTTCGGCCACCTTGCCGACATATTCGATGGCGAAGGAGCGCGCTTCGCCAGGCTTGAGGTATTCTAGTTTTACGGTCTGCTGATTCTCCCGCCCGGCTTGTGCCGCGAAGACGGCGGAGCCGAACGTGCCGGCCAGCATTAGCAGGCAGACTTTTCTAATAATTGGCGTTTTCATATTCGGTCGTTTTCAGAGTTCAGTTTGAACAAAATTATTTCGGTTAAGTTTCGTGGATGGCCTCCGGCGGAATGCCGAAAGTGCCCCAACGGGGCGGGTGTGAAAGGGCGAGATAAAACCTGGATAGCGCGGGCTTAAGTGCGCTTCACGGCTGCGGATAGAAAGGCTGGTCGGAAACTTAAGTTGACTCGGTTCGCCAAGTCAGATCTGGGAAGCCGTCAAATCTCGCGGGAGCCGTGCGAGGAAATGGTCACGCCACTTCACGAAGCGGACACTCAAGTGAATGGCTTGTTGACAGCAGAAGGCCAGATCAAAGAGGAGAGAGATTTGATACTGGTCACACGCGAACGATTCTCTCGCAATGAAACTTCGTCAAGAAAATATTCTCCGGGTGAATTGCTTCGGTTGAAGATCGACAACGCCTCCATCAAAAGTGAATTCCTTGTTGACATTATTTCAAGTCGTTCTAGCTTCCATATAGATTTGGTTCGGGTAGCGGTACGTTTCTTCAGAGGGGTTCCCCACCCCCACCTCCTTGGCGTCTGCTATCCGAACCTTTTTTTAATTCCCCGTTG
This sequence comes from Limisphaerales bacterium, assembly GCA_046593035.1. GTDB lineage: Bacteria > Verrucomicrobiota > Verrucomicrobiia > Limisphaerales > JAYTXL01 > JAYTXL01. The sequence goes on along the minus strand of JBKJSC010000206.1, from coordinate 23,953 downwards.
ACTTGAAAAATGGATTCCCCTACGTTCGCTTGCCCCTGAGCGGGGGTGTAGCTCAATTGGTTAGAGCGCTGCCCTGTCACGGCAGAGGTTACGGGTTCGAGCCCCGCCACTCCCGCCATTTCCCGCTTGCTGACCGACTGTGCCAAAACGTGCAAAAACGTGACTATCGTCAATGTTTTCAGGGGTTTCGACTATACCCACCCCGCCACTCATTGTGACAGCCGATGACACACTAGGACCGCTTGCGCCTAAAATTTGGGAGGCTATTGGGGAGGCTATTAGGGAGGCTCGTTCCGCGTAATTTGGCAGTGCATCGAACGCAGCCCACGTTCCGAGCAGGTTTTCGTCGGTGTAAATCTTGTCCGTCAACCGGCGGTCACTGTGCCGCATGAGCGCCATCGTCACCCGGCTGCCCACGCCGCCCCGTGCGAGGTTGGTTCCGAACGTATGCCGCAGGGAATGAAAAACGGCCTTGCGTCCAAACTCATCTTGGAGCGGAATCCCGGCCTGCTTCAAGTCCCGGTAAAAACGCTCAATTCGAGGAATGTCATGGAAGACAAACTCGTCCGTCCCTTTGCCTTTCAGTTCACCCAGTGCCGCCGCCAATTCAGGAAGCAGCCGAATATCCGCAGGCTTGCCGTTCTTTGTGGTGGAGGCCCGAACCTTGACGAAGGGCGCCACGGCATCCAAATGCAAGTCGTCCCATTTGAGCGCCGCGAGTTCCGATCTCCGCAAGCCCGTATGGACCGCCATCAGGTAAACCGGCTGGCGTTCACCCGCCGCCGCCAGCAAGCACAACATTTCGTCATCACTAAACGCCCGAATTTCGTCCGCCCTGCCCTCCTTCGTTTTCGCTTTTTCCACCGACAACAGCGGGTTTGACCCGGCGCGGCCAAGTCTCACCAGCCAGTTAAAAAAGCAACGGGCCGCTTCCAAATAGTCGTTGGCCGTCTTGTCCTTGAGTTCCGTTTGACCCCGCAGCCAGGACTGGAATGAATCCGCCGTGGTGTCCTTTGCGTAATTCCAACCGCAATCAGTGATCAGTCGCCCCACTCGAAATTCGAGGTTGGCCAGATACCTGTCGGATTTCCCACGCCGCCGCAGATCGCCCAGGAAGTCCTGCAAATGATCGGCCAGTTTTCGTTGCGCCGCCTCACGCGTCGCCTTGGGTGGAATGATCCCTGCCCTTTCGTGTTCAAGCTCTCGCAATTTGTCCGCGCGAATCCTTTCCGCAGCTTGCTTGTCGGAAGTGCCAAGCGAGACATCGGTAATCTTGGTGTCATCGGGCCGCAGGCGAAATCTCCAGCGATACATCCGGGAGCCTTTTGGTTTGAAAATTCTGTTAATCACACACACCTCCATTGATGACCGCCTGAACTTGACTTAACCGGAAGCGCACACCACCACGAACCTTCACCCGCGTCAAACGACCGGAACTCGCTTCGCGATCTATGGTGCGAGTTGAGCAGGCAAGGATTTCTGCCGCTTCCTTCTTCCGAAGCAGTCTCTCGTAATTTGTTGTTTCGTTATGGTTAGTCATAACCGAAATAATTCTAGTCCTTCCATGACCACTTTCCCGTTTTGTGTTCATAGTTTAAACTTCCACTTTCGAGTCGTTTTCGGTGCTTTTCACCCGCTTTTCCCGGCAACAATTTGCTCAAGACTTCCTCAATTGCAAAACGCACGGCAGATTGAATTTCAAACATCATTTCCTCGCGCGTCATCGGCTCTTTGTAAACCACCTGCTTGTTCCCCCGGTCTTTCGGATCCTTTTGTATGAATTCATCCACCTCTGCCTCTTCCTTTTCACTCTTGGGACTATCCTCGCCAGTCACCGACCGCAACATTTCCCGATCAGCAGGTTGACTCGACTTCGATTCGTAGGAATATCCCAGCCGCCGCTTTAGCTCTTCGGCCCAAGCTTTACACTCTGAAATCGAAAGCACGATGTATGGCCGTTGTTTGGCTATCCGCTTCTTCCCAAAAAACGATTTATCGTCGCTTGTGACGTAGTAAGTGAAACCCGTCAGCTTGCCTTCTTTAAGGCGCTTATGCACCGCCGACCGGGACACAGGCACATACATCGTTACCCCTCCAGGAGACAGCCCAACATCGCTTTTAAAAAGATCCTGAAGCGTTTCAAACCATTCACCGTATTCTTCGTAGCTGCCTTCTCGCCGGTAAAGCTTAGTGCCCGGCGTCGGCACACCAACGATGCGATTCGCCTCGGGCGGCACGTTGATAAAAGGAAACTCAAACTTTTTCATGTAGTCTATTGTGGAGTATAATTCACATTTGTCAACCAGTAATTCGTCTTCGGTATTCCCAACCAAACTTCGCCTCCATTCCGCGCCGTCTTGGACTCGACTTCGCTTGTGTGCTCGTCCGTCGCGTCAAATTCCACCCAGCCCCCGCGCCAGACTTCCGGCCAGCTAAATTGATTGATTCAGCAAGCCGGAAGACTGGCTTGCCCCAAAACCCCACGCGACCGAACGGCACACCGCTACGCTCGCCCAAGCCACCGTTCCATTCACCGAAACAGGTCACTATGCGTGCCGGTGCGTTCCAGCCGGACATGACCGCCGTTTTCGGTGAGCGTGTAAATCAAGAGCCAGTCCGGTTCAAGGTGGCAGTCGCGGCTCCCGGCAAAATTGCCGCGCAGTGGGTGATCCTGGTATTTCACCGGCAATTCGTCGCCGGCAACCAGCAGATCGAGGACGGCTTTGAGCTTTTCCAAATCCTTGCCACGCTTATCGGCGAGTTTGACATCCCGCTTGAATTGCGATGTGCGGCTGAATGACCTCACAAGCCAAGATCGGCGTAAAGTTCTTTCTTGCTTCCGAACCGTTTCACGCCTTTGCCCGCCTTGCTCGCATTCAACGTCCGCGCCGTCAGTTCGTTTGGAAGGCGCACGTCGAACGGCAAACCACGTTGCAATCTAATCTGCCGGTAGAGCAGATGCACCGTCTCCGACGCTGTCAACCCCAAGTGGGCAAGAATGGCCTCCACCTCACTCTTGAGGTCGGGTTCAATTCGGGTGCGAACGGTAGCGGTTCTACTCATACGACGAATGTAGTCCCATTGTAGCTACACGGCAAGAACTTTACCATTGCGTGTCCAATGTCTCGCCAAGGTGAGTTCCCGCTTGCGGGCGGACCAACACGTCGCCGTCTCCATTCCGCCTCAACCGGCCTCTGTTCCGCTTGTGTGCTCGTTCCGTCGCGCAAGAAAATGAACCCCACCCCGCGCCAGACTTTCACCCAACTGGCTTGACGCCGTAAGTTGAAAGACTGGCTCGCCCCCAACCCCCACACGACCGAACTCCGCCACCGCTGCACTCCGCCCAGGTTGCCGCTCCATTACGCCGGCAAAGTTTCGTCACGATGCCGAATTGTTTTGGCCGGAACCAACGGCCATTTGCCAGTTGTCTAATAAGCTGACTCACGGTTGTCTCATCTGGATGGCTCACCCACGGTAAATTTTCACAAATATCCTCTGGTAATCACACGAGCAGCACGCTAAATGTTTTCAAACCCCAAGGAGTTTAGAGGGTCACATATTATGAATCGCATCTACCAGGGCCGCGTCAGCAAGGTTGAAATTCTTCACGGCAAAAACGCCGACGGCCAGCTGCTCGAAAACTGGCAATCCGTCCTGTGGCAGCACCACGAATTGTTTCAGGACGCGGTGAATTACTATCTCTTGGCGTTGTTAGCACTTGCTCGCGATCCCGCCAACCCGGCAACTGCAATTCGCAATCGGATGGCTGACCCAGCATCCGAGCATCAAATCTGGACTTCCTTCCGGCGGCGCGGACAAACACGGCGCGGCCTGAGAGACTCGGTTGCCAAATATATTGTTTCGAGCAAAGCCGAACCGACGCTGGAGGAATGTTTTTCTGCAGTGTTGAATGGAAACACAGAAAACCCAGATGTCCTTGACCTGGCTTTACAGGAATTGTTAGTCGAATGCGATGGTGACGGAGCTATCCAGCAAGAAGGGCGTTCGATGTTTCCCCGCTTTTGCTCCCCCACATATAAAGGTGACTTTCCACAATCTGCTGCCGCGAAGGATAAGAAATCTGCAAAAGAATGGCTGCCAGCTTTTCTGTATGCACAAGAATCCATAACTAATTTGGAATTGGTTCGCCAGCGTTTGAAATTTGAATTGTTTGCGAACCGCGACCTGACTGGCCGAGTTTTGGATGCGGTTGAATCTCGTAAACGGCTGAACGAAATGCTTGATTGGCTTGCCGAACGCCATACGGCACTTGCGCCTGAAAAGGAACGTCTCCAAAAATTTATCACCGCACTCCCGGACACTTTCAATTTACCGGCATGGCGCGGGGGCAGCGTAAATAAAGAAGCTTTGCAACAGCGTTTCTATGCGTGGCTGATTTTTGAGCATATCGAACCCTCGCATATCACATTCGCTGTCCTGCGCGATTCGTTTCCCACACCCAAAGAAAAAAGTAAAAGTATCAGCGAAACAATTCAGGTGGAAAAACCATCCGCTGAATTGAATGACGACCCAATCAAACTCGCGCGTGGCGCACGCGGCTATGTGTTTCGCGCGTTCACCGGTTTGCCATGCTGGGGCACAGACAGTCCGAGTCTTCCAGCGTGGAAGGAATTCGACGTTGCCGCCTTCAAAGAGGCGTTGAAGGCTCTTCATCAAATTGAATCGAAGGGCGAGGAACGAGATAAAGAGCGAGAGCGATTGCTTCAAAGACACGCGTTCATGCGTGGCAAGGTCAAAACTTGGAAGGCATCGCCTGAGCAGGAAGAGAAAGAGCCAGACGTGCTTGTCGGTGATCCGCGCATTGAACGACTTGAAACGCTTCTCAAAACTGAACTTGCCGGTGAATATGAAATGAGCGAAGGAGAGACAGTCGAATATGGTTTGCAGCCTCGCACTATTCGCGGTTTTCGTGATTTGCGAAAAGAATGGAATAAAATCGTCAAGCCGGGAGAACCATTTGACGCCGAAACGAAAGACGCTCTTTTAGCTTCGCTGCGCAATTATCAAAAAGAAAATCCAAACATCATTGGCAGCGTGCGACTATACGAAGCACTGGTGGAGAAAGAAAACTGGCTGGTTTGGCAGGAGGCCGATGCAGGCACGGTCGAAAAGTGGGCAAAACAAAAATTTGCTTCCGACCCGCTCGAAGCACTCACTGATGAGCGGCAACTTCTCCGGGATGTTGAACGGCTTAAACAACCCATCAAATTCACACCGGCGGACGCGGTGCATTCTCGGCGGCAGTTCTATTTTTCTGACATGACCGATCTTTCAGTTAAGAAACGGTTTGATGCCCAAAAGCAAACTATCGAAGTCCCCATTGCGATAAAAAATGACACCAACTGGAAACAGCAGTCGGTAAAAATTCATTTCAGTGCGCCGCGTGCAGTCCGCGACGGGTTGATTGATGAAACAAACGAAGACTCGCAGACCGCCGTTGGCAGCAACCGATGATGGAAGCACTGGGCTTGTCTCTAAAGCTTACGAAAAAGGAAAAGGAAGTTTCTTTGTCCGATTGCACGGCGGTTGCACTTATGCCGGAAGAATTGGCTTCTGGCGACCGCCACATTTTGCTGAATTTTCCTATAACAATAGAAACCGATTCGCTCATCAAAGCTTTGGGCAAGGCAGATTTATGGGAGGGTCAGTTTGCTGCGTTTGGCGACGACAATTTTTACCTTCGTTGGCCTAAAGACAAATGGCCTGCCGGAAAAGAGACGAATGCTTGGTATCGTCGGCTAACAGAGTTCAGTTTGTTGTCTGTTGATTTGGGGCAGCGCGATGCCGGAGCGTTTTCGGTCATTGGTGCGGCGACCGGAAAACCATCCCATCCGGCGAGTCGTTTCATCGGCGAGGCAGTCGGGCAAACATGGCAAACAACCGTGCGAGCAACAGGACTTCTGCGCTTACCTGGAGAAGATGCAAAAGTTTTCCGCGATGGTCAGTGGCAGGAAGAGCTTTACGGTGAGCGTGGCCGTAGTGCGGATGAATCGGAATGGACGGAAGCAAGACAGATGTGCGAATCGTTCGGCTTGAAGCCCGATGACATTGTCGGGAGCGATCCGAAGTGGTTTTCATTCCCTGAATTAAATGACCGTTTGTTGTTCGCAGGGAGACGCGCACAAACCCGAATGGCCAGACTACAAAGCTGGAGTTGGATGACTGCCGACGAGTCTCGCCGTGAAAAAGTTCGCGAAGCAATCCTTGCAGCTGACGAAGATGAATTAGCTTTGAAAGCACCGGCTGAAAAATCCCTTTGGCCGGTTCTGGCAGAAAAACTTGCAACCGAGGTAAATCGTCTTCGCAATTTAATTCCGCAGCAGCTTGTAGTTCTTGCCAACAGAACCCTCCCATTGCGGGGACGACGGTGGGAATGGGTCATGCGCAAAGATGGTTCTGGCTGCCATGTGTTGCGTGAAACTGATCCCGGCACAGACACCAAAAAGAAAAACGTTTGTGGCCAGCGCGGGCTTTCGATGGAGCGGTTGGAGCAATTGGAGGAATTGCGCCGACGCTTCCAATCTCTCAATCGCGCATTGATGCAAACACCGGGAAAGCCAGCCGGTCTAGGAAAATCAAAACGCGGCATTGAGTTGCCCGACCCATGCCCGGACTTACTCGCTAAAACCGACCAACTTCGTGAACAGCGTGTGAACCAGACGGCTCACCTCATTTTGGCACAGGCACTAGGCGTTCGACTTCGCACACCAAGAAAAGACCCGGCATTGCGCGAACGGCACGACATCCACGGCGAATACGAAAGTTTTCGTCCGCCAGTGGACTTCATTGTCCTTGAAGACCTCTCCCGTTATTTGAGCAGTCAAGGCCGCGCCCGCAGTGAAAATTCACGCCTGATGAAATGGTGTCACCGCGCAATTCTATTAAAACTAAAACAGCTTTGTGAACCCTACGGCTTGAAGATTCTTGAAACCAACGCCGCATATTCTTCCCGTTTCTGTTCCCGCACGGGTGTCGCAGGCTTTCGTGCGGTCGAGCTTACGCCCGATGCTCGTAAAGAATTTCGTTGGCGCAAGCATCTGGATCGGTTGGAAAAGGAGGCACGCGGCGAAATAAAAATGGATCGCGAAGCGCGAGTTGAATCAGAACACGTCAAGCGGCTGTTCGATATGCTTGACCAACTCAACGCTGGACGAAAGGAAGCTGGCAAACCGCTTCGCACACTTCTCGCGCCGGTTGCAGGCGGGCCAATTTTTGTCCCGATGCAGGGTCACACTACGCAGGCCGACATCAACGCAGCAATTAACTTGGGATTGCGCGCCATTGCCGCGCCCGATTGCCACCCGATTCATATTCGTATTCGCACCGAAAAAAAAGGATAAAACCTTGCGAGTCCGCACCGGCAGCCAGCGGGAAAAAGTTCGCTGGGAAGGCAAGAACCCTGAAATCCAGATGAACAAGCCTGCTGACCTTGCGAGCTTGGCCGGAGATCGGCAACCAAACTTTTTTCCAGACCCGTCCGGCATTGCCCGCTATGACCGCGCCAAAATTGATGGCCTTAAATTACCTTTTGCGAGCGGACGCGGCTTGTGGGGAACGATCAATAAATTTGAATTGCAATGGACGCGAGTGAACCATCTCAATAATGACCGCGTGGAAAAGAAATGGAATTTCACGAGACAACTCCCCGAACAATCGCAGGACGAAGACGACATACCTATGTGAACCATTATGAGCGACGCGCCTGTTCAAACCCAAGGCGGATTGGAATCGCAACCACCGTTGCCGGTGCGTCGGCTGCACAACTTCATTTATTGCCCGCGCCTGTTTTATTTCCAGTGGGTTGAGAACATTTTTCAGGAGAACGCGGACACGGTGGCGGGCAGTCATGTGCATCGCAACGTGGACGCGCCGTCCAAGCTGGATGATCCCAAGGAACTCGGCTTGCCGGAGGGCGCGAAGCTCCGCAGTCTGCGGCTGGAAAGCGAATCGCTCGGTCTCATCGGTGTGGTGGACATCATTGAAGGTGGACCAGACGGCGCGGAGATTATTGACTACAAGAAAGGTTCTGCTCGCCGTGGCGCGGAAGGCGAACGCGAGGCAAAAGAACCGGATGCCATGCAGGTGGCCGCGCACGCATTGCTGTTGCGCGAGCATGGAGTGAACGCGGTTCGCGGCGCGATTTATTACGCGGCGGACAAGCGGCGCGTGCCGGTGGAATTCAGCGAGGAACTTTTCGGCAAAGTCCGCAAGGCGATTGAAGACGCGCGGGCGGTTGCTGCCAGCGGCAAGTGCCCGCCGCCGTTGATGAATGACGCGCGTTGCCTGTATTGCTCCGCGTATCCGATTTGTCTGCCGAACGAATCGCTTTGGTGGTCGAAGCGGCGGAAACCGGCGGAAGCGCAAACTCAGTTTGGTTTCATCGCACAATCGGAAAACACGATTCGTGGGCAAATTTTGGAAGCGCTGGATTTCGCCGCCGAATCCACGGACAAAGAACCCACATTGCAACCACCGCGACCCGGCGGCGATGACGGCGAGGTGCTGGTGGTGCAGACGCCGGGCGCGCAAATCGGCCAGCGCGGGGATGAATTGCTCGTCAGCGTCAAGGGCGAGGACGTGCGCAAACTGCCCGGCCAGCAAGTGCGGGCGATTTATTGCTACGGCGCGGTTCAAATTACAGCGCAGGCGGTTTCTACGTGTTTGGAGTTGGGCATTGATGTTTCCTACTTTTCACCGGCAGGACGGTTTCTCGGAATGTTGGGCGGATTGCCGGCCAGCGGCGTGGACGCCCGGCGCGGGCAGTATCGGCTGTTTGAACTGCCGGGCGTGCGGTTGCAACTTGCGCGGGAAATCATCCGCGCCAAAATCCACAACCAGCGCGTGATGCTCATGCGCAACGGCGATGTGCCGGATCGCGTGACGAGCTTGATGGCGAGCTTCCGCGATTCTACGGAATCAGCGCGTGACATAACTTCTTTAATGGGCATCGAAGGCAGCGCGGCGGCAATCTACTTTGAGCAGTTTGCTTCCATGCTCAAGCAACGCGCAGATTGGAAATTCGACTGGCACGGGCGCAATCGTCGTCCGCCGCGCGACCCAGTGAACGCGCTGCTTTCACTCGGCTATTCGATGCTGGCGAAGGAACTCACGGGCGTTTGTCATTCGGTGGGACTTGATCCGTTTCTCGGTTTCATGCACCAGCCGCGCTATGGCCGCCCCGCCCTTGCGCTGGATTTGATGGAGGAATTTCGCCCGCTCATCGCGGATAGCGTCGTCATCAGCCTTATCAATCGCGGCGAACTTGGCCCGGAAGATTTTATTCGCAGCGCGAATGGAACTTTTTTGACGGACAAAGGCCGACGGCCATTTTGGGAAGCGTGGTTTCGGCGGCTGGACACGGAAGTCAGCCACCCGGAATTCAGTTACAAAATGGCCTATCGCCGAATGCTGGAAGTTCAGGCGCGGCAGTTGTGGCGGTTTGTGCGCGGCGAGGCTTTGACCTATCACGGATTTGTCACACGATGAGCCGCCACCGTTATCTTGTCAGGGTAATTATCCCGTCACGGCAAGTATTGACGTTTTACAGCCGATTGATGATGATCACAGCAAATGGCTAAAGAAACCTCAAAGTTCAAGCAATGCTGGGACTATTGGCGGGAACCAATCAAAAGCGCAAAGGAGGGGCATTTTGTGATAAACGGTGCTTTTTCCATCGCCTTCTTCGTGATTGGATTACTTGGTTACAATGTTCCTAATCCGATAATTAAGGCCGTATCAATGACGTTAGGGTTTGGCGTTGGCCTTTGGAGCGCAGTCTGGATTCCGGTAAAAAAGCGCGCGGAGCAGAAACAGAGGCATGAGGATGAAATCCAAGAATTAAGATTGTCGCATCTAAAAGAATTGGAGTGCGCTAAATCGGTGGTGCTGTCGCCACCAACACATCCTGTAATTATTGAAGCGAAACGATCTGAGGACAGGCCCGGCATAGGGAAAAAGTATTTTTGCGAAATTCAGATAAAGCACATTCCAGCGGAGTCATTAGGCCGCATTGAAGTTTATTTGATGAGATGGACACCCTCGCCAACAGAACAAATAAACCACCACGGCGTTTCATCCGATAAGCGTATTCCAACATCGAAGGATTTTCCAATTCCACTGAAACCGATTGCAGCCGCTACCAACAATCCCAACGTGTTGTGTTTTGAGTGCTTTAGAATGCCAAGAGAGGGAAGCGAGCCGGCAATTGAAATCGTCTCAAGATCGGCAGAGTATTTATCATTTCGGACTAATGAGCCAACATTTGAAATGTGTATTCAGGCAAAATCTGGATCGGTCGTTTTAGCGACGCAGAAATTTCAAATCGAAATTGTGCGGGGTTCCGGCGACATGATAGGATATTTTAAGGCAACCCCAATGACATTGATCTGATTGGAACCCATGAAAACCAAGACAACAACGACGAATAAGGCCGGTTTCTTTGGCCTGATTAAGCGTGCTGCTCGGACACCCGACCCGACAGATCAGAAAAAATCGGGGACTCAGACCGCCGCAAGTTGTAGCGATAAACAAACTCGTTCACATACTTCTGCAAGTGCTGTTTCGAGACGTGGTGGAAAGTCCCATTGATGGAGCGTTTCAACTGCGACCAGAAACCTTCAATCGAATTTGTGTGAACGTTATTGCGAACATATTCCCGCGCACTGTGGCTGACGCGAAGGTGGTTGAATCCAGCTTCCGTAAGCGGGTTGTAGCTGCGCCATTCATCGGTGCAAACCGTCGCGCCCTTTTCCACGCTTGCCAGAATGTTTGGCAACAGGCTTTGGCTGGTCGTATCGGATACGACTTTGGCTTGGACGTTCCCGCCGCGCTCCAAAATCCCCGCGACGGAAGTTTTGCCAACTCCACCCGTCCCGCTTACCTTCCGTTTGCCCTTGTGCATGTTCTTGGCAAGCCCGCCGATGAAGGTTTCGTCCGCCTCCACAATGCCACCCAACATGCCGCCGTTGCCCTGCATAAGCTGGCGGATTTTGTGGCCCATGCGATGCGCGGTTTTGTAAGTCACGCCAAGCTGACGCTCCAATTCCTTCGCCGCCACGCCATTCTTGGAACTGGACATGAGGAACATGGCGAAGAACCACGACTTCAAACTGGTTTCCGACTTGTGGAAGATCGTGCCAGCGGCGGGCGAGATTTGAGTTCCACACCACGCGCAAGCGTAAGTGCGACGGCCTTGGACGTGATGGAAGCAATCCGTCTTGCCACACTTGCACTTGCCGCCGTCCGGCCAGCGCGCCTTGAAAATGAAGTCCAAACAGGCGCGGTCGTCGGGGAACTGGGCATTGAACTCTTTAACCGTGTATTTCGTTTTCATGCCTAAAACATACACCCACTCTTACTTGCCGTCAAGGGATAATTACCCTTGTCAGCTACGACATCAGCGACCCGAAACGGCTGCGGAAAGTGGCTCGCTCGCTGGAAGGTTTTGGCGTGCGACTGCAATACTCCGTTTTTGAATGTCCGCTGGACGACTTGCGCCTGGCAAAATTGAAGGCCGAGCTTCAGGACTTGCTCAACCACGACGAAGACCAGGTGTTGTTTGTATCGCTAGGCGCGAGTTCAAAAGATGCGAGTTTGATCATTGACGCAATGGGCTTGCCTTACGAAGTCCGTTCGCGGGTAACGATTATTTAATTTTCGGACTTGCAACGGATTTCCAAAAGAGTTGAATAATCCTGCCTAAGGGCACCGACCACCTTTCTTCCGCCATTGGAAAGGCACGTTTTTTGAAATCGCGAACGACTGCGCCTGAATCGCGGCGAAGCGTCGCGAGCGCGGCAGTACTGGCGCTCGGCCGCAAGGACGCTCGCAATACGAAGTTGACACGCAAATACAGGCAAACGCTGAAATGGCCTCTCACAATTCCAGTTTGTACCCCCGGTGAAAAGCTGTCGCGCTCGCAATTGTGCGGGCGGATGGCTGTGGTTGAAGGGGTTGCGATGGGAGGAAGCGCAGCCACCGCGACTTCAGGAATCGTGAGGCGGTCGGCGTGCGTCTTCTGCAACGCCTCGAGCTTGGCAAGCGCAGCCACCGCGACTTCAGGAATCGTGAGGCGGAGTCCAAATCCTTGGGCGCTGTCCTTTGCTTTTTGGAGCGCAGCCACCGCGACTTCAGGAATCGTGAGGCGGCGCTTGAACGCGACCGAACCGGCTGCGGTCTCCCGAGCGCAGCCACCGCGACTTCAGGAATCGTGAGGCGGTTGCAACGCGGAATAGCTGCCCATTTTCGCGGCGTGAGCGCAGCCACCGCGACTTCAGGAATCGTGAGGCGGACGAACTCTTTCTGGAATGGCCGCTGCGTGATGCTAGCGCAGCCACCGCGACTTCAGGAATCGTGAGGCGGCGAATCCGAAACGAAACGAAGCGAAGAACGCGCGCGAGCGCAGCCACCGCGACTTCAGGAATCGTGAGGCGGGCCATGAACATCGTGGAACACCTGGCGCTGGATAGCGCAGCCACCGCGACTTCAGGAATCGTGAGGCGGATGTGCTGCTTCATCGTCAGCGCTGCCAAGACCGACAGCGCAGCCACCGCGACTTCAGGAATCGTGAGGCGGCTGAGCATATGTATTTCCTATTCCGTAGCATCGGGAGCGCAGCCACCGCGACTTCAGGAATCGTGAGGCGGCACGTCGCCCCGCTCCAAGTGGCGCGCTTCGTTAGCGCAGCCACCGCGACTTCAGGAATCGTGAGGCAGCTACGACCTGCGGTGGCGAGTTGTTGCGGATCCAACTCCTAAGTCATCTGAAGTCAATATTCACCCCAAACAACACTCGGCAACAACTCACCACCGCAGGTCGTAAACATCTCAGAGCATGTAGGCATAGAAATTCTACAAGGAGCCTTAGCCGGCGGTCGGCGGCGGTCGCTGCGCGCCCGCTCGCCGATCCACCGGCCAAGGTATCCATTTCAATTTTGACACGCGCCACAGTAGCTTTGGCGTTTGATCGTCGGCATCCACTGGCGGATTGTCAGAGCTTTTTTTGGGTTCACATCGTGAAATTAACCACGTCAAGCAAACCACTCTGTTGTTGCCCGCAACCGTCGAAGCTGTCTCATCGTAAAGGTTACTCGCCGCGAGAACGCCCTAGCCGTTAAACCTCGCCGCTTTTACCACCAGCCCGTTTTTTCATGTGTCCTGGCCGCCGCGTCTTTCCCCACTCGCATCAATGCCCGTTATCAAGCGGATCACTGAAGCGGAAAGCGTCACGGAGTTGGCAAAGCTGTATTTGTTCAGCTCGTATTGATTTGCCCCGAGGCATTTGCAAACGTATTCCGCGCCAGCCAGTGCGCGGTCATATTGCCGGACTTCGACACGCGCACCACCAGTTGAAACTTTCCAAAGATGTTCCAACTGATGAGTGAGCGAGTGATAATTGCGCATAGCAGTTCCCCCCACCAGACAGTGGAAATGGAAACGCCCTTTGAATTCACCTTCTTCACCACGCAGTGCAATGAGAAGACGCTTATAGGGAACCCGACAGATTTTGGCAGTGTCTTGCAACCAGCGAAACGCTAGACCATACGCAATTTGAGTTCTTGGGACATTGCCCGCGAAGGTCAGAGTTGCAAAAACATCCCACTGGATACGAGCCAGCGAGAGGCCATAATCTGTCGAGACCTCGGATTTACGGATTGGCTCGCGCCAGTCCCTGTCTATTCGAGGATTTGTTGCCATAAGATTTTAGTTCTTTTTGGCTTCGGTGATGATGCTGCCGAGCAGCGTGGCTTTGCCGCCATTTTCACCGTGGCGGATTTTCGACACGCCCACCTGGATCGTGTTACCGACTGATTTACCCCACACCTTGGGGCGCTCCTCTTCCTTGGTCCGGTAGTAAAGCATTTCCTCCATGCGATGCTCCGGCGGGTTGCTGTTGTCCATGCAGAGCAAATCATAGGATTCGCCCGCTGATTTTCCGTTCTTGGCCGGCCACGTGTTGTGGACTTCCTTGAACACTGTTAATTGCATTATCATTTTGCCTCCTTTGGTTGTTTGTTTTCCGCCGTTGTTGTTAGTTCGCCCGGCGCGGACGGAAGCGCGTCAGGAAAAGGGAAGGCGATTGCAGAAGATACAATCGCGAGAATTGCCGCCTTGAGCGGCAAGGAAAGTTTTGACCACGCTGCGACTACTTGAGCCAGATCGTGACCGGGCGTGACTGGCTTTTGGGAGGCTATTTGTGAGGGTAGCCCCGTTTCAGGCCCGTCATTATTGGATTTGTGGCGGGTTCGAGCCCCGCCACTCCCGCCATTTTCCTCCGTTTTGAAATTTCTAACGTATGGCCCAGCAGTGTGAGCGGTCGGTGAAAAGGGACCGGGAAGGAACGGATTAAAATCCCCCATGCTGAGGCATGTCAAACAACCTCAGCATGTCGAACCAACAGGCCATTATCGGATTGATAGAGCGGGGCTGGAGCCAGCGCCGCATCGCCCGGGAGCTGGCGGTGGATCGCAAAACGATCGGGCGGCACGTTCGTTTAAGCCGGGCCGCAAAGTCCTCCATTTCGACCGCCGGGTCCGCGGTGGCAAACTCCCCCATTTCGACCGCCGGCTCTGGCCTGGGTCGCCAGAGTCATTGTGCCGCCCTGGCGGTGCCGATCGAGGCCGCCTTGGAACAGGGCTTGTCGGCCCAACGGATCTATCAGGATCTGGTCACCGACCAGGGTTTCACCGGCAGTTACGAGTCGGTGAAGCGCTTTGTCCGGCGGTTGGCCGCCGTGGCACCGTTGCCGTGGCGGCGGATGGAATGTGAACCGGCGCAGGAAGTGCAGGTGGATTTTGGCAAGGGTGCCTGGGTGCTGGTGGACGGAAAGCGCCGGCGGCCCCATCTGTTTCGGATCGTGTTGAGTCACTCGCGCAAGGCCTACAGCGAAGTGGTGTGGCGGCAGACGAGCGAGAACTTCATCCGGTGTTTGGAGAATGCGTTCCGCCACTTCGGCGGGGTGACGCAAACGGTGGTGACGGATAATTTGAAAGCGGCCGCCCTCCAAGCGGATTGGTTTGATCCGCAGCTCAACCCCAAGATCACGTCCTGCGCGGAGCATTACCAGACGGTCATCCTGCCTACCAAACCCTACACGCCCCGGCACAAGGGCAAGATCGAGGCGGGAGCGAAGTAGGCGCAGAACAACGCGCTCAAGGGCCGCACGTTCGCCAGCCTGACGGAACAGAGCGCCTACCTGACCGAGTGGGAAAGCCGGGTGGCCGGTACGCGCATCCACGGCACGACCCGCCAACAAGTCGGCCAGGTCTTCACCACGGTGGAACGGCCGCAGTTGTTGCCGCTGCCCGCGATGGTCTTTCCCGTCTTTGGCGAAGCTCCCCGCAGGGTGCATCAGGACGGCCATGTGGAAGTGGCCAAGACGTATTACTCCGTGCCGCCCGAATACGTGGGCCGCAAGGTGTGGGCGCGTTGGGAATCACGCTTGGTGCGCATCTTCAACCCGCGCATGGAGCAGATCGCGTTGCACGCCCGGCAACCACCGGGGCGCTTCAGCACCGATCCCGGGCATATCCATGCCCGCAAACGCTCCGCCCTTGAGAACGGCGCGGACTGGCTGCTGGGCCGGCACTCGGGCGACTGGGCCGAGGCCATGCTGAAGCAGCGCGGGGTGCAAGGCTTGCGCGTGTTGCAGGGTTTCCTGCAACTGGCCGCCAAACATGCGCCGGTCAACGTCGAAGCCGCCAGCGAATTGGCCCTCACGCACGGGGTCTGGCGGCTGCACGAACTCAAAAGCCTGTTGCGCACCCCGACCCGTCAGGATCAGTTTGAGTTCGCCCAAGCGCATCCCCTCATCCGGGATTTAAGCCATTATCAGGCGCTGGTGCCCGACTGCTTTGCCTCCGCTCCTGAACCCGTAACCGAAGAACCCCATGAACCACCACAACCTTGAACAAACCCTCCGTCTGCTCCGGCTCTCCGGCCTGAGCCAAACCTTGAATGTGCGCCTGCAAGAGGCCGCCGCCAATCGCCTGAGTCATGCCGAGTTCCTCGAACTCATCTGCCAGGACGAACTGGCCGTGCGGCAGGAGCGGCTCTTGAAACGCCGCACCCAGGCCGCCGACTTCCACCACTTGAAGACCCTCGAAGACTTTGATTGGCACTTCAATCCGGGCATCCACCGCAAAGTGATTTACGAACTGGCGGCCGGCGCGTTCATCCGCAACGCCACCGACGTGTTCTTCGTCGGGCCGCCCGGTGTCGGCAAGACCCACCTGGCCCAGGCCATCGGCTACGAAGCCATCAAGCAGGGCTTTCACGTGCTCTACCGCTCCATCTTCGATCTGGTGCGTGACTTCCTCAAAGACGAAGCCTTCAGCCAGCAGGAACGCACCGTGCGCAAATACCTCAAGCCCGACCTCGTGATCATCGACGACATGGGCCTGAAGAACCTGCCCAAGCACAGCGCTGAATACATGCTGGAAGTCATCCTGCGCCGCTACGAAAACCGGGCCACGATCATGACCAGCAACCGGCCCATCGAAGAATGGGGCCGACTGCTCGGCGACGTGCCCAGCGCCTCCGCCATCTTGGACCACTTCCTGCACCATGCCCAGACCATCGCCATCACCGGCAAAAGTTACCGGCTCAAAGACCAGCCGTTGGCGGTGCGGGAGGAGAAGAAGAAGTGAACCCAGCCCAACGAACCTGCGACCGCAGGGAGCGCGAGCTAAGGCTCGCCAGCTCGCTCCCTGCTCGTTTTAGCTCGCGGCCCAACCAAAAAGTTTGATTAACGGAAAAATGGTGTTATGAAATGAACGCCCGGCATGGGGGATTTTGATTCGTTCTTCGGTGGTCCCTTTTGAACCGACCGGTGACACCAGCAGAACCAATTGGAAATCGCGTCGGGGCTATTCCTTGGCTCCGTGCTGGCGCAAGCGGTTAATCACATTCGTGTCGCCCACGCTCAGTGCCCGATGGAACAGCGTCTCGCCTGATTTATCGGTGACGTTGATGTCTGCCTTGTAGGCGAGCAAAAGATCAATCGTCGAGAGATACTCCTGACTATCAGTCCGGGATCGATAACCTAGAACCATTCGAAACAACGGACTCCATCCCATATTATTCACGGTATTCACGTCTGCTCCGTTTTCCAGCAGCAGTTTATAGACTACAGTAGGGCCAAACAAATTATGCCCGGTACCAACCCTGTTCAATGGCGTGTTGCCCATGTCATCCCGGCCATGGACTCCTGCCTTGTGCAACAGAAGCAGCCGTACCATTGACTCGTTTCCATGCGCTGCGGCGCAGTGCAAGGGAGTCATTTGGATAACATTCGTGGCGTTCACATCTGCACCATATTTGATGAGCTGTTCAGCAGCCACCGCATTCCCTGCAGACGCTGCGAGATGCAATGGGAGACCACTGAATTCATCCTGGACGTTCGGATCCGCCTTGGCTTCGAGCAAAAGCGTGGTGATGGCTGTATTCTTGTGCGCTACCGAGTAATAAAGCGGTGAGATGCCGTAGAAATTCGTTGTGTTGGGCTCGGCTTTGTAATTGAGGAGAAGTTTGACAGTTTCCTTCCTTTCTTTGTAGACCGCAAAGTGCAGCGATGTCACGCCGGATCGGTTCGCCTCAAAAAAATCGTTACCTTTGGCTGTGAACAATTTGTCCAGCCATTCGGTAGATGCATTCGAGGCACTTGGAGCAACTGCCGGAATTGGATTGGGCTTCTAACGATCGTTGACCAGTTCGAGGTGTGCTCTGAGGATTTTCTCGACGGCGGCGGTATTGCCATCGTACGCGGCGCGGCGAAGTTCAAAACCGGGATCGTTGCACCCGCAGAGGAGCGGGAGCAGCAGACAGAGAAGGCCCGGCAACCGGGAATGATCCATGCCGGAATGAAACACCACCGGCCCAAATTGTCACGGACGGATTCCGGCGAGAAGCCGCAACGGGCGCACTTCATTTTCTCGCTGTTGCATCCCGACCAAAGCTGCGGAGCAGCGACAGAACGTAGCCCACGGCGTGAGCCGTGGGTACAGGCCTGACGGATGAACAGCCCCGGCAGGGGCGACAGCAGAGAGAGACTAAAGCTTCGCCGCTTTCGCGCCGGTCGGGGGCGGAGTTTTCGGGGCCGAATTGGCGGTGAGCCGGTTCACGCGGGCTTGGTTCGCTGCCAATTCCTTGGTGGATTTTTCCACCGCCGATTTGGCAGCCGCCAGCCGGGCGGGAGTTGTGACCTTTACCTGTTTGGTCAATGAAACCACACGCTTCTCCAAGTCCGCCGCGTCGGCCTTCGCCTTGGCCAGCGCCTTCTGCGCGGATTCCACCGGCGTTTCCACGGCCACCACCGTGTTGGTGGTCGGGCCGGTGGCTTTGGAAACCATCGTTGTGGCAGCGGGCGCATTGGTCGCTCCGGGAGCCACGCCTGCCACAGTCGGTTTGGGTTCGGGTGCTTTGGCAACTGCCGTTTGATTCGTCGTCGTGACCGCAGTCGGCGCGGCCGCTGTTTTGGCGGCGGGCTTTTCCGCTTTCTTGGGAACACGGGGAATCACCGCAGTCTTGGCTAGATTTTTTACTTCGAGTTCAAGCGTCTTGACCTTCTCCTCCGCCATCGCGTGAGCCTTGCGCGCCGCAGCCAAATCCTTGACCGCCTTCTCGCCAGCTTCTTGGGCGAACTTCACTTCGGCCAGATGCTTTTCATGCTCCTGCTTGAGCGCGGCCAGCTCCGCCTTCGCAAAATGAATCGTCGCGCTGGTCATCGCCGTTTCCCACTTTATCACGGTGGATTTGGCGACTGCGAGATTGGTCGAGACTAGCGCCGCGCTGGCCTGGGCCTGGGCCACCTTCGCCTTCGCGCCCGCCAGCAAGTTGGTCATGGCCACCAGATTCGTCGTGGCAACTTGATTGGTCACCACGAGCCAGTTTGTTTTCACGATGAAATTGGTGGCGATGGTCTGATTCGTGACCTTGACCACGTTCGTGCTGGCAATCGGCGCAACCGGTGCAACGGGGTTTCCTTTGGCAACGGGTTTCGCTTGGAGTTGCGGAGAAACATTCGCCACAAAGTTTGTCGTGATGAGCAGGTTGGTGACAATCTGCCGGCCCGAAGCCGCCAGTAGCACTTCCGCTTCCATCGCGCGAGTCGTGGTGGACGCCTTGTCCATGGCGACTTGAAGTTCGGTCACTCGTTTCGCAGCTAGTTCAATCCGTTGGCCGATGTTCGGCGGGTTGGCTTGGAGTTCCCCCACCCGCTTGCCATCGGCGGTGGTCCAGACACCGACATTGCCCGCCCAATCGCTGGCAATGGCGCGCTCGCCATCGTGGCTGAAAGAAACACGCGTGGGCAGGTCGCCGGTGAATTCCAGGTTGCGCAATTTTCCGCCCTGCCCGTTCCACAAGGCGATCACGTTGTCGCGGCCGCAGGAAAGAATCCGCCCGTCGTGGCTGTAATCAATCGAAAGAACGCCACCGCCATGCGCGCCCCAATTGGCGACCTGGTTGCCCGCCTGCATGTGCCACAACTTGATGCTGCCATCTTCACTGGCCGAGGCGAGCACATCGGAATCGTCGCGCCAGCGGAGGGCCGTGATCGCGGTCTTGTGATCATTGAGGGAATATAATTCCTGGCCGCTGCCGGCTTCCCAAACGAACAGCCCGCCGTTGCGGTCGCCCGTCGCCAGCAGCGTGCTGTCGGGGCTGAACTCGATGGCGGTAATCCACTCGGTGTGCTTGGCGATGCGATGCTCCAGCTCGCCGGTCTTGGTCGAATACACTTTCACCACCTTGCCGGGGCCGCCGAGCGCAATGCGGGTCTGGTCCGAACTGATGTCCGCCGCGAGCACGCTGTCGAATTCCTCGCCCATCGTGAGCACCCGTTCGCCGGTGATCGTGTTCCAAACGATCACTTTGCCCGACTGGCCACCACGGCCCGCGCCGACGAGTAACAACTTGCCATTGCGGCTGAACTTCAAATCGTTGGCCGAGCCTTCCGGCAGCGGCAACACTCCGAGCAAATCCAAAGTGGAACTGTGATACAATGCGACCTGCTTGTGCCCGCCCAAGGCCACGATCGGAGCCCAGGGATTCTTGGTGAGCGCGCGCAACGCGCTGGGCCGCTCGGCATGACGCACGGGTTCGAGCAGCAGATTCTCCGGCATCGGCGGCGGGCCTTCCGGCTTGCCTTTGACGACCATACCCAGGCTCAAGTCCACGGTCGGTTTGTTGGAAACGATGGCTTTGCTGCCTTTGGTTTCCAACAGCCCGCCCAAGATCCATCGGCGGAAGACATCAATTTCCTTGTCCGGTATTTTGGGGCTGTTCGGCGGCATGTTCGGCTCCGCCGTGTGCGTGATGGACTGGAACAATTTGCTTTTGTCCGCGTCACCCGCCACCACGACCAGGCCGCTGCCGGAGCCTTTGATCAGGCTGCTGTAGTTCGCCATGTTCAGATCGCCCTTGGCCTTGTCCGGGTTGTGGCACTTCAAACAATTATTTTGCAGCAAAGGCAGGACGTCATCCTGATAGGTGATGAGTTTGTCCGCCGCGCGGGCGTTCGGGACAAATCCCAGAGCCAGGACGAACAAGCCTAAGCTCAGAGAGCAGCCAAATGAATTGGGAACCATTCCGAGAACGCGCGCCTTCACAACTCAGTGAGTGAACATGAACTCCTTGGAGTTCAGCAGAGACCAGAAAACGTCGTTGAGCACCAGTTCCGGAGATTTGCCTTCCTTAAAAAAAGCGGTGAGCTTGGTCACTTCATCAGCGCTCGGTTTGCGGCTGAGACAACGGAGGAACAGGTTCTCGATGATTTGCGGCGGCGTTTTCTTTTCTGCAAGCAGCCGCTTGACCAGACCGCCATCCTGGATTTTCTGGCCGGTGGTATCGCCATTCAGCAAGTGAAGGGATTGAGACAAGTTGGGTTCCGTTTTCACTTCGCAGGAGCAAACCGTCTCGCGGGTCGCGCGACCAAACGTGGTCAGGAAGTAAGTATTCACCGTGCCGTCAGCGATCTGCACGGCGCGCGAGCCAAGCGGCAATCCCTGAAACTTGTCCTTGGTTTCGGTCACTTGCGTGATCGAGTCCAGCAACACTTCGCCCCGGATGCGGCGGATCGTGCCGTGCGAAAAATTCAACTCATCGGAGGTGTTGGACTCGTTGCGCTCGGTGGCCAACTGATAAGTGCGCGAAGTGCAGATGTCGCGGACGAGCTTTTTGAAATCGTAATTGTACTCGGTGAATTTCTTGGCGAGCGTTTCGAGCAGTTCCGGATTGGAAGCCGGGTTGCTGATGCGCACGTCGTCCACCGGTTCGATGATCCCTTTGCCGAGGAAGTGCGCCCAGATGATGTTCACCAGGTTGCGGGCGAAATATGGATTCTCCGACGACGCAATCCACTTGGCGAGCAGCGCGCGACGATCCTGATCCTTCGTCTCCGGCTGCACGCCACCGAGAAATTTCGGCGGCATGACGCGGCCGCCCACGGGATGCGTCACCTCGCCATCGTTGCGCGCGAAGATCACCGTCTCGCGCGGATCCTCGGCGCCCTTCCGCCCGATGCGCGCGAAGAAGGAGGCGAAGCTGTAATAGTCATTCATCGTCCAGCGGTCGAACGGATGGTTGTGACATTGCGCGCACTGAATGCGCATCCCCATGAACACCTGCGCGACGTTCTCCGCCGTCTTGAGCGTGTCGGTTTCGTTCTGGAAATAATTTGTTGGCGGATTCTTGAAGGTGCCACCCGTGGCGGACAACAATTCCTGGACAATCTCGTTCATCGGCACGTTGCTGGCGATTTTGTCCTGCAGCCAGTTGTAGTACGAGAGCGCGGATTTGTAACTGAGTTGATTGGAGGAGCGGATTTGCAGCAGCTCCGCCCACTTCATCACCCACAACTCGGCAAATTCTTTCCGGCCGAGCAATTCATCCACCACCTTCTCACGCTTCTTCGGGTCGGCGTCGGCGAGGAATTTTTCCGTCGCTTCGGATGTCGGGAGAGTGCCAGTGATGTCCAATGAAACCCGCCGGATGAACGTGGCGTCGTTGCACACATCCGATGGAGCCAGGCGCAGCTTCTTCAACTTGGCATACACCATCGTGTCGATGAAGTTGTTCTCGGCGACGTTCGGAAATTGAAATTTAAGCCCCTTGGGAATCACCAGCACTTGCGAGCCGACGGTGTAAGTTGAAAACCGCGCCATGACGAACGCCTCGCCGCGCTCGTTCGCCGCCACCTGACCGTTCTCGGAAATTTTGGCGGAGACGTCGTTGTTGCTCAGGAAGAGCGCCAGTGAGGTGACATCGCGGTCGGTGCCGTCGGAATACGTCGCCCGCACGGTCATCTGTTGCTTGGTGCCGCTCTCCATGACCGCCTGCTTGGGTTGAATGTCCAGTCCGGTGACGGTGGCGATGTTCGCAACGTCCTTCGGGGTTCCATCCTTCTGCCATTCCAAAAGAATCTTCGCAAGTTCGCTATTGGTCTCGAACCGCTTGCCGCCGGTGTGCGGCACCAGACCCGCGCCTTTTTCGACCAGCAGACTTTCCTCCGGGTAGGAGAGGTTGATGCGGCGGGCAATGTTCTCACGCGTGAGCCGGTGATAATCACCATCGGGATCAAAGCCGAAGAGGGAAAGCCGGAAACCGTCCTTGCCGCGCGCCGCTCCGTGGCAGGAGCCGGAATTACACCCGGCCTTCATAAACACGGGCATGACATCCAGCTTGAAGCTGACCGGCCGATCCACTTTCGCCTGCTCCACTTTCAACGGCACCTTCAATGCACGTCCGCCAAACTTCACCGTGATGATGTTGGTGCCATCCTTCAGCGGATAAAACATGGACTGCTCCATCCGCGCCAAACTCTTGTCGAACGTGTAGGTCGCCTGCGCCGTGACGTCACGGGTGAGGCCGTCGGAGTAGGTGGCCTGAACCACAAGCGATTGCCGGTCGCGCTTGGTGGTCAAATTGACATCGGCGGGGAAAACTTTGACATCCGCCAACTCCGGGGCCTTGGCGTGAACCGCCGAAGCCACGCACAAACTGGCAAAGCACAGGCCAACGATGGCGTTTCGTTTGAAGGATTCGATCATGTTACTTTCCAGGATTCTCGCGGGCTTTCTTTTCGCGTTCGGCCTGCTCCAGTCGCAATTGTTCCAGCCGGGTGAGCCGTTTCTCCGGCGCAGCGGTGGGCGGCGGGGAAGTTGGCGGCGCGGCGGCGGCCACGGCGGCCACCGGCTTCGGTTCCACTTTCGGCGGTTTCGGCGGATCAATGCGCAGCAAACCACCGCCGCCAACATTATGCGGAATCACATCGCCTTCCTTGGGAACAGTGATGTGGCAAAACAGAGACTTGTGCTGGCCGACTGGACTGGTCTTGTCAATTGTGACCTCGAAGACCACTTCTTTGTCGCCCTTGGAAATTTCCTTGTTCGCCGCCGCCACTCCCGCCGGCAGGCCGAGCAACTGCACGTTCGCCTTGCCTTCAAACGGAACTTTCTGATCCAGCGTGCAAACCACTTTCGTCGGCACGCCCGGTTCCGTGGAGGCCATTTCGATTTTCATCAGCACAAACGGCTCGGCGATTTGCAATGTGGCCAGTTGCGACGACACCCAAGCCGGCGCTCCGTTGACGGTGGCATTGGCGATGACGGCGATTTTCCAAGAACGAATTTCCGCGCCGCCGTTGGCGTTGAGCGGATAGAGCGCACTGTTCTGTCCTTTCGGAATCTGCACGTCCGGGGTGTAGCCGACGCCCGGCGGTCCCCAGAGCATTTTCAAATTGATCGGCTCATCAAAACCGGGCTTGCGCTCCACCACCACCTTCAGGTTCATCGAACCGTCGCGCACCAACGGCACCTTCGGCTCGACGATGCTAATCTTGAACGGAACCTCTTCCGCCACCGCCACGGGCAATTTGTCCACGAGGGTCTGGTAATAAACCGTCGCGTTCGGCTCGCCATACACCAAATCAAAGTTCT
>JBKJSC010000152.1:0-20836 GCA_046593035.1 Limisphaerales bacterium | reverse complement strand
GCATCGTGCTGCCGATCGTGGCCATCCCGCCGCTGGTCATCATTCCGTGCGCGCACCGGATGGAAGGCGAGCGACCCAGCGCCCGCTCTGTCCTTGGCGGGATGGTCGCGGTGGTCGGCGCGGTGATTTTGGCGGTTAGTCGTTGAGTTGAAGGCGTAAAATATTTCTGGCGCAACGAGTCGCTTTGGCAAATGTTGCACCAACTCAGTCACGCGAAAATATTTTTGAAGTCATGAAATCTCCGCACCCCGCCCGTCAAATGTTGCCGACGCTCCTGCTGTTGCTGGTGCTGCCCGGCTTCTTGTTCATGTTGTTCGTTGGCGAGCGACTACGAGCACAAGACAAACAGGCGGCCAAAGCCAGCCCGTCGAAAGCCACCGCCACGAACGATTGGAAAAATCTGTTCGACGGCAAAACACTCGTGGGCTGGAAACCCTCCACGTTTGCTTCGCAAGGCGAGGTCAAAGTGGGAATGCCTTCCAAAGACGGCAAGAACGCCATCGTGCTGGAGATGAGCGATAATTTGTCCGGGATCACTTTGACCAACGTCGCCGATCTGCCGCAGATGAATTACGAAGTCGCGTTGGAGGCGATGAAACTGGACGGCAGCGATTTTTTCTGCGGCCTGACTTTCCCGGTGGGCAAGTCGTCCGCGAGTTTCATCGTCGGCGGCTGGGGCGGAGCGGTGGTGGGCATTTCCAGCATCGATGGCTCGGACGCCTCGGAGAATGAGACGACCAAGTTCATGAAATTCGAGCGCAACCAGTGGCATCGCATCCGCGTGCGCGTGACCCCGGCGAAGATCGAGGCGTGGATCGACGACGACCAGATGGTCAATGTGGAAACCAAAGACCGCAAGATCAGTTTGCGGTTCGGGGAGATTGAAAACTCGCTGCCCTTCGGCATCGCCGCCTACCAGACCCGCGCGGCCGTGCGCAACATCCGCCTGCGCCGGCTCTGAGCACGCTTTTGGGCTTTGCCTCCTGGCGTTCGGGCGTGCGACACTGGGAGACGATGCGCATCGGTTCACTTGAGCTGAAGTCCAATTTATTTCTCTCGCCGCTGGCGGGTTACACCAACCTGCCGTTCCGTCTCACGTTGCGCGAAGTCGGCGGACTCGATCTGGCGACGACGGATTTGGTCAACGCCCGTTCGCTCCTCGAAAAGAATCCCAAGGCGTTCAAGCTCATCGAAACTTCGCCCGCCGACCGTCCGCTCGCCGTGCAACTCTTCGGTTCCGTGCCGGAGGAAATGCGCGACGCGGCGCAATATCTTGAAAGCATCGGCATCGCTTCGGTGGATATCAACATGGGTTGTCCCGTCCGCAAGGTCTGCAAAGTGGGCGGCGGCTCGGCGATGATGACCGAACTGGACAAGACCGGCGCGCTGGTCAAAGGCATGGTGGACGCGGTGAAAATTCCCATTACCGCCAAGATGCGCCTCGGCTGGGATGACGAGAATCTCACCGCGCCGGAACTGGCCAGCGTGTTGGAAGACGTGGGTGTGGCGGCGATCTTTGTGCACGGCCGGACGCGCGAGCAGGGCTTTGCCGGCACGGTCAATCTGGCTGGCATTCGCGCTGTGGTGCAGGCGGTGGAAAAAATTCCGGTCATCGGCAACGGCGACGTGACGACGCCGCAAGCCGCCAAGAAAATGTTCGACGAAACCGGCTGCGCCGGCGTGAGCATTGGCCGTGGCGCGTTTTACGATCCCTGGATTTTCCAACGCACGCTCCAGTTCACCGGCACGGGAGAGTTGCCTGCGGAACCATCGTTCGCGGAGCGCGTGCGCGTGATGTGCCGGCATCTGGATTTGATGGTCGAGGTGTTTGGCGAGGAACACGGCTGCCGGATGTTCCGCAAGGTCGCGCCGTGGTACTCGAAACGATTTGGCCCGGCGAACGAATTCAACAAACGCGTCGTCCGTCTGACCGGCCGCGCGGAGTTTTATGAAATTCTGGAAAGCTATTTGCGCTGGCGGCAGCAGTTCCTCGACGAGCGCGGCGAGTTAAAACCGCAGTATCAGCCCGCGCCGATGGTCGCTTCGTTCATGCAGGAACCGGGGGTGGCACAGCGAGAATCCATCCCCGTGCCCAAAGGACCGGTGGAAGTGTGGTGAGTCCGTTCCGGGCCGCAGTGCGGAACTGTCACCGGCGCGGATTTGACTTTCCACTCCGTCTTCGGTACCAACAGCCCATGCGATCAATCTTAAAATCCATTCCTGGTTTTCTGGCGTTTGTGTGGTGGCTCGCGCCGGCGTGGGCCGCGGACGCTCC
This sequence comes from Limisphaerales bacterium, assembly GCA_046593035.1. Classification (GTDB taxonomy): domain Bacteria; phylum Verrucomicrobiota; class Verrucomicrobiia; order Limisphaerales; family JAYTXL01; genus JAYTXL01. The sequence goes on along the minus strand of JBKJSC010000152.1, from coordinate 18,561 downwards.
GGCCACTTTCAAAGTCAGCGAGTTCACGTTCCAACGGCCCGCCACTTGGGGCTGGGTGGAAACGACCTCGGCCATGCGCAAGGCCCAGCTCAAGGTGACCGACGCCAAAACCAAGGAGAACGCGGAAGTGGTCTTCTTTTACTTTGGCGCGGGCGGCGGTGGTGGCACAAAGGCGAATGTGGATCGTTGGCTGGGACAATTCCAGGACGCCAGCAAACCAAAGACCGAGGAAGTCACCATCGGCAAAACCAAGGTGACGTATGTGCAGACGGAAGGAACATATATGAGCGGTCTGCCGAGCGGAGGCAAGACGCCGATGCCCAACTACGCACTGTTCGGCGCGATCGTGGAAGGCGAAGAAGGCAGCGTGTTCATCAAGCTGACCGGCCCCAAGGCGCTCGCGAAATCGGCGGAGGCTGACTTCAAGAAGATGGTTGAAAGTGCGCTGAAAAAAGAATGACGAGCGACTTACAGAGGTGCCGGCGCTAGGCCAGCGAGCCGAACTCCGCGTTGTAGGTTTTGCCGCACTGGCCGCACTGCGCGTCGATGATTCCCAGGTGCGGCGTCCAGCCATATATCTGTCCGCAGTGATCGCACCGGACGACGTAGCTCTTGCCGCTGCGCAAATACTCCGCGCGAAACTCGTCCGAGGGCGATTCCAAATCCCGCGCGTCCAGTTGCGTCAACGTGCGCGCGTCAATCTCCACGCCGGTGGCAAGGCGCGAGGCTTGCGCGTTGATCGCGGCTTCAAAGCAGTTGCGCACGAGCCGGGCGTTGCCGAAATTCTCTCCGCGGGCCTGGTGCAGCCAGGCGAAATGATGCAGCACTTTTTCCTTCAACTCCGGCGTGAGCGCCAGCCCGTTCTGGCGGCACATTAAACTGAAGATGCGGCACAGCTCGTGAGGCAAATAGTCGGGAAACTCGATAAAGCGGGTGAAGCGCGAATGCAGGCCGGGGTTGGAATCGATGAACCGCTCCATCTCTTCGGGATAGCCCGCGACGATCACGATCAAGCGGTCGCGATTGTCTTCCATGCGCTTGAGGAGCGTGTCGATGGCCTCGCGCCCGAAGTCCTCCTGTTCCTTGGCGAGGCTGTAGGCTTCGTCGATGAAGAGAATGCCGTCGAGCGCGGCGTCGATCAGCGCGTGGGTCTTCGGCGCAGTCTGGCCGACGTATTGGCCGACCAGTCCCGCGCGGTCGCATTCCACCAGATGGCCCTTTTTGAGGACGCCGAGTGATTTGTAAATGCGGCCCATGAGCCGGGCGACGGTTGTTTTGCCGGTGCCCGGATTGCCCGTGAAGACCGTGTGGTAGCTGGCGGGGATCGGCTTCAGCCCCTGCTGAACGCGCAGTTGTTGCAGCTTCGCGAAGTGGGCCGCCTGTCGCACTTTGTCTTTGACGGCGCTGATGCCGATCAGTTCGTCGAGTTCCGCCAGCACTTGTTCCAATTTTTCCTGGTTCGCTCGCGCTGACTGTCCGGGCGCGTGGGCCACTTGATCTTCGGCGATGAGGGCAATCTGCTTGAGTAAATATTGGATGAACCGGTTGTCCTTGGAAGAGACGCTGCCGTCCATGGCAGAAAAGGCGGCGCAGACTTCCTGCATCAGAAATTCGTAGTACAAAATGACCAGCGGCGGCAGTTCGAGCCGGGCCGTCACGCGCGCGATCTCGGCGAAGGCGCGGTCCAACCCTTCCTTCACATTCTCGTCCACGGCGTCGTGGAGCTTGGTGATTTTCTCGGGCGAATTTTGCAGGTAATCGTCGATGGCGTCGCGCAAGTGCAGGCCGCGTTCTTTGGGTAGACCACGATTGAGCGCGCGCAGACGTTCCTGGTGCTGCCGCCGGAACAGGCCGACGAATCCCGGTGTCACTTCCTCCACCTGGTTGCTGTAAAGCCCGGCCACCCAAAATTGTGCGGAGGCGTCGGTGAGCAGGGAAAAGTCCTGCCGTGGAAAAAACACCGACCACGCGCCGCCGACAATCTTGCGGAAGGAATCGAACAGCCGTTCCAGCAAATCCACCGTGCCCTGCGGCGTTTTTTCGTATGACAATTGCGGTGGCGTCAGGAGTTCCAGGTACTCGGCGAGGAGTTTCGCGCTGAACAGGGCGCGGGCGAGCCGTTGCACGGATTGAGGTTCGCAGCCGGTGACTTGGGAAATTTCCGGAACCTGTACCGTCAATTCTTTGAAGGCCGCGCCGAACTGGCCATCCGTGGCAAGGATCTTGTCGGCTTGATCCTCGGTCAACATTCCCCGGGATTGAAAATCCGCGACCAGATCGACGAGGCTTGCTTTGTTGAACGAAGCCAGCGCCGCCGGCTCCAGCGGCTGTTGCTCGCGCGTTTTCGGATCGCCCATGACGCAGGCGAGCACGCTGCCCGGCAGCAGCGGATGCGTGGAAAAATCGTGGACGAGCCGTTTTATGGCGGCGGCACTGTCCGACGGAAGCGTTGGCCCAGGGCCACGTTGCTGGGATGGCCCGGTCACAACACGCTTTTCAGCCGGCTGGCATAGGCCGCCTCCAGCGTGGCATGGACAAACTCGGCGATTTGCGGATCCTTCGAGGCGCTGGGGCCGGCGACGTTCATCACCTTGACGTTGTTCGCCTGGATAAACGCGAGCAACTGCGCGGCATTCTGTGCGGGATCGCCGCTGCGGTGTATTTGCAGGCAGGGCTTGCGCAGGTTCTTGGCGCATTCCGCCGTGCGCAAAGTTCCGCCGGTGAGCGTCTCGGTGGTCGAAAAAATAACCGTCGCGTCGGAATCGCGGACGTTCCATTCCGTGCGTTGCAAATATCCGGAGCTGGGAGTTTCCGTCAGATTGTACCGCGTGTGAATCGATCCATCTTCACCCAGCCGGGTGTGAGGACACCAGCCGCCGTGTGAGACCCCGCGACCGATGGCGAAGTCCAGTGCCGCGCGGTCGGCACCAGTCTGACCACCAGAGATGATCTTGGCCACGAGCGCGCGCTGACCCAGATGGTAACGCAGCGGTTCCAAATCCGGCTCTCTCAATACTTTTTTCAAAACCTTGGCTTTGCCGCCGATGTTGAACGCGCGGTTGAGCCACTGATGCGCCTCTTCCAAACGCCCCAGCCGGGAGGAGTAGCGGGCGATGTCATACGGAATGAGGTGCTCGTTGGGAAACATGGTGACCAATGGGATGAGGGTGTCCAGCGCCGGCTCGGTCATCTCCATCTCGTGCATGCAGGCCGCTTGCGTAATCCAGCCGTTGACCTTTTCCGGGGCGACCTGGCTGTACTTGCGGGCGGTGTCCAGTGCCGCGCGCCACCGTTTCTCGTGCTGATAGATTTTGTATTGCATCTCCAGCACATCGGGATGATTTCGAAAAGCCGGGGAAACTTTTTCCAACTTGCTGGTGGCGGCTTGGGGATTGCCGGCTTTCAGGTATTCGGCCGTCCACTCCAGAATGATGGCCTCTTCGCGCGGCAGCATTTTGATCACGGGCGGGCCGGCGACCGGCACGGCGGTCTTGGCGGTCAGCAAGTCGGAGATGCTGTATTCCACCGAGTCTTCTTTGACGATCGCCACCAGTTGATACACGATCATTCCACCGATGCCCAAGCCGCACACGAACAACAAGTGATACAAAATCGCCTCAATACGCGGTACGAGAAGAATGGCCGCCACAACGGCCAGGCCACCGAGCAGCACTTTGATAGGTGTGGTCATTTCGAGCTTGGCTTGAAGATAGATAAACCCCGCGTGAGGTCGAGTGCAAAACTCTGGCGCGCCGGTTCCGGCACTTACAACTCCAGAAATTCGGCGGTGATCACCGTACCGTCGCAATGCAGGATGGCCACGCTGCGCGGCTGGTTGAAGCGCGGCTTCCCGGCGTAACCTGGATTGAAGTAAAGCGTCGGGCCGATCCGCTCATTACAAGGTTTGTGCGTGTGGCCGAAGACCACCACTGCGGGAGCTTCCCGCTTGAGGTGACGCTGGAGGGTTTCACTGGGCGACTGGACATCGACGATGTGATGCACCAGAAATTTCCGGCCCGCGAGCTGGATGATTTCCGTTTCGGAATAACTCAGGCCAAAATCATTATTGCCCAGAACCGCCGTGACGGGCGCGATTTGCTCCAGCTCATGGATAATCCACGGCTCGCCGATATCGCCACCGTGCAAGATGTGCTCCACGCCGGCGAATAGCTCCGGGATTTTCGGATCAAAATGCCCGTGCGTGTCGGAAATGATCCCGATTTTCATGGGAAGTGAATCGTTTTTACAATGACCGCGCCTTTCCACTCGCTCCTCGCGGTTTAGAATTCTTTTCAAGCCTTTGTCTCTTCCGGTTCGCTTTCGCCCGCGTCCTCGGTTTCCGATTCCTCCTCGGCTTCGGACGGTGCGGGTTCCGCAGACTTCAGCGCGGCGGCGATCAACCCGGTGAACAGTCCGCCACTGAGGAGCGTATTGCGAAAAAATGTCCACGTCGCGGGCCAGCCGTTGGTGCCGACCGTCAACGATTGGACCCAGCCGGAGATGGTCTTGGCGTATTCGGGATTCTCCAGCCACGCGGCGGTGTTGGTGACCACATAAAACACAATCGCGCCGAGCAAACCGCCGCTCACCAGCTTGAGCCACGAAGCCCGGTTCGTGAACTGCCGGCCCAATAGAAATATCAATCCGTACGCGAGATAATTGACGGCTTGGTAATCACTGAAGACCGACGTTTGATAGTAAAACAGATTGAGGCCGATGTCGGTCGCCAGCAGGACCGCGAGGAGCGACCACCACGGCAGCCGACGGGGAAACGCCCCGGCGCAGAACGCGAGTGCGTACGCAGCACTGAAGTTCAGCGGCATCAAGCCGGGCCAGCGGGTCAACGCGAAACCCGCGAGCAGCAAGACCGGCAGCCATTTCTTCAACCGTTCGTTCACGCACGCATGTTAGGCCACTTCACCGGAAAGACAATCCGATTTGCCCGGCCTATTTTCCCGCCAGCCCTTTCAAGTAGGCGAGGATCAAGTCCGGCAGATCGCTGCTGTAACCGCCTTCCAGCAAGCTGAACGCCGGGATCCCCAGTTTGTGGATCGATTCGCCGAGCCAGTGGAAGTCCTCGGCTTCGAGCGTTTCCTGCGCGAGCGGGTCCCGCGCATAAGCGTCGAAGCCAGCCGAGACCGCCACGAGGTCGGGCTTGAACTTTTTCAAATCCTCCAAAGCCTTCGCCATGACCTGGCGGTATTCGGCGCGCGGAGTTTTCGGCGCGACGGGATAGTTGAAACAATTGTCGCCGACGTGCTTCGTGCCGGTGCCGGGATAGCACGGATGCTGGTGAATCGAAAAGAACGCGGCGTGCGGCTGATTCAGCAAAATGTCTTCGGTACCGTTGCCGTGATGCACGTCGAAATCGAACACCGCCACGCGCTTCGCACCGGACGCCAGCGCTTCCAGCGCCGCGACGGCGATGGAATTCAAATAGCAGAAGCCCATAGCGCGGTCGCGCATGGCGTGATGTCCCGGCGGACGCAACAGGCTGAAGGCCATTTCGCCTTTGCGCGCGGTTTGCAACGCCTGCAACGCGCCGCCGATGGAGCGGCGGGCGTGGTCGATGATGTTCGGGTGCGTCGGCGTGTCGCCGTCGAAATCGCCAGCGGGCTGCTTTACGCGGGCGAGCAGTTCCGCGGAATGCGCGCGCAAAATAATCTGGTCATCGAACGTGAGCGGTTCGGCCCACGCGAGCGGCAGTTCCTTTTGGGCGCGGAGTTTCTCCAGCGTCTTGCTGATGCGCTGCGGCCGCTCCGGGTGTCCAGGCGAATGGTAGCCGGTGCAGCGCTCGTCGGTGATGATTTTCATATTCGGTTTGGTGCAGGTGTAATCCACGAGGTCGCACTTTTCAACTCTCGTTCCATCATTGCCAAACCGTCCGTGCTACCTTTAAGCTCCGTCAATCCGTTGAGGCCGTTCCTCGCGGCGCGCGCATGGCTGAATACAAAGTCCAGTTTGAGGTCTTCGAAGGACCGCTCGACCTGCTCCTCTATCTCGTCAAGAAGGAGGAGGTGGACATTTATGAAGTCAACCTCACCAAGATCGCCTCGTCGTTCATCGAATATGTCGAGTTGATGCGCCAGCTTGATCTGGACATCGCCGGCGAATTCCTCGTGATGGCCTCGACGCTCATGTACATCAAGAGCCGCGAGCTGCTGCCGGTCGATCAACAGGTAATCGTGGAAGGCGAAGAAGAGGGCGAAGACCCGCGCTGGGAACTGATCCGGCAACTGGTTGAATACAAAAAATTCAAGGACGTGGCCGCGAAACTCCAGGAGCGCGAGGCGGCGCAGGAAAATATTTTCCCCCGTCTGCCCGGCAAGCTGGATTTCGAAACGCCCGCGCCGAAGCTGCAGGTTTCCCTGTTCGACTTGATCAACGCCGTCAATGTCATCCTCAAGCGTTTCGCGCTGCAAGACACGCGCGACATCTTCGAGGACAAATGGACGGTCAGCGAAAAAATTGAGTCCCTCATCAACGCGTTGAAGGAAAAGCCCCGGTTGAAATTCACGGAACTCTTCGCCGCCGCGACGAGCCGGACGGAAGTGGTCGTCACGTTTCTGGCGCTGCTGGAATTGATCCGTTTGAAGCAACTGATCTTCGCGCAACCGGAACCGTTTAGTGAAATTGAAATCACCCGCGCGCCCGAAACATCGCCGTCCGCGCCAGCGGCAGCCGAACCTGCGCCGGGTGTCGAAGCCACGGTCAACCCCTCGTAACCCCGCATGGAACTGAAATATATTTTAGAAGCGATTTTGTTTTCCGCGCAAAAGCCGCATAGCCCGAAAGAGCTGCGCGACCTGCTCGCCACCGCCGCCGAACAAAGCGAGGACGGCGTCGCTCGTCCATTCAAAAAAGTGAAGGAGGAGGCGCTGGTCGCCGCGCTCGAAGAGCTGGTGCGGGAACACGAGGCTGCGGGCCGCAGCTACCGCCTCGCCTGTGTTGCGGGAGCGTGGCAATTCGTCAGCCAGCCGGAGTATGCGCCGTGGATCAAGGCGTTGGTGGGAGAAAAGAACCGCCCTTCGCGTCTTTCGCAGCCGGCGCTCGAAACGCTCGCGATTATTGCGTATCGTCAACCTTTGACTCGCGCGGAGATTGAGCAAATCCGCGGCGTGGCCGTCGATGGCGTGATGCAGACGTTGATCGAGCGCGGACTCGTGGAGCAGGTGGGCAAGGCCGACGTGGTGGGTCGGCCCGGCACTTATGGCACGACGCCGTTGTTCCTGGAATATTTTGGATTGCGCAGCCTGGAAGATTTGCCCGCCGCAGATGAACTGCGCAAAATTCCCGTGAAGAAGCCGGAGCAATTGCTCACCGCTGATCCCGGCCTCGCGACTGCCCCGCCGGATCAACTCACCCTCGCCGAAGTCGGCGGTGTGACGAATGGTGATGCGATTTCTACGCCAACGGCCAACGCCGCCTCATCCGAGCCGCCCCCGGGCCAATCATGAGCACGTCATTCCGCATTTGATGAACATTCCCGAACATCGCAAGGCCATCGACAAGCTGGACGCGCACATCGTCAAGTTGTTGAATGAACGCACGCAGCATGTGCTGGAGATCGGCGAGATCAAGCGCAAGGCGGGCGAGGAGATTTACGCGCCGCACCGTGAACGCGCCGTGTTGCAACGGCTGTGCAAGAAGAACGCTGGGCCGATCAAGAATGATTCGCTGCGGGCCATTTACCGCGAGGTGATGTCCAGCGCTCTCTCGCTCGAGAAAACCATGACCATCGCCTTCCTGGGTCCGGAGGCGACCTTCACGCACCAAGCGGCGATCCTCAAATTTGGCTCGAGCCTGTGCTACGCGGCCCAGAAAACCATCGCCGACGTGTTTGCCGAGGTCAGCAAGAACCGCGCGGATTACGGAGTGGTGCCGGTTGAAAATTCCACCGAGGGGGTCGTCACGCACACGCTCGACATGTTCGTGGACAGCGAGTTGAAGATCGTGGCGCAGATTGTCCTGCCCATCCAGCATTGCCTGATCAGCCGCGGCCGCCGCGAGCAGGTGAAGAAAATCTACGTCCACCCGCAGACGCTCGCGCAATGCCGTTCGTGGGTGCACCAGAACTTTCCGCTCGCGGAATTGATCGAGACCTCGTCCAACGCCCGTTCCGCCGAATTGGCGGCGAAGGAGAAATCGAGCGCCGCCATCGCCGGCTTGCTGGCCGCCGAAAAATACAAAGTGCCCGTGCTGGAGCACGACGTGCAGGACAACGCCGCCAACGCCACGCGCTTTTTCGTTTTGGGACGGCAATGCAGTCCGGCCACCGGTCACGACCGCACCAGCCTCATGTTCAGCATCGCAGACCAGGTGGGGGCGCTCCACCGCGCGCTGGCGCCGTTCCGTCGTTACCGGCTCAACATGACCAAAATCGAGTCCCGCCCCAGCAAGCGCAAGGCGTGGGAATACTTCTTCTTCGTGGACTGCGACGGCCACTTGAATGACCGCAAAGTGGCCAAGGCTATTACGCTGCTGGGCGAACAATGCAGCTTCGTAAAAGTGCTCGGCTCGTATCCGAATTCGGAATAGTGGCGTTGCCGTTTCGTCCCAAGAAACATGACTTGGAATTCAACTTGTGAAAACCACTTCGTTCCGCTTCATCCGTCGTGTGAGCACGGCACTTGTGATTATTTTGCTGGTGGCAAGTTGCGCCGATGCCGCGTTGGCGCAAGATCGTTCTGGTCAATCGAAAGGCCCTTCCCGAGGCAAGGGTGGTTCCGGCAGCCAGAGCGGAACCAGTCGGCAAGTTTCCGTGCCCGTGGTCAAGATCGCGCGACAGGGGCAGTCGGGCGGGAGCGGCAATGCAGGTGGTGGCATCACAGGCGTCACGCGGGTCACGCGCATGTCCGAGAACAATCAGAACGCGCGGGATTTTTTCCAAGCTTCCGGGCTGCGGTTGCCGTGAGTCACGCGGTCGAGTGATTTCGAAGACATCGGATTCGGAATTTGAATGTTAGGACGGCGGTTGATTCGGACGATTCTCACTCCAATGCAACGGCGTTTTGAGTTTGTTCACCCAGGCCCTCGATGCCGAGTTCCACGCGGTCGCCGGCCTTGAGGAAGATGGGGGGCTTGAAGCCGAGGCCGACGCCCGGTGGTGTGCCAGTGCTGATGACGTCGCCCGGCAGCAGGGTCATGAACTGGCTGATGTAACTCACGAGTTTCGCCACGCCGAATACCATCTGGTGCGTGCTGCTGTTTTGCACGGTGCGCCCGTTCACCTTGAGCCACATGCCGAGCGCTTGCGGATCGGAGATTTCATCGCGTGTCGCCAAGAAAGGTCCGAGCGGCGCGAACGTGTCGCAACTTTTTCCTTTCACCCACTGGCCGCCGCGTTCGAGCTGCCACGCGCGCTCGCTGTAATCATTGTGCAACGCGTAGCCCGCCACGTGTCCCAGCGCGTCGGCCTCGCTCACGTAACTCGCGCGCCAGCCGATGATGACGGCGAGTTCCACTTCCCAGTCGGTTTTTTGCGAACCGCGTGGAATGACCAAATTATCGTTCGGGCCGACGAGCGCGGTGGTGGATTTGAAAAATAAAATCGGCTCGGCGGGAATCGGCTGGCCGGATTCCTTCGCGTGATCGGCATAGTTCAAGCCGATGCACACAATCTTGCTGGGCCGCTGAATTGGTGGGCCTAAGCGCACAGTGTTGGAAACGGCGGGCGCTTGCTCCGCATTCACACGCGCCCATTCGGCGAGGCGGCGCAGACCGTCGCTGGCGAAAAATAGTTCACCGTAATCCTCACCGAAGCCGGAGGCATCAATGCGTTTGTCATTGGCGAGGAGCAGGCCGGGTTTTTCGTGACCGGATTCACCGAAGCGGATGAGTTTCATATTTTGATTTTATTTCGGGATGCGGTTCAACGCGCTGAGCACTGCTTTGATGGAGGCGAGTTCGATGTTGGTGTCAACGGCGGCACCCCAGCGGAGTTTGGCGTCGGCGAGTTTGATCTGGATATAGGAGATGGCGCTCGCGGCTTCGCCGGCTCCCAAAGCATGTTCGCGATAATTGGCGACCTCAAACTTCGGCGCGCCACCCGCCTGCAACGCGTGGACGAACGCGGCGATCGGCCCGTTGCCCTCGCCGGCAAGCTTGAGTTCCTCGCCGTGGTGCCACACAGAGGCGCGGCAGCGGAAGGTGCCGCCGGTGCCGTCGGCAGCGGAAGGTGCCGCCGGTGCCGTCGGCGTGAAAATGTTCCAGTTTCCAGGGCACGGTGCGCTCGATGTATTCGCGCCAGAACATCGCCTTGAGTTCCTCAGCGCTCACCTCGCGGCCGAGCGCATCCACGGCGTCGTTGGCGATGGGGCCGAATTCGCGCTGCATGTCCTTGGGCAGTTCGATGCCGAATTCCGACTCCAGCAGGTAGGCCACTCCGCCCTTGCCGGATTGCGAGTTCACCCGGATGACCTCGCGATATTCGCGTCCGATGTCTTTCGGATCAATGGCGAGGTAAGGCACATCCCATTGCGTGCGCCCGCCGCGATCCCATTCGGCGAGACCTTTTTTGATGGCGTCCTGGTGCGACCCGCTGAACGCGGTGAACACCAGTTCGCCCGCGTACGGCTGGCGTGCGGGCACAGTCATGCCGGTGCTGCGTTCGTACACCTCGCGAATCGCGTTGAGATCAGAAAAGTCGAGCTGCGGATCAATCCCGTGCATGTACAGATTCAGCGCCACGGTGATGATGTCGAGATTGCCCGTGCGTTCGCCGTTGCCGAAAAGAGTGCCTTCAACGCGGTCCGCGCCGGCCAGCAGTCCAAGCTCGGTCGCGGCGGTGCCGGTGTTGCGGTCGTTGTGCGTGTGCAACGAGACGATCAAGGATTCCCGGTTCTTGATGTGGCGGCACATCCATTCGATCTGGTCGGCGTACACATTCGGCATCGCCACCTCGACCGTGTCGGGCAGATTGAGAATCATCTTGTTTTGCGGCGTGGGCTGCCACACGTCCATCACCGCCTCCGAAATTTCCCTGGCAAATTCCACCTCCGTCCCGCTGAAACTTTCCGGGGAATACTGCAGGCGCACGTGGGTGCCCGGGAGCCGCGGCAGACGTTCCTTGATAAACTTCGCACCCTCCACGGCGACCTGGATGATCTCGGACTTGGACTTGCCGAACACCACGCGACGTTGCGCGGGCGAAGTGGAGTTGTACATGTGGATGATGACGCGCTTGGCACCTACGAGTGACTGGAAGGTTTTTTCGATCAAGTCCTCGCGTGCCTGCACGAGGACCTGGATGGTGACGTCGTCCGGGATGTGACCCTTCTCGATGAGCAGGCGGTTAAAGGCAAACTCGGTGTTCGACGCGGACGGAAAACCGACCTCGATTTCCTTGAACCCGCATTTCACGAGCGTCTGGAAAAGCTCGAGTTTTTGCGCCACGTTCATGGGGACGGCGAGCGCCTGGTTGCCGTCGCGCAGGTCCACGCTGCACCAGATCGGCGCGGCGGTGTGGGTGCGAGCGGGCCATTGGCGGTCGGCCAAAGGCACCGGCGGGAAGGGCCGGTATTTGGTGGAGATATCATTTAACATGGGTGCTTGGGGTGAAATTCGTGGTTAAAAAATAAAACCCCACCGCCGTTTCTGGCAGTGGGGTTCAGAAATCTGTTGTTGCCAATCAGAACCCGACTGCCGTGCTGCCCAGGAGCAGCGCGTTCAACAGAGACAGTCGCAGGTTCGTGTTGTTCATTTCAGGCAGAGTGTTAATGGCTGCGGGGCCGCAGGTCAAATTGATTTTTCCGCGCCGGATGGCTTCCAGCCCCGCAGCCGGGTGATGCGTTCCTCAATCGGCGGGTGCGATTCGAACAGGCCGGCGGCGTGGAAATGCGGCTGCGCGAAATAAGCGTGCGCCATGTCCGCGGTGCCGTATTCGGTCTCCAGGGCCTGACGCTGAATTTTTTGCAACGCCTCCATCAACCCTTCCGGTTCGCGCGTGAATTCCACCGCCGTGGCGTCGGCCAGAAATTCCCGGGAACGGCTCACCGCCATGTTCAACAGCCGGCCAATCCAGGAGACCAGCCAGAGGACGATCGCGATCCCCAGCAAGGCCACTGCGATCTGGCCGGAATTCTTCGAGCGGCCGCTGACCCGCGTGCCGCGCGCCCCGCGCCACGCGAGCGCCGCGAGCAGGCCCACCGAGCCGATGAACGCAGCCATGATGGTGAAGAGCAACACGTCACGGTTGCGGATGTGCGCCAGTTCGTGCCCGAGCACGCCCGCCAGCTCGTTGCGGTCGAGCTTCTCCACCAACCCCGTGGTGACGCAGATGACCGCGTGCTCCGGATCACGCCCGGCCGCAAAGGCGTTGATGGCGTCGTCGGGCTCGACATACAGCGGCGGTCGGGGCAGGCCCGCGGCGAGACAAAGTTCGGCGAGCACATTGGCCACCTGCCGATGGCGCGGTGACGCGCCGGGATCGATCTCCCGCGCTTCCACCGACCGGAGCAAAATGTCCGTGCCGCTGTAATAAGCGTAGAGGCCTTGAAAAAGGGCAAAGAGCACGACGACGGTGGTGATCCAGAACGCGCGTCCCCGAAAGATCACCAAGTCCAGACCCAGCGCGGCGGTGCACAGCACGAAAAAAAACGTGCTGCTCAAGAGCCACGTGGTGCGGACGTTTCGCTTTTGTTCGTCGAGAAAATTCATTGGAGGCAGACCGGCCGTTTGGAACTGAACACCGGAAAATATTCGGCGGTGGCGCACCGCGCCGCAGTCCGTGGCGAAATTAGGAAATCAGAATTCATCGGGACAATGCGCGATCCTGATTTCGGCGCCCGTTGGCGCCTCGTTTAGAATTGCACGATTGGTGCCTTCTTTTCTTCCACTGGGGCTTCGAAGAACGGTTCCGCCGTGAAGCCAAACATCCCAGCGATGATGACGGTGGGAAACGTTTGGATGGCCGTGTTCAATTTCGTGACGCTGTCGTTGTAAAATTGGCGGGCGTACGCGACGCGATTTTCGGTGCTGGTCAATTCTTCCTGGAGCGCCAGAAAATTCTGGTTTGCTTTCAGGTCCGGATAGGCCTCCGAGACGGCGAGCAAGCGGGACAACGCGGAGCTGAGCTCGCCCTCGGCTTTGATCTTGTCGGCCGGCAGCGTCACGCTCGTCGCCTTGGCCCGGGCGTTCATGACGGCCTCGAGCGTTCCTTTCTCATGCGCGGCGTAGCCCTTGACGGTGTTGACGATGTTCGGGATGAGGTCGTGCCGGCGCGTGAGTTGCACGTCGATTTGTGCCCAGGCATTTTTCACGGCCTGGCGAAACCCCACCAATCCGTTGTAGGCCGACATTAGGAAGAGACCGACCACGATGAGCGGAACGAACACAATGAGCAGGATAGGAAGGATCGTTATCATGCACGCACTTTAGCGTTCAGCGGCGGTTTGGCAATCGAATCCAAACTACAAATCCGGCCGGTGTTTGTAACGCCACGCCCGGAAATGCAACGAAGCAAATTCATTGTTTCACTCCCGTGGTTGGGTGAGTTATGGTTTCGTTTATTCTATGAAAACATCCAATGAAAAACTTTGGCGGCGTTTCCAAAAGTATTATTCCGAGTTTTCCCAGCTCGGTTTGGCCATCGATCTGAGCCGGATGGATTTCGCCGATGACTATTTCTCAGTGATGGAGCCGCGGATGCAAAGGGCCTTCGCCGCCATGGCCGAATTGGAGCGCGGCGGCATCGCCAATCCGGACGAGAACCGCATGGTGGGACATTATTGGCTGCGGAATTCCTCGCTTGCTCCCACGCCGGCCATCCGCGCTGAAATCGATGAAACCATTGCCGCCATCCGGGAATTAGCCAACGCAGTACATACCGGCGCTGTGGCTGGTGCGACCGGATCATTCCAGAACCTCCTCGTGATCGGCATCGGCGGATCCGCGCTCGGCCCTCAATTTGTGGCGCGCGCGCTTGGTCATCCCGCCACGGATAAGCTCAAGGTTCTTTTCTTCGACAACACGGATCCGGACGGCATGGACAAAGTGCTGGCTAGGATCGCCAATGAATTGGGGCGGACTTTGTGCGTTGTGATTTCCAAATCGGGTGGGACCAAAGAAACCCGCAACGGCATGCTGGAGGCACAAGCCGCCTTCGAACGCGCCGGATTGAAGTTCGCCGCTCATGCGGTCGCTGTGACCGGGTTGGGTAGCGAACTGGATAAGGTCGCTGTCAAGCACGGCTGGTTGCGACGGTTTCCAATGTGGGATTGGATTGGGGGCCGCACCAGCGAACTCTCCGCCGTCGGACTTTTGCCAGCGGCTCTGCAAGGCATCGATATAGAAGCGATGCTGGCCGGAGCTAAAGCCTGCGACGCAGCTACTCGACAACCTGATATTTCAGAAAATCCAGCGGCTCAACTCGCCTTGATGTGGTTTTATATCGGTAACGGTAAAGGTAAAAAAGATATGGTTGTTTTGCCATATAAAGACCGAATTGAACTGTTTTCAAGGTATCTTCAACAACTCGTTATGGAGTCATTGGGGAAGGAACTGGACTTGGATGGCAAAGTGGTCAACCAAGGGATTGCCGTATATGGGAATAAAGGGTCAACTGATCAACACGCGTATGTGCAACAACTTAGAGATGGAATAAGCAATTTCTTTGTGATTTTCATTGAAGTCTTGAAGGATCGCAATGGTGATTCGATTTTCGTGGAGCCGAATGTGACTTCGGGCGACTACCTATCGGGTTTTCTATTGGGAACGCGTAAAGCGTTATATGATAATGGGCGCCAATCAGTTACATTGACAATAAAGGAAACTTCACCGTTCTCGGTCGGTGTTTTGATTGCATTGTTTGAGCGCGCTGTCGGGTTTTACGCCAATTTGGTGAACATTAATGCTTATCATCAACCAGGCGTCGAGGCTGGGAAGAAAGCCGCTACGGCCGTAATCGCGCTTCAATTGAAAATACTCGCCTGCTTGTCGGATGACAAAACCCGCGCACTCACCGCTGGTCAAATCGCTGCGGCGACTGAAAGTGAAGACGGCATCGAAACCGTTTTCAAAATATTGGAACATCTGGCGGCCAATCCCAGCCGTCGTATTCAGAAGATATCCGGTAAAATTCCGTCTGATTCGACTTACCAATTGATGTAGGCTGCCGACGGTCTTACGATTCTTGCGATGTTTGTTTATTCTAAAAAGTACGATGTGATTGTTGTGGGTGCCGGGCACGCAGGGATCGAAGCGGCGTTGGCGGCGTCACGCATGGGATGTCAAACGTTGCTGCTGACCATCAATCTCGACACCATCGGCCAAATGTCTTGCAATCCAGCCATAGGCGGATTGGCGAAGGGACACTTGGCTCGTGAAGTCGATGCGCTGGGTGGTGAGATGGGTAAAGCAACGGATATGACCGGCCTGCAATTTCGCATGCTCAATACCAAGAAGGGACCCTCGGTATGGGCGCCTCGTGCACAATGCGACAAGAAAGCCTATCAATTCCGATTGAAATGGATTTGCGAGCGTCAGTCGAACTTGGACTGTAAACAAGGGCAAATTGCCAAATTGCTGTTCAAGGAGGGTCAGATCTGCGGAGTCGAGACCCTGCTCGACGTTCAATTCCTTGGAGTTACGGTAATCATTACCACCGGAACTTTCTTGCGAGGTTTGATGCATGTGGGTTCAAACCAACAGGCGGGCGGGCGGGCCGGCGAGGCAGCGGCCTTGGGTCTGTCCGGTTCGTTGAAGGAAATAGGACTTGAACTGAGTCGCCTGAAGACCGGGACACCGCCACGGTTGGTCCGGAGTTCGATTGACTTTTCAAAGACCGAATCGCAGCCCGGCGATGAACCCATTCCCTATTTTTCCTATTGGAAGGACGATTTGTTCCACGTGGAACATTCCGCTTTGACCCCGACTTGCTTTAGTCGGTCCAACGGAAAGTATCCACCTGGTTCCATTTTGGACCAGAACAACGGGCAGCTGCCTTGCTACATCACCCATACAACGGAAAAAACCGCCGAAATCATTCGCGCCAACCTGCATAAGTCCCCAATGTATTCGGGCGTCATCGAAGGGGTTGGCCCGCGCTATTGTCCTTCCATCGAGGACAAGATTGTCAAATTTCCGGAGAAGAAGCGCCAGCAGGTATTCTTGGAGCCGGAAGGAATCGCCACCGACGAAATCTATGTGAACGGATTTTCCACGTGCCTACCTTTCGAAGTCCAAGTCGAGTTGGTCCGCACGATTGTCGGTTGCGAAAATGCCGAGATCATGCGTCCGGCCTATGCGGTGGAATATGATTTTGCTTTTCCCACCCAACTCTTTCCATCCCTCGAAACGAAAGTCTGTCGCAATCTCTATCTTGCCGGGCAAATTAACGGCACTTCGGGTTATGAGGAAGCCGCCGCACAAGGTTTGATGGCTGGGATTAACGCCGCCCGGAGAGTTCAAGGTAAGGAACCGATAATTCTGCGCCGCGATCAGGCCTACATAGGAGTGTTGATTGATGATTTGGTAACCAAAGGAACTGTGGAGCCTTACCGCATGTTTACTTCGCGGGCGGAGTACCGGCTACTCTTGCGCCAGGATAATGCGGACCTACGCTTGAGTGAAATCGGCTATGAGACTGACCTGTTGCCTGAGCGCAATTACCGGCTATTCAAGGCCAAAGAACAATCGATTCTTGCCGAGATTAAACGATTGGAAATCACCTATTCCGGTTCCGTTTCTCTAGCTCAAATCCTGCGCCGACCTGAAATCACCTACCTGAATTTGCCTAATACGAATGGTTCTATATCATCTGAAGTTGTTCAACAAGTGGAGATTGCGATAAAATACTCCGGCTATATTGATCGTCAGCAAGTAGAGGTAGATAAATTCAAGAGCATGGAAGACAAACAAATCCCAACTTGGATGGATTACGACCGAGTTCCCAGTTTGAGAAACGAGGCTCGCCAAAAGTTGATTAAAATCCGGCCAATCACTTTGGGCCAGGCCTCGAGAATCTCCGGCATCTCACCAGCGGATGTCAGTCTCGTTATGGTTTGCATGAAGCGCGGGCCAAAGAACGACTTGGAGACTTGTGCTCCACTGGAACATTTGAAAACGGAAGATGATGGCGGAAATTGTTGTGGCGATTTGTAACTCAACAGCCTCTATTCTCAGTAATATATTACGTAAGTAATTAGTAATAAAATGTTTACATATATAATGTCTTCACTGTCAGGTTTACGAAGATCCAATCCTGCCGCAGCTCTGTATAGTGTGCGGAAGAGGCATTTTTTCCGTGTTCGACTCTTGGGGCTGATGCTTAGTGCCGCACAACTTGTATCCGCTCAGACCCCAACCAAGACAACGACCTTCGCTGGAACAGCGGAAAAAGGATATTCCGGCGATGGCGGCCCAGCGACTAAAGCTCAATTGAATAATCCCTTTGGCGTCGTGCGTGGCCCAGATGGCTTCATCTATTTCTGCGAATACGATAACCACGTCGTACGCAAAGTTGCCGCCAACGGCACCATCTCCACTGTCGCCGGATCAGGAAAGCGGGGCTACGCTGGCGATGGTGGATCAGCGTTGCAAGCCGAGATGAATCTGCCGCACGAAATCCGCTTCGACCGGCAAGGCAATCTGTTCATCGCCGACATGAACAACCATTGTGTGCGCCGGGTGGACGCGAAGTCGCAAGCCATCGCGACCATCGCCGGAAATGGAAAACCCGGGTACTCCGGCGATGGCGGATCGGCCACCGGTGCATCCTTGAAGCAACCGCACAGCATCCAGCTCGATACCCAGGGCGATCTCTACATTTGCGATATCGGGAATCATGTCATTCGGAAATTGACGATGAAGACCGGCGTTATTTCCACCTTCGCCGGAACCGGGAAACCTGGGCCGACGCCGGATGGTGCGAAGTTTGCCGAGACTCCGTTGAACGGCCCGCGCACGTTGGATTTTGATCGTGAAGGAAATCTTTGGCTCGCGTTGCGCGAAGGCAACCAAGTCTTCAAACTTGATCTCAAATCCGGGACGATCCATCACGTCGCTGGAACTGGAAAGAAAGGATTCACTGGCCACGGCGGTCCGGCAAAAGAGGCGACGCTTTCCGGCCCGAAAGGGATCTGCGTTGCGCCGAACGGCAATATTTATCTGGCTGACACCGAAAGCCACAGCATTCGCATGATCGACCGCCAGACCGGACGATTGGAGTTAATTGCCGGCACAGGTGAAAAGGGCGATGGCCCCGACGGTGATCCGCTGAAATGCAAGCTTGCGCGTCCACACGGAATTTTCGTGGATGCGGACGGCTCCATTTTCATCGGCGACAGCGAATCGCATCGAGTGCGAGTCATCCGGCCAGCGCCTTAGAATTTCAAATCAATCCAACCGGCAATACGCCGCCAGCCCGTGCAATCCGCCCTCGCGACCGAAGCCGCTTTCCTTGTAACCACCGAACGGACTCGTCGGGTCGAATTTGTTATAGGTGTTCGTAAGCGTCATATCTGGTGCCTTATTGACAAAGCAACGGCTGGTTCATAGACGCGAGAGATTTATGCTCTGACGTCTATGATGCCACTTGCAGTGAGCGCTTAGTTTTTCGCCAGG
>JBKJSC010000115.1:0-3705 GCA_046593035.1 Limisphaerales bacterium | reverse complement strand
TTTTACGTCTCCCACATTTGGCCGACCTACAAAAAGCTGCTGGTCGAAACGTGGCTTACAGCCTCGATCGAGAACGACGAGCGACTCTGCACCCTGCGTCTTCTGAGACATCAATTTGCAAGCTCCTTTGAAGCGCTGACGGGCAACGGCCGCGCTGGAACGCCCCCGACCGTAATGCCCGCCGGCACGTCTCGAGTGACGACTGCGCCTGCGCCGATGATCGCCCCGCGTCCAATGCGCACGTTTTGAATGATGACAGCCCCAGTGCCGACGAAGACGCTATCTTCGATGGTTACGCGTCCCGAAACACGAACGCCAGGCGACATCGTCACGAACCTGCCAATCTGCGCATCGTGCGCGATGGTGCATGCCGTGTTGACTATGCTGTGAGATCCAATCTTGATCTGAGTTGTAAGGACGCAGTTCGCGCAGACAATACAGCCCGGGTCAATGTCGACCCACGGAGAACGATTGACCGTCGGGTGAATAGCCGTGTCAAACGAAAATCCGGCGGCTTGAACCTCCGCGACCAATCGGTCACGCGCCGTGCTGCCAATGGCGGCAATGAATTTTGCAGCTCGTGGCAACTGGCGGAGCGTGGACCAATCTTCCACCGGCTTGCCGTTGACCAAGCGTCCCGGCGTCTGACAGTTCTCTTCGAGGAATCCCGCTATTTCCGCCTCGCGTCCACTGTCTCGATATACATTCAGAGTTTCACGCCCCATGCCCCCAGCTCCGATAATCCAAATCGATGCAGTGCTCACCCTCCGCTCCTGTTTTGGATATGTTCGCTGCAAGGATTAGCAGACACATCGCTGAAACCTGTGCCCGCTTTTTCCAGGCATGCCACTATGGCTTTAGCTTCCGCAAAATTCTGTTCCCACCATCGAGACTCCATTATTCGCGCGGTGGTCTTTTTGTCGAAGCGATCGCGTATAAAGCGGGCCGGACTTCCAGCCACTATCGTGAAGGGTTCGACGTCTTGGTTTACGAACGAATTGGCGCCAACGACTGCACCCACACCGATGTTTACGCCACGCCGCACAACCACGCCCGTAGCGAGCCACACATTCGGTCCTATCACGCAGGGCCGACAGTACATTCGGTCCATTCCATCGTCGTAGAGCATGGCCCCAAGAGCCACCCGGTCCACATCATGATCGGCAACGCCCACATAGACGTTAGGGGCAATAGCCGCATATTCACCGATTGTGGCCGCGCTGATATATGTATTAGGGCCTATCCAAGCGTTACTACGAATATCGCTACCGTTGGCAATCACGGAGTGCTCGCCCACGTAGACGCCCGTTCCAGACACGCATCGGAGGTCTACCGATTTCGACAGGATGGTATTTTGTCGCTCTGCGTTGAATCGATCCAGCTTTTCTTGCGCGGAATCGGCCCCGATCAAAAGGCGCCGAATGTGGCGACGAATCAAGGAAAGCACCTTCACTGGCGCTTTCCGACAACGTAGAGCACAGACCTCGGATCAATACCGTGTTGTTCGAACACGTTCCTTCCGAAGTACGAAACTGCCCTCTCGGCAACCTCGAACCCAGCGCTTTTCAGACGATCCAAAAAGTCCTCCTTGGCATACATCCGCACATGATCTCCCTGCCCGTAGAACTTCCAGCGATCTTCCTCTAGCGTATGCGTAGAGTCTTCCAGAGTAGCTGTCAATGCTAAAGGGAGGGGAACCATAACGATTCCCCATCCGCCAGGAGTGAGAATTCGGAACAGTTCGGCTAAAGCTTTCCGATCATCCCGCACATGCTCCAAGACGTGCGAGCAGATAAAGATGTCGAAGGATTGGTCCCTATAAACTCCCATGTCCGATATATCAACGTGATCGTCTGCGAGATCACTCGATAAATCTGCTGACCTGTACTCCGTTTGAGGCAGTGATCTCAGAAATCTTGACAATGCCGCGGCAGGTGCAAAATCCAAAAGGCGCGCTGGTTTTGACTTAGCTTGAGCACGCGAGTGCTTGAAAAATAGCGCATAAAGTCTGTCTCGGTCGCTAGCGCCGCAACTTGGACACGAATACTCGACAACATTGAGTGTTTCAAAGGATTCCAAAGGGTGAATACAGTTGGCCCTTTCAAATTGGCTGACATACTCCGGATCAAGTGGTCGAAAATGCACAAGTTGATCGCAGACCGGGCAGAGGCGCTGAGGGGTGCGGCGTAACCGCATGCGCAAGCGAGCCAGCAGCCGGCTGCATCCTTGGGCGATACTGCTTACACGCAAGCTCATGCTGAGCATTTCGAGCTGCGCCATTCCAGTCTTGGGCGAACGACGCCGGGCCAATCTCCAAACCAGCCAGATCGCCCTTGTCCGTCGTCAACAATTTCGAAAGAAAGCACCTTCTCTACCCTCAGGACGACAGTGGTGAAATCCCTCACAAAGAAGACATCTACGTAATAAACGCTGTCGTTGAGCAAATGCGGGGGTATGGAGCACAGACTTCGATAGGTATCTACAGCAAAAGGGTGGCCGGCGAACCCGTCTCCCAGGCTCGCAGATGCGAACGCACACGCACCACTTTCCGTTTGAACCGCAATAGATATATTGAGTGACAATCCCTCTTTTTCCACCTGATACAACAACTCCAACGTCAAGCCATTCGCAGTCGTGAATTGCCCCTCCGCTGCTGCCGAAATGCGCGCCGCCATCAGTCGAACGCCGCCGCCCGAAGGCGCCTGATGAACCGACCACTCGCGGCTGCGATTCATTACCCCTTGTTCGGAAAGATAACGTCCGACAACCGCCTTGGTTGGACCGAATGCAACGATTTGCCCTTGCTCCAGGTGTAGCGTCCTACTGCACAGCGACTGAATGGCCAGCAAATTATGACTCACTAGGAGGATCGTCCTTCCGCCTCGAGAGACTTGCTCCATTTTCCCCAAGCATTTTTTCTGAAACTGCACGTCTCCTACTGCAAGCACCTCGTCTACTACAAGAATGTCAGGCTCTAAATTGGCCGCCACCGCAAATGCAAGGCGCACGTACATGCCGCTTGAGTAGTGCTTGACCGGCGTATCAAGGAACTTCTCAATTTCCGCAAACGCCACGATTTCATCAAACTTGCTCTGTATCTCTCGATGACTCATGCCAAGGATGGCGCCATTTAAGAAAATATTTTCACGCCCCGTAAGTTCGGGATGAAAGCCGGTGCCAACTTCGAGCAAGCTGGAGACTCTTCCACGTATTTCTACCCCTCCACGTGTGGGCTCAGTGATGCGGCTCAGAATCTTGAGCAGTGTGCTTTTTCCCGCGCCATTGCGCCCGATAATCCCTACGACTTCGCCGGGCTGGATCTCAAAACTGATGTCGCGCAAGGCCCAGAACTGTTCCTCTGGGGGCGCCTTAACTTGCCCCTGCACAAGTCGCTTGAACGGCGAGCTGACGCTATCAACCAGCATTTCCCGGAAGGTCTGGTTCTTGGCTTGTGAGCCAATGACATATTCCTTCCAAAGACATTCAACTTTAATTGCGGGTGCGGTCATGGGCCTTGCTTTCTTTAAGACTGGATGCCGCCTTCGCGGGAATGACGATGTAGTTAGGGCGAGAGCGACGGGTTAAATAATGTCGGCAAAGCGGCGCTCAACCTTTTCGAAATAGGCGACACCTATCACGAACATCAGCACGGCCACTGCAAACGAAATTCCGAGCGCCGGCAAGTCGAAGGGCCGCCCCAAAAAT
>JBKJSC010000068.1:0-2577 GCA_046593035.1 Limisphaerales bacterium | reverse complement strand
TCATCGCTCACATCACTCGGATAACTCGTCGTTCGGATCGTCATCCCGAGCTTATTGCCGGATCGTATTTACAATGTACAGACAATTCTCACGCCAAGTCCATGACAGGCTCTAGCGGCTCGCTGAAGTCAGGCCGTCCAAATCACCAGCTTCGTTCTCAAATCCGCCTGTGGGTGCTGTGCGCGGTTGCCATTTCGGGGGTGCACACTTCACTGTTTGGCGTTGCCCAACCCCTCCGGTGAAGGTTGCTGTTCCGCCGGACGTGCTCACGACGGGTGCGCGGTCGGCCTAAATCCATGCCCGTTCATCACGGCTTACGCAGGCGGAAGAACTGGTTGCCCGGCGTGGCGGGAATGGTCACGGACTTGTTGGTGTTGTTGTCCGTGATGCTCGTGTTGTTCGGGGTCCAACTCGCGGACACCGCCACCGTCGCCGTCTGTTCCAGATTAAAACCCGTGGTGCCCGATGACGGCTAGGAAATGATGACATTTCCGCCGGAGCGAATCAACAAGAGCGTGGGCGGATTGACCGGGCCTTGGACGGCGTTGTAGAGGTCAAGAATCTCGGACGCGGCCAGCGCGCGGTTGTAGATCATGACTTCATCAATGCCGCCGGAGAAGGCGGTGGAGTTCGGGCTGCCGGTGATGGCACCAATTGCCGAACCGTTGTCGTCGCCCGAGATGACAGGGGGTGTGTCGCTGCCATCCAGAACGCCGTTCAGGTAGAGCCGGCGGGTTGTGCCGTCGAAGCTCAGGGCCGCCAGGCTCCATTGGTTCAGCGGCAAGACTGTGTTGCCGACCAATGAGCTGGAGTTGTTGATCCAGCTTTCCAGTTTGCCGGAAGGGTTGTTCAGGCCCAAAGAGGCGCCCCAGAAACCCTCCGAGTAGATGGTCGGGTAGGGTGTATTCGAAAAACTCGCCGGGTTGACCCACGCCGTGATGGTCCAACCGGACATCCGGCTGATATCCACCGCGCTGGCTTCCGGGACGGAGACGAGGTCGTCCGCGCCGTCGAGACTGAAGGCCTGGCCGACCTTGCCCGTGGCGAACGTGGTGCCGTTCTGCAACGTCCCGTGATTGCTGCCAACGGAATCGTTGGCGTTGTTTTCGGCCACCCAGAACGCGGCCAGACCGCTTGGTAAATTGGAGCCAGTCCCCTGGATGGCGAAATCGTAGTTTCCCTCGTCGCTGTCGTTGTTGATCACCGTGAGGGTGGCGGCGCGCGCGCCGCTGGCGCTGGGATCAAAGGTGACGGTGAAGGTCGTGCTGTCGCTCGCGGCCACACTGGCGGGCAAAGTGATGCCGCCCACCGTGAAATCTGCCGCCGCCGTGCCGGTCACGGTGATGCTGGTCACGTCGAGTGTAGCGCCGCCAAGGTTCTGGATGGTGAACGTGCGCACCAACGTGGCGTTGGTGACGGCCACGCTGCCAAAGTCCGTGTGATCCGTCAGGCTCGGTGTGGTGGCACCGTCAACGATGTTCTGGCTGTTGCCGGTGAGATTGATTTCCGGGGCGGTTCCAGTGCCTTGAATGGCGAAGTCGTAGTTTCCTTCGTCGCTGTCGTTGTTGATCACAGTAAGGGTGGCCGGGCGCGTGCCGCTGGCGCTGGGATCGAAGGTGACGGTGAAGGTCGTGCTGCCGCTCGCGGCCACACTGGCGGGGAGGGTGATGTCGCCCACGGTGAAATCTGCCGCCGCCGTGCCGGTCACGGTGATGCTGGTCACGTCGAGCGTGGCGTCGCCCAGGTTCTGGATGGTGAACGTGCGCACCACCGTGCCGCTGCTCACCGCCACGCTGCCAAAGTCCGTGTGGTCCGTCAGGCTCGGTGTGGTGGCACCGTCGGAGATGATCTGGCTGTTGCCGGTGAGATTGATTTCCGGGGCGGTTCCCGTGCCTTGGACGGCGTTGTAGAGGTCAAGAATTTCAGACGCGGCCAGCGCACGGTTGTAGATCATGACTTCATCAATGCGGCCGGAGAATTCGCTGCTGCTCGGGCCGACGACGGAGCCAATCGCCGAACCGCTATCGTCGCCGGTGATCGCTGGTGCCGTACCGATGGCATCCAGGACTCCGTTAAGATACAGCCACCGGTTCGTGCCGTCGTAGCTCAAGGCCACCAGGCTCCATTGGTTCAGTGGCAAGGCAGTGTTGCCGACTAATGTGTTGGTGGTGTTGATGTAGCTTTCCAGTTTGCCTGAAGTAAATTGCAGGCCCAAAGAGGTGCCCCAGAAACCCTCCGAGTAGATGGTCGGATAATTCTGGTTGACGAAACTCGCCGGGTTTACCCACGCCACAATGGTCCAGCCGGACATCCGGCTGATATCCACCGCGCTGGCTTCCGGGACGGTGACGAAGTCGTCCACGCCGTCAAGACTGAAGGCCTGGCCGACCTTGCCCGCGGCGAACGTGGCGCCGTTCTGCAACGTCCCGTGATTGCTGCCAACGGAATCGTTGGCGTTGTTTTCGGCCACCCAGAACGCGGCCAGACCGCTGGGCAGAGTGGAGCCATTGCCTTGAATGGCGAAATCGTAGTTTCCTTCGTGGCTGCCGTTGTTGATCACCGTAATGGTCGCCGCGC
>JBKJSC010000056.1:0-12095 GCA_046593035.1 Limisphaerales bacterium | reverse complement strand
GTGGGAAAGCCGGCAAAAATCCGGTGAAGCTGAGTTGGCGAAGAACGAGGCGGATACCGAGTCGGCCGTCAAACAGTTTCAGGAGAAGATGGGGGCAAACCAGTCCGATATACTTTTGCCGGGACAGGCTGTGCAGATCATTGTGGTGGAAGACGAATCCTTCAACGGGCTTTATCAAATCCGTCGTGGTGGTTACGTCGTTCTACCCCGCATTGGACGGGTGCAGGTGGCCGGCAAAGACATGGTGGGCGCTGAAAAAGTTCTGAAAGAATTATTGGAAGCAAATCAACTCAGGCAAGCCACGGTCATGATTGAGCGGAACGGCGGCGGCTTTGACACAGAAAGTGGCGACGTGATTTATCTGGCCGGCGAATTTTCGACACCCGGGCCGATGCGCATTCCCGAAGGTTACTCACCCACCTTGGTGACGACCATTCTGCGCGCGGGTGGGATGACGCGGGTGGCGGATTTGACCCACGTCAAACTGTTGCGCTTGCAGAACGGCAAGGCGCTGGTTGAGGAAGTCAATGTGCAGGCGATTTTGGAAGGCAGCGGCTTGCCCTCCGACCTCGCTTTGAATTCCGGGGACATCGTGGTGGTGCCGGCGTACTCGCCCATCATCTATGTCACGGGCAATGTGGCCCGGCCCGGCATCTTACAGCTCTCGCCCGATGAGCAATTGACTGCCTATTCGGCGATTTTGCGCAGCGGTGGTTTCGCCCGGTTTGCCAAGATCAAAGGGGTCTATGTGATGCGTGATCACGGCAACGGCGAAAAGTCCAAAATCCCAGTCAACATCAAGGAGGTACAAGCCGGCAAGGTGCCTGATGTGGTGCTGACAGGTTTGGATATTGTCGTGGTTCCAGAAAGCTGGTTTAGTTGGTAGGGGCGTGTTTCCTTTCAGATTCGCGGCAGGATCAATCTTGCCGCGAATTTTTTTATCCGTAAGTTGTAAAATCCCACGCTTGTCGGAAATCGGTTTCAAGCGGCTATTCATCCGTTCGGGGTGAAATTGTGCTCGCTTCCACCGGTTAACGGTGCGAAGCTGCCCTGCGAATATGGTGCCAGTCTCTATAAAAATATGGTAACAGGTTCAAAAGATCGTCGCATCAGTTTCAGTGAAGTCGTGATGTACGTCGCGTTGCTGGCCAAACACGTGAGATTGATCGTATTGTTGATTACTTTCTCACTGACGGCCGGTCTCGCCTATTATGTTTACGCCAAGCCGGTTTATTACA
This sequence comes from Limisphaerales bacterium, assembly GCA_046593035.1. Taxonomy (GTDB): domain Bacteria; phylum Verrucomicrobiota; class Verrucomicrobiia; order Limisphaerales; family JAYTXL01; genus JAYTXL01. The sequence goes on along the minus strand of JBKJSC010000056.1, from coordinate 10,857 downwards.
GCCGGGCGCTGGTGAATTATCGAAGCCTTCGGCTGCCCGTGGATACCGAGCATGTGTTCAATGACAGCAGCTACCACACCATCCCCAAAGACATCATGGCGCCGCACATTTTGTTGCGCACCGCGAAAAGACTGGGTTATCAGGGGACGATTTTGAATTTGGAAAGAAATTATTTACGACGTGTCCTCGTCAAGTTCGATGAGCAAAAAAACATAGAAATCGAAGTTTGGCCCTACGTGGCTTCATGGGCACAGGCTTGGCCCGAAACCATGTTTGAGGAGTATCTGGCCTACCGCGATGAGCAGCGGGCCAAGTACCGGGATGGCGCGATGAAATCGTACGCGACGGAAATGGAAGGGATCAGCGCCCGAATGGAAAAAGTCCTGGCGGAACGATTCAATCTCAAGGACACCAATGAGGTTACATCGGCACAAATTGAATTAAATAAATTTCGGTCGATCCCCATGCATCTGGCGTTGCTCAGTTTCCGCCTGACAGAGCGGGATTTGGTGCGCAAGTCGATCCAGGATCCTGAAATGAGTCTGCTGGACAAGCTGTCCATCCTTTCCTCTGCTAATGACGGAATGAAGTTGAATCTTGGCCAGACTGTTTCGCAAAACAGCATGGGGCAAGCCGGTGCCGGGAGAGCGCCGGCGTTGGGCTTTGCACAGGAGCGTCCGGCTCAAATTGTGGTCTCGCCAGAAATGCTGGATGGCACTGGAGCGAGCAAGCGATGGCCGGAGTTGGATCGGGAACGGCGACGGGTGCTGGCGTTGCGCAAAGAATATGATCGGATTTATCTGTCAGCGAATCCGAAGATGATGGCCTTAAACAAGAAGATCGCCGAATTGGACCGGGAACTTCAAGCCGAGTACGAAAGCGCTAAGAACCAGTTCGATCTGGAGTACGCCGGGCTGCTGGATCAGCAACGCGAACTGCAGGAGAAACTGCCGGATTACGAGCGCGCCAACCGTCGTTACGAGAAGGTCAATCAAGACACGGCGAAATTTGACTCTGGTCAACTGGCTTGGCAGACCATGTACGCCGAGCTGGCCAAACAAGTTACCGCCTTTGATTTTGGTGGCCAGAAAGAGCGGGTACACATGAATTACTCCGGGATCACGGAAATTCGGGACGTTATCCCGGTGTCGCCGAACCGGCTTAAGCTGGTTATGATTTCACTCGGCATCGGATTGATGTTGTCCATTGGCATTCCGTTTTTGATCGAATACTTGGATTACACTGTGTCTGACGTTGCCCAAGCCGAGGGCATGCTGACCATGCGTGGCTTGGGCATCGTGCCCAAAATGATGCAAGGCCAGTCGGAATCCATGGCCTTGTTAAGCAAACAGGAAAAATCTTCGCTGCATTTGGTGGAAAACTTTCGGGTGATTCGGACGAACCTGCTCCTTAATACCGGCAAGTCTAAAATTCACCAAGTCATCATGGTGGCCAGCGCCATGCCGCGGGAAGGCAAAACCGCCATTTCATCCAATCTGGCGCTCTCTTTCGCCGATAAGGGGGAGAAGACTTTGCTTATCGACTGTGATCTTCGTCGTGGCCGCCAGCACCGGCTTTTTGGACTGAGTGCGGGACCGGGCTTGAGCAATATTTTTCTCGAAAAAGCCACCTTGGAAGAAGCGTGCCGACCATCCGGCCACGAGAACCTCGACATTTTGACCTGCGGAAGACACGCTTCTGGCGTTACGGATTCGCTCGGGGAGCCCGTGTTTGAGAATCTGCTAACCGAATTGCGGCAGCGCTACCAGCGGATTGTGATCGATACCGCTCCGGTGCTGGGCCTGGCGGAAACGTCCACGATGCAACGGATGATTGATGGCGTCATGTTCGTCATCTCCGGTAATCATACTCCGGTTCGGAGCGTGAAGGCGGCCGTCGAAATACTTCAAGCCAATGGGGCCAACTTTTTCGGCTTCGTCCTGAACCGCATTGATCTCTCCACGGCGACGAATTACTACAAGTATTATTATTACTCCTATCAATACTACGACAATTACCAGGCCGTCGAAAAGTAGTCTGCATCGCCTTGTGAATGGTTTCGTTCGATGCCTGGTGGGTGGCATTGCCAGCGGGCTGATCGTTCCTGAACTTGGATGCTTCGTTTTCAGTCGATGACGAGCGAACCAATCTGCACATTCAAGATCCACTCGGAGAATGCGTTTGGCCAGGTGGTTTGTTTGCTTTGCGCGCTGGATCTTCCCTCTAGGAGCAGAGGTATTCCTTTCAGCTAAACCAGTTAAACTGTAACTTGCCGATGGCGTTCCAACCGCATCCAAGCCCGGATCATCCCGGTGTTTCCGTGGTCATACCGTCATATAACCACGCGCTTTTTTTGGCGGGTGCTGTTGGCTCCGTTTTATGCCAGACGTATTCCCCGGTCGAGATCATCGTGGTGGATGATGGTTCCACCGACCATACTCGCGAAGTGGTGGCGGCGTATGGCGAGCGGGTGCGATACATCCACAAGCTCAACGCCGGGTTGGCTGCGGCGCGGAATACCGGGATCGCGGCGTCCCGCTTCCAGTTCGTCGCGTTTTTGGATGCCGATGACGAATGGCTCCCGGACATGTTGTGCCGGATTATGGCCACGTTCGCACGCCTGCCGGAGGAATATGGGTTGGTAGCCTGTCGTTATCGCTGGATGGATAAAGCCGGCGCGGAATTGAGCCAAAAAATGCGGATGGACGATTCGGAGGGGGAAGTGACGTCCGATGACCTGGTGATGATGAACCGCTTCGCGGCGGATACCGTGGTGGTCAAACGAAGCGTGCTCGAACAAGCCGGTTTGTTTGATACCACTCTGACCAGTTCGGAAGATCGGGACATGTGGATTCGTGTGGCGCAACACGGTCGCATTTATCGCTTGTCCGAGACGCTCGTGAGAGTGCGGGTTCATTCCGGCAGCATGAGTACGCACGGTGACCGGATGAAACGCAACATGAAACGAGTGCTCCAGAAGGTGCGGCAAAACGACCGTCGACTTCAGCAAAATATTCTTTTTTGGGCACGCGCCCACGCTTTTTTGCATTATCAAACCGCGTGGATTTACTACAATGAGCACCGGCGGGGCGTGGCCGTGCGCGAGATGATGTGGTCGATTTTTTGCTGGCCGGTTTTCCTCGACCCGCATTCTCTGCTCGAAAATCATTTCTTTCGTGTGCGCAGCCTTCTGGAGTTTTCCCGGGGAGCCATCCGGCGGAGCTTCGCGCAGCGGCAACAACTGAAAATGGGGCTTCGGAATGGCCCCGATAACTCCACCGGCACCGTTGATCCCCCGCTCAATCACTCATAAGCAACGGAGCGAACGATGACGCAAACCATGCCGGGCATGCCCGACGCCAAAGTTGAGAACTCCCTCAGGGGCCACGCTCTGCTCAAGTTCGCGACAAGCATTCCCGGTTGATCTCCCGCCGACATGCCGACATCTCCCATTACAATTCTGCACGTGGTCGATTCCCTGGAGCCTGGAGGAATGGAAAACGGCGTGGTCAACGTCGCTCGTTTGCTGGATCCTCTGGAATTCCAAGTGCGGGTTTGTTGTCTGAAGTGCGCCGGCCAATTCGCTGCGCGCTTGCCAGGACACGTCACGGTTCATTCGCTAAATAAGTGCCCTGGTTTTTCCCTGGGAACCGTCTTCCGCCTGGCGCAGGTCATGGCCGAAATCAAGCCGGACATTTTGCACACGCATAATCTGGGGCCATTGATTTACGGCAGCCTGACCAAAGGACTCGGCCAATGGCCGCCGATCCTGCACGGAGAACACGGCGTGTTGGATGAGGAAGAATTGACCCCCCGGCGAATGTGGCAGCGGCGCTGGCTTTATCACGGCTGCCGACGCGTGCATACTGTTTCCGAGAGTTTGCGTCACCACTTGGTTGACCTCGGTTTCCCGTCGACAAAAATTGAAGCCATTGTCAACGGTGTGGACACGCAACGGTTTGCTCCCGGAGACCGGACCGCCGTTCGTCGGCAATTGGGGCTGGCGGTTGACGGGCTGTGGATCGGGATGATCGGACGATTTACGCAGTACAAACGCCACGCATTGTTACTCGAAGCCTTCTCAGTGCTGGCGCGGCGGATGCAAAATGTTCATCTTGTGATCGTCGGCGGTGGCGGTTCGGAGGAGGAAAACGTGAATCGGCAGGCCCGGTCGAGTGGAGCGGCCGCCCGGATTCATCTGGCCGGATTTCAAAATGTCCCCGAGCCATTTTATCAGGCGATGGATTTGCTGATCTTCCCCTCCGTGAACGAAGGCCTTTCCAACGCCGTGTTGGAAGCGATGGCCACCGGCGTGCCCGTCTTGTGCCACACCGCGTGCGGCAACGCCGAAGTCATCACGCACGGCGAAGATGGCCTGATCGCCCCGCTGGACAACGTCACCGAGCTGACCGGCCAACTGGAACACGCGTTGTCCTCGCCAGCTCGTCTGGCGGCGATGGGGCAGAAGGCCCGCGAGAAGGTCGCCTGCAAATTTTCCCTGGCCGCGATGGTGGAGCATTACGCGCGACTCTACCGGGAACTGGCTTTTTCCCGGCGATCCGGGTAACTATCCAGGATGAATTCTACCCTCTGGGCGGCCCGGCAGAAATGAACATGGCATGAATGTTTTGGTCATCAGCCACTTATTCCCCAATCCCGTCGAGCCGTTGAAAGGTGTGTTCGTGATGGAATTTGCCAAAGCGTTGTCCCGCTTGACTCCCACTGGCGTCATCGCTCCGCTGCCGTACATCCCCGTTTCCCGCAACTTCGATTCCGTCCCTGACCAGAGACAGGTCGAAGGCTTGACCATCCATCACCCGCGTTATCTGGCCCTGCCCGATCGGCTCTTCGCGCAGCGCTGGCGCCCGTACTATGCCGCCCTTAAATCCGTGCTTGATCCAATGCCCACCCGCCCGGACTTGTTCCATTTGCACTGGATTTATCCCGATGCTTTCGCGGCCTTGCAATACGCGCGGCGGAACGGGATCAAAGTGGTGGCGACCATTCACGGGAACAATGCGATCGGTTATTTTGGATCGAGCCGTCGCCAGAAAATCTTCGGCGAGGCATTGCGGCAGTTGGATCGAATCATTGCGGTCAGTCACGATCTGAAAGCCAAACTCATCAACACTTTTTCCCTGCCCGCCGGGAAAATCTCCGTGATTCACAACGGAATTGATTTGGAAAAATTTAGTCCCCTTTCCCGTGAAGAAGCGCGCCGCTCGCTCGGCATCCCGGTCAACCAACGTGTTCTCCTCACCGTGGCCCGGCTGTCGGAAGAGAAGGCGCTGGACCGATTGATTCGCGCCGTCGCACTTGAACGACGATTGGATGTCACACTGTACATCGTGGGGGAAGGGCCGTTGCGGGATGATCTGCAAAGACTAATCGACCGGGAAGCCTTGGACAACCGGGTCTTCCTCGTCGGCGGGGTGGAGCACGCCCACCTGAACGACTGGTTTTGTGCTGCGGACATTTTCTGCCTTTCCTCGTTGCACGAAGGTTGCCCAGTGGTGGTGCATGAAGCGCTCGCGTGTGGGATTCCGGTGGTATCCACGCGCGTCGGCGCGGTTCCAGATCTCGTCTGCGCCGCCGATTATGGTTTGCTGTGTCCCCCGGATGACATTGCCCAAATGGCGGCTCAGATCACCACAGCATTGGCCACGACTTGGGATTGCCAGCGCATCGCGGCGCACGGTCGGCAGTTCACTTGGGAAAAAGTCGCCCGGGAAACGATGCAAGTGTACCAGGAGGCCCTCGCGTAACTATGTGTGGCATCATGGCATTTTTTTCACCCGACCCCGACCGGGTGATTGAACGGGAAATGGTGGTGAACGCCACGAACCTTATGACCCATCGCGGGCCGGATGGTTTCGGCGTGCATCTGGACCGGCACATCGGGCTGGGCCATCGCCGCCTGAGCATCATCGACCTGGCGTCGGGGCAGCAACCGGTGTTCAACGAAGACAACTCCATCGCGCTCGTCTATAACGGCGAAATCTACAACTACCAGGAAACCCGCCAGCTTCTCCTCGCGAAGGGGCATCGCTTCACGAGCAACTGCGACACCGAAGTGATCGTCCACGCTTACGAGGAGTGGGGCACGGATTGCCTGCAGCGATTCAACGGGATGTTTGCGTTTGCCCTGTGGGACAAGGCGAAGCAATTGCTCTGGGTCGCGCGGGATCGGCTGGGAGTGAAGCCGCTGTATTATTTTTCGAATGGGAAGGAGTTTGCCTGCGCATCGGAAATCAAACCGCTCTTCTCCGTCGGTTTGGTGAAGGCCGAACTGAATGAACGGGCGCTGGATTCCTATTTCAGTCTGGGCTACGTTCCCGCGCCGGAGACGCTCTTTCGTGGCATCCGCAAGTTGAAGCCGGGTCATTTTCTGCTGGTGCAGGCGGGCCAGATCAAAGAGGTCGAGTATTGGGATTTCGCGCGGATCGAACCCGTGGCCATGGATTACGGCGAGGCCACCGCCAAGTTGCAAGTGTTGCTCAAGGATTGCGTGGACAAATGCTTGATGAGCGATGTTCCGCTCGGAGTATTTTTGAGCGGCGGATTGGATTCCAGCGCGGTCGTGGCGATGATGGGCGAGTTGGGCGTTGAGCCGATCAATTCCTTCACGGTGGGATTTGACGGTCGCCGTGCGGAAGGCGAGGAACGCTACGCGCAAATCATTGCCAAACAATTCCGCACCCGGCACCATGTGTTCACGCTGGCACCGGACGATTTTTATCCGTCCATCAGCAAACTCGTGCAGCATTGCGAAGAGCCAATCGTTGAACCCGCCGCCATCGCGCTGCACCGCCTCTCGGAACTCGCCCGGCAGAATGTGAAGGTACTCCTGTCCGGGGAGGGGAGCGACGAGGTGTTTGCCGGTTATTTCCTCTATCAATTCATGCAACGGCTGGATCAAGTCCAGTCGGTGATTCCGCCCTCAATCTGGCGGTTGCTGGGGCCTGCCGGGCAGCTCTTCGCCAACGCGAAATATCAGAAGTATCTGGACTGGTTGTCGCTCTCATTGGAGCAGCGTTACCAGGGCACGTCCGCGTTTTTGACTGACTCGTTGAAGCGGGAGTATTTTACGGCGGATTTTTACGCGGCCAAAGGGGATTACCTGGAGCAGACCTTTGCCGGACATTTTGACCGGGTTCGCCATCAGCCGGACGGGTTGGGAAAAATGCTCTACGTCGATACCAAAACCTGGCTGGTGGACAATCTGTTGTTGAAGGCGGACAAGATGACGATGGCGGCCTCGGTGGAATTGCGCGTGCCGTTTTTGGATCACCGGTTGGTTGAGTTTGCCAGCGCGCTGCCGGCGTTGTTCAAGTGCGACCCGCCCGAGGGCAAGCGCATCTTGAAATCGGCTATGGCCACCAAGCTGTCCGACGGAATCATCCACCGACAGAAAATGGGATTCCCGGTGCCGGTGGAACGCTGGTTCAGCGGCGACCTTATGTCGGTCGTGCGGGAAAGATTATTCGACAGCGCGGCCTTGCCTTGGTTGAATTCAGCGGCGATCAAGCGGGTCGTGGCCCAGCATGAACGGCGGGAGCAGGATCACAGCAAATTGATCATGTCGCTGCTGGTCTTGTGCGCCTGGCAGGAACACTATTTTTGCCATCGCTAAGGCCGTGGCCGGATGAGTGTCGCCCTCCGGAATGCGGTTTACCAACAACCTGTTTCGGAAACGCAGTCGGATCTGTTTTTCCAGGACACTGCGCACAAACGCGTGACTGAAACTGTCGAGTGTGGTGGCAATATAATGTCGGATCATATCATCAACGTTGAGGGGCTGGGTAAGAAATATCTGCTCCGCCACTTACGGAACCTGGAGGGACAGCATCGCTACACCGCGCTGCGGGATGTGTTGACCGAACGCCTCAAATCCCTGTTCTCCCGCCCTTCAAAAACTGTCTCCGCACCGGATGGTTCCAGTGAAGATTTTTGGGCGCTCCAAGAAGTGTCGTTTGGAGTCAAGCAAGGCGAATTTGTCGGCCTCATTGGCCGAAACGGGGCGGGAAAATCCACGCTGCTCAAAATATTGAGTCGCATCACGGAACCCACTCGCGGACGCGTCACCATCAAGGGTCGTGTCGCCAGCCTGCTGGAGGTGGGCACCGGCTTCCACCCGGAACTCACGGGCCGGGAAAACATTTTCCTGAATGGCGCGATCCTCGGCATGACCCGCGTGGAGATTCGCCGGAAGTTTGATGAGATCGTGGCATTTGCCGAGGTCGAGAAATTCCTGGACACTCCGGTCAAACGCTATTCGAGCGGCATGTATGTGCGCCTGGCCTTCTCGGTGGCCGCCCATTTGGAGCAGGAGATTCTGGTAGTGGATGAGGTGCTGGCCGTGGGCGATTACGCGTTCCAAAAAAAATGCCTGGGGAAGATGGAAGAAGTGGCAGCCAACCAGGGACGAACCGTGTTGTTTGTCAGCCACAACATGGATTCCATCGCCCGGCTCTGCACGCGCGGAATCCTACTGGACAAGGGCGCAGTGCGATTCGACGGCTCCAGCAGCCAGGCCGTGCAGGCGTATCTGGGCAGCGAAGCGACCCAGGCCGAGGTGATCTCGTTCGCGCATGTGCGGCGCATTGAGCCGTTCCGCCAAAAAGCCCGACTGGTGAGCGCGCGCTTTGCGGGAGACCCCGGCCACGGCCCTTGGCGGCTTCCGTTCGAGGGGCGAATTCGTTTTGAAGTGGCCATCGAAGTCACGGGTGAATTGAATGAATTGGAGCTGGCCGTGGCGCTGGTGACAGCCCGTGGGTTTGAACTGGGCACCAATCTCAGTTCCCACGTCCTGCCCCTGAAATGCCTCGCCCCGGGGGACTATGTGTTCACCGTGGATTATGGTGAGTTTCATCTCACGCCGGGGGGCTATCATTTTGGTTTGGGCATCCGCTCGGATTGCGGATTTGAAGATTACGTGGGCGAAGCCATGGAGCTTCAGATAATGCCTTCCGAACGCTCCTCGGAGAAAAAGACGGACACTTTTCGCGGAGCCTTTCGGGGGGCGCTGGTGCCCCAAGTCCGATTTGAGATAACTCCGGCATCGAAATAATCCTTAACTTCTCATTTCCAGCCACACACAACACATGACCCAGGAACGATTCAATCCCAACCAAGTTACCGATCTCCATGAAAAGGAGGAGCACCTCAACCGGTACCACTTTGCTGCGGCCCATGCCAATGGTCGGGACGTGTTGGACCTGGCCTGCGGCAGTGGTTACGGTAGCCACATTCTCAGTCATGCCGGTGCCCGTAGCGTCATTGGCGTCGATTGCGACGCGAGTACCGTTGCTACGGTGCGGTCGCAGTATTCAGCGGCCAATCTGAAATTTGCCGTGGATGATGCCGAAAAACTGCAATTTTCAGACCGCCAATTCGACTTGGTTGTCTCTTTTGAAACCGTCGAGCATTTGAAGCATCCCGAACAATTTGTTGCTGAAGTTGCCCGCGTCCTCCGGGACGACGGACTGTTTATCTGTTCGACTCCGGTGGCCGTCAAAAATCTGCGGGACAGTTCGTCCGAGGCGAACCAGTTTCATCTCTGGTATTGGGATCTGGCCCAGTTTAAGTCGCTTTTGACCGGACATTTCGCCGAGGTTCACCTGATGGGGCAGCGCTTCAATTTCAAAAAGAGCTGGCTGCCATTCAATCGAACGTTACGCCGTCAAATCTGCCGGTTGTGCTTTCCCCGGGAAGCGGACAAGCTGGATCAATTCACGGTATTGGATTTTCCTCGGATACCGGCGGCACTGGAATGTCTCCCATGGTATCAAATTGCTCTGTGTCGGAAACCAGCTCGCGCTTGATGGGGCTGTCCATTGCGAGCGCCAAGCAATCAATTTCTAAAATTAAAAATCGAACCGGCTGTGAATCTACTTGTCAGTGACAGGCAGGCCCGGTAATCCAACTGGAAATATGAACGCCGAACTGAGAAGCATTCTAGCCGATACGCTGGGCATTTCCGAGGCCAACCTTGCCGAAGAAGCTTCGACAGACACCATCACGGAATGGGATTCGGTGGCGCATATCAACATTGTCCTTTCCTTGGAAGCGCGCTACGGACTGTCGTTTTCACCGGATGAAATTCTAAACCTGGGCAGTATTAAAGAAATCCAACAAGTCCTCCACCAGCGTGGAGTGTTGGTTTAAGTGTTCTAGAGCAGTGGGGCGTTTGCGTTAGACGGCGCCCCGTCCCCGGATTCAGCCATTCATTTCGAGCATGACTAGCATCAAAGAAGCGACTCCGGAAATGTTTGCGGAGGTATACCCTCTGCTCCAAGAATTCAACCGCAACAATCCAAATATCACCCGCGACCAATGGGAGTCGATTTTCCAGCATCATTGGAAAAAAACGGGTGACCCGCTCGGCTACGTGCTGATTGATAATGGTGCCGTGGTCGGTTTTCTTGGCACTGTTTGCAGTCATCGGATGATCAATGGCCAACTTGAGGATCTGTGCAATTTGACGAGTTGGGTCGTCAAGAAAGAGCATCGTTCCAAGGGCATTTCGCTGTTCATGCCGGTGTTGAAGCTCAAGAACTACACCATCACTATTCACACGCCCGCCGGGCACGTCCGCGAGTTTTACAAAAAAATGGGGTTCCGCGAATTGGAACAGAAACAGATCATCCTTTATCCCTTTCCCCAATGGAGTTGGCTGCTTTCTCCCACCGGCTTTCGCGGAACGACGGACAATACAATCATCGAGGGAATTCTGCGCGGAACCGACTTGGACATTTTCCGCGATCACCGGCCCTATCCTTGCCGCCATCTGGTCATCCATAAACGCCAAGAGTATTGTTACATTATTTTTAAGCGAACGAAGGGAAGAAAGGTGCA
>JBKJSC010000240.1:0-3177 GCA_046593035.1 Limisphaerales bacterium | reverse complement strand
GTCTGCAAGGCGTGCCTGGCATCGTGGTCGAAGTGCATACCAACGGCTGGGTGAACGATGAGAAGGTGTTGGAAGGTGCGGCGGCCATCGTGGTGTACAGCGACGGCGGCGGCGGCCATCCGTTTCTACAAGGCGACCATCTGGAAAAAATCGGCGCGTTGATGAAAAAAGGCGTCGGCTTGGGTGCGATTCACTATGGCGTTGAACCCACCACCGAGCGCGGCAACAAAGAGTTTCAGGACTGGATCGGCGGCTGTTTTGAAACCTACTGGTCGGTCAATCCGCACTGGGACGCAGATTTCAAGGTGCTGCCCAAGCACGCCGTCACGCGCGGTGTGCAACCGTTCAAGACGAATGACGAATGGTATTATCACATGCGTTTTCCCGAAGGCATGCCGCGCACTTTCCCTATTCTCACCGCCGTCCCGCCCGATAGCACGCGCGGCCAGGAAGGTGCTCGCAGCACGCACGGCGGCAATCCCGAAGTCCAGAAGCACAAGGGCGAACCCGAACACGTCATGTGGGTGACCGAACGCGCCGACGGCGGCCGCGGCTTCGGCATCACCGGCGGACACTTTCACAAAGGTTGGGGCAATGACGACCAGCGCAAGCTCGTGCTCAATGCCATCCTCTGGATCGCCAAGGGAAACGTGCCGGCGAACGGTGTCGAATCCAGAATCACGCCGGAAGATTTGACGGCGAATCTCGATCCGAAGGGAAGGTAGCCTCGCGGCGGCTTCAACATGGGGAACGTCAACCCGCCTGCATTGAATCCTTTGGAATCCGGATTTTGTGCCCTCTCTTTTGACTGAAACGCGCGTTTACGATGGTGTTTTTCGGTAGCTGTTTGGTGGACGAGACCATCGCAAAACAGGCGCAATTGGAGCCGGTATTGCGTAATAGCAATGTATTTACAGGCCGTTTTTCATTGGCCCAGCAAACCAAGTCCTTGCGAAAACCGGGCGGTGAACAAGTTGTCACTCTCCGAGTGAAAAAAAGATTTGACTTACCACCCGAGTTTTGCGACCTTGCACCCACAAACGAATTACTAATTGGATAGAACCTATGAAAATAAAAACAGTTCTCCTCGCAGCGATGGTTTCCGCCGCTGGTGCGTTCTCCCTTTCCGCCCAGACCGTTTACTCTGTCAACGCCGTGGGTTTCGTGAACGTCACGGTGCCGGCTGGGGCTTTTCAGATTGTTGGCAACCCGCTGAATCAGGCGGACAACACTCTGGCAGCGATTCTTCCAGGTGCGCCGGTTAGCACGAAGGTTTATAAATTTAATTCGGGGAGTCAGACGTTTACCATTTATACAATGAGGTCTGGCACGCCGAATTTTTGGTCCGGTCTTAACGTGACTACTGCCATTTTCAATCCGGGTGAAGGTTTCTTCGTCCAAAATCCGAGCGTAAGTGCCATCACCTTAACTTTCGTCGGTGAAGTCGCCCAAGGAACTGGCCTTACAATCAACGTCCCAGCCGGATTTTCATTGATTGCCCCGCATGTCCCCCAAAGTGGAGCACTTGAAACCGATTTGGGTTTTGTGGCACAAAACACTGATAAGGCTTATTTTTTCCGTAATGGAAGTTATTTGATCGCCACACGTCGCGATAATGTTACTGGTTGGACTGGCGTCAGCACGGTGGTTGACCCTGTGAGCAAGCAGCCAATTCCTGCCGTCGGTGAAGGATTTTTCTTTCTGAATACCCACGCGTCAACCACTTGGGTGCGTAATTTCAGCGCTAATAACTAATCAACTTAAAGCCTATCCCTATGAAAAAATTAATCGCTATTTTGAGTGTTTCCGTGCTCCTTGCGACAGCATCAAGTTCTTCTGCGGCCACTTTCCCACAAGCGGCAGTATTTTTGAATAGTTTTGACTCGGGCTTTACTGTGCGTGCTATTGGAGGAGGAGTTTCTAGCGCGTTTTTTGTTCAAGTTTTAGGTGGCGTCAACGCTGGGTCGATGTTTGCAATCGACTCCAATGGATCAAGTCCTTTAACTTCGATTATCGCTGGATCTGCTGGAAATTTTGACGGTAATTTCGGTTATATTCCTACTGTGACTGCGAATGCGAATGGGGCCTTCCAGGTACTAGCTTGGGAAGGTGGTGCGGGCTCCACTTTTGACACCGCGACCATCCGGGGTTCATCGGCTATTTTCTCTCAAGCCACCGGAATCGATTCGGGTCCTCCTTCCACTCCGAACCCGGCAATCTTGGCAATTCCTGGCAACATTCAATTGGCGCTCGCTGTCGTTCCCGAACCCTCCACCATCGCCTTGGGTGTGCTGGGTGGGTTGGGCCTGCTACTCCGCCGTCGCAAGTAAGATCATTTTCCATCACAAGCCGCCTGTAAATCAGGCGGCTTTTTTGTTGCTCCACGATTGACAGCCAACGGCGAGTCCCTAGCATCAAGTCGTTCTGAATGGCGCGTTCGTCTATCAGTTAGGACACGGCCCTCTCAAGGCTGAAAGACGGGTGCGATTCCCGTACGCGCTACCAGTTTTTGATCGAACGAGTTGTGAACCACGGATGCACGCAGATAAACACGGATGAGGTGACACGCCTCGCATTCACCGGTGGGATGAACCCCACAGTGGTCTCAACGGCTTTGTATCCGTGTCCATCCGTGGTTGAACAGCGTATTTTAGGATCATGCGACAATTTCAAATCATCTTCAATCCCACGAGCGCGGCCGAACTAGCGACACTGCCCAAGGAGTTGCAACTGCACATCCTCGGCGAGTTCCGCGGCCTGCCACGTGAAGTGATGAGCACCGATCTGGAACATTTCGGCAAACTGGAACGCGACGGCAGAACGCTGCACCGGCTGCGACTGGGTGACTATCGCATTTATTTTGAGCGGCATGACCTGGGCCTGGTGGTGCATCGCATCCTGAGCCGAAACACGGTGAAGGACTTTCTGTTCCGTTCCAATCTGCGTCTCCCGGAGGATGAGGCGTTGCAGGAGAACCCAAAATTCTGGCAGTTGATCGAGGCCGCCCGCGCCGGTGTTTCCAAGTCGTAAGCCGGAGCGGGTGCGGTTCCACCCGCGCCTTAGAGCGGATTAAACAGAACTAGGGCCGCTCGGCACCAGCGAAGCGCTCTCCCTCTCCCTCACCCTCTCCCGCTGGGAGAGGGAACAGCCGTGGGAAGTTTTCTTGAAATTCGCGCG
>JBKJSC010000236.1:0-3668 GCA_046593035.1 Limisphaerales bacterium | reverse complement strand
CTTCTGAAAGACTGTCGCCATCACAATGAGTGCGAAGAAGCCCATGACGACGGAGGGCACGCCGGAGAGCAGTTCAATGGCAGGCTTGACCAACTCGCGGACGGTGCCAGGGGCAAGCTGCGAGACGTAAATCGCCGCGCCCAGCGCCAGCGGCACGCTGAAAAGCAGCGCGACGAAGGTGGCCTTCAGGCTGCCGATGATGAGCGGGACGATGTTGTATTTGTGAACTTGCGAGACGGGCTGCCAGATGTATTCCGGCTTTTCGTAGCCGGTCCACTGGTACGGCCCAAGCAGATAGCGCCACGCCGTGGTGTTAACCTTGGCATCTTTGTCCGTGGTCGCATCTTTCGCACCCTCCTCCTTTACTTCCATAAGAAGCTGTAGGGTTTCCTTGTCCATGGCCTTGAACTTTGTCGGTGTCAGTTCGAGGTAATCCATTAGTTCGGCCGGCGTAACCTTGTTCATGTCCTTCGCCGGGATGACCGGGCGGACGGCGGCACTGTTCGTCCTACCGAGCACGGTGGGCAGCGCTTCGCGCGCGATGAAGACGAAAATGAGGAACACCATCACGATGGCCGAAAGCGACACCGCAAAGATGCCCTTTTCAATCAACCATTCAACCGGCCGCGCCTTGTGCCCGCGGTGAATGCCCATCCAGCCCTGCGTGCGTTTGCTTGTTTGTGAGCTTTGCACTCGATGAAATCTAGCTGCCGCTTTCTTCTTTGAATTTTCCGGTCATAGTCATGGTCGCTTGCGTCGAAAGAGTATCCGACTGGTCAGCGACACACAACCCGTTACTGCCACGACGCTGATCGTCGCCGGTGTGAGGCCGTCGCTCACCAGCAAAACGAAACCACAAGTAGTGCCCGCAATTTGAACCAATCCCAGTGCCAGTCGAACACCAGCCCAATTACGATCCTGCGGTTGTTCAGCCATTGAAAGTCTTCCCGCTGAAAAAGGGCGGGCGAGGGGGACATGCACGACCCGCTCGCCCGCCGGGGATTGATCGCAGAAGGAAGAACGATCAAGAGTCTTCAAATCATTCGCGCAGGTTCTTCGGCAACGGGAAGTAACCGACGTCCTTCACGACTTTTTGACCTTCTTCGCTACGAATCCACGTTAGGTATTTCGCCGCCTCGCCTTTGTCGAGGGCGGGGTTGATGTAGATGAAGAGGTAGCGCCAGATGGGATATTTCTGGGAGAGGACATTCTCCTCCGTCGGCTCCACGGCTGGCGACGCGTCGTCCCGCTTGATCGCAAGATGCTTGGCCCCCGCGCCGTAAGCCGCGCCGCCGTAGCCGATGCCGTTCTTGTCCTTGGCCACGGCCTGCAACACTGCTGCTGTGCCGGGCATGGTCTGGGCGCTGGAGGCAAAATCCTTTCCTTTCAGCACGTTCTCCTTGAAGAACTCGTAGGTTCCGGAGCTGTTCTCACGGCTGTACACCGTGATCGGCGCGTCCGCGCCGCCCACTTCGTTCCAGTTCTTGATCTTGCCGGTGAAGATGTCGCTGACCTGCGCGACGGTAAGTTCCTTCAGCGGGTTGTCGGCGCTCACATAAACGGAGAGGCCGTCCAAGCAGACCTTGTATTCCGTCGGGCGTTTGCCGAAGGCCTTCACGCAGTTGGCAATCTCCGCCGACTTGATCTTGCGGGAGGCATTGCAGAGATCGGTGGTTTTGTTCTGTAACGCGGCGAAGCCGGTGCCGGTGCCGCCGCCGGTGACTTGAATTTTCGTGTCGGCGTTCTTGCCCATGTAGGTCTCCGCCCACTTCTGGGCAAGCACGACCAGCGTGTCGGAGCCTTTGACGGTGATGTTGCCGGCCTGCGCCGACGCGGCGGCGGCCAACAAGACCGCCGTGAGACTGAGTTTTTTGTATAGGGAGTTCATAGTTTTTTTGAGTTGAACAAACGGAAATGTTCCGTCGGTCAGTTTGATTAGGTTAATGCTTAGAATTTCCAGACCGCGTCCACCTGGAACCGGGTGGCTCCGCTCCGGGAACCCCTGGGGTTTTCCGTGACCAATCCCGTCAGGAAGCAGGCGGCACTCAAGGTGAGCGAATCGTAGGGTGAATAGCTCGCCTTGATCCAATGCCCGCGCACGTTGGTGCCGGATTGATAGCCTGCGGAGCCGCCGGTCGGAGCCGCTTTGTAGTAGGCGCCGAAGTCCGATTCCACGAACTCTTCATACCAGGCGTCCTTCTGCAACTCGGTCCAGCGATAGGTCACGTCCCACAATCCCTTCTTGCCAGATTTACCGAGGATCATGCCGATGGAATAGCCCGTGTTCAGCTCCTTCACGGCGGGGTTGTAGAGGTAATCCGCCGAGAGGGTGATGGGAAACGCGCCGGCGTAACCGGGAAACTTGTCCAGCAAATAGGTCGCCCCCGCATCCGCGTAAATCGGATTGTAGGTATAGACGAGGTTGCCGGCTGCGTTGCGGGTGTTGCCACGGCCCTGATTGGGAACCGCGGCGGTGGTCAGTGAAGGCTTGCCACTGAGCACGGAAAACCATCCCACGCCGACCGTGGAGGAGATTTTCGGCGTCCACTTGGATTCCAAACGCAACTGTCCCGCGAGCAAGAACGGATCCTGACTGGTGCCGCCATTCTCGTCCAAGACATAACCCGCGCCGATGAGCCTGAGTTTTTGATCGGCGGTGACATTATAGCTGAGCTCGGTGGCGAGTCCCTCCGGCGTATAATCCCGGTCGAACAAAATCGTCGAAGGATAGACGAAGGGGTTTTCCATTTTGCCGAACGTGAAGGCCGCCGTCGCATCCGGACTGTTAAGCGGCGACCATTTCGCGTACGCCTTGTCGATGTAAACGAACTTTTTGTCCGCCCCATTTCCCAAGGTGGTGTTGCCCGAAACCGGATCGCCGCCAAACGCGCCGGAAGGTTCGCTCGACGTGAGCGCGAAGCCGACTTCCATGTTGTCCATCATCATCGCGGTGAACCCGAAGCGGAGGCGGTAACGAAACCGGTGGCGATCCACCCCCGTGGCCGCCTTGGGGTCGGCAATGTAAAACCCTTCGTAACGACCGCGGAAGTCACCGTTAAACTTCATGCCGTTGACCCATTCCGGCAGGCCGCTCTTGACCGAATAGGCCTTGGTGAAATCCTTGTCCGCTTCCTCGCGCAGGTCGTTGGCCTCTTTGGTGGTCAGAATGCCCTTGTCCACCAGCTTGTCGATCAAGGCGTCCGAAGATTGCGCTTGCGCCGTCGCGCCCATCGCCGCCAGGGCGAGCGCGCCCGCAGCAGCTACATATTTTTTGTTTTTGTTCATCTTGTTTATGGTTGTTGGTTGCAGTTTCAACGCGAGTGAAACTAAGGAAGGCCGGTGACGGACAAAAGGCGGGGAGGTTACGATTGTGTGACAAGAAATGGCCGACAACCGGGACGCATGATGGCGGAAACCACGCCGGGCAGCTGCGGGCCGGATGTTTCGGCAGAGGCGATCATCCATCACCCCATCAACCGGCGAATCCGGGGCGGCAACTCATCGCAAGGCTTTTTGACTTCCGTTGAGCAAGTGCGGGTGCGGCGTAGAACTAGAGCGGATTAAACAGAACTAGGGCCGCTCGGCACCAGCGAAGCGCTCTCCCTCTCCCTCACCCTCTCCCGCTGGGAGAGGGAACAGCCGTGGGAAGTTTTCTTGAAATTCGCGCG
>JBKJSC010000223.1:0-9081 GCA_046593035.1 Limisphaerales bacterium | reverse complement strand
AGTTGATTGTCCACGCTCTTGACTCCGGGCAGGCTCTCCACGAGGTCTTGCACCAGGGATTTATGGGACGCCTCGGTAACGGTGCCAGTCAAGGTCACCGCGCCATTCCTGGATTCGGTCTTGATCGAATCTTCGGTGAGGTAAGTTTTGTACACGAAGGATGTCCTGGACCAATCCTCGATGCGGTCATCAGTCTCGGAAGCGCACAGCGGGGCGGCCGAGATTACCATGATGCCCGCAGCAGCCATTAGCGCGAGCGGTGTGAACGATTGGGTTGATTTCATCTGTCTATTTTCTGTCGATTGTTTGGTTTTTGTGAAAGCAGACCCCCTCATTCCTCAATGCCACACGCGAGCGGATTAATTACGGTCGAATTCATCTGGAGATACAGTTCCCGTTAGGGATGAACCCGGCCAATACCTTGTTGGCATCACGCCCATACCCACCGGCTATGATGCTGTTGAATGCTGGCGAGACGATCTATTCCATCGCAGCCAGCACTTCATCAAGCGAGAGTGTGGCGAACGTGGTGGCGTAGTCGGACATCGCGTAGGGGATGATGAGCTGCCGTCCACGCAGCAAACTGCCGCAGGAATAGACCACGTTGGGAACGTAGCCTTCGCGTTCGTTTTCGTTGGGCGTGATCAGGGGTTCGCGCAGACGGCCAATCACTTTGGTGGGATCATTCAGGTCGAGCAGGAACGCGCCGATGGAGTATTTCCGCATCGCGCCCACGCCGTGACTGAGCACGAGCCAGCCCGCTTCGGTTTCAATGGGCGAACCGCAGTTGCCCATCTGGATGAATTCCCACGCGAACTTTGGCTTCACGATGAGCTGCGCCGTGTGCCAGTAATGCAGATGATCGGAGAACATCACGTAGATGTTTTCTTTGTCTTGCCGGCTCAACATGACGTATTGGCCGTTGACCTTTCGCGGGAACAGCGCCATGCCTTTGTTCTGCACCGCCGGGCCGTTGAGCGTGATGAATTTGAAACGCAAAAAATCCACCGTCTCAATGAACTGCGGCAAAATATTTCGGCCATCGTAAGCCGTGTAAGTGGCGTAATAGGTTTTCGTGCCGTCATCGTCTTGGAACAACACGAATCGCGCATCCTCGATGCCGTTGCTTTGCGCGGAGGTGACGGGAAATAAAACGCGCTCGGACAAACGCGAGTCGTCCGCGAATTGCACTTCGTAATCCGATTGCGCCAGCATGATGATTTTTTCGGCGGGCAGGTTCGGTGTTTGCGCCGGGTCGAGACAATAGCGCGTCGGTGTGGTGATGGTGATGTTGCCGGTGGCATCGAGAAATCCGGTGCGGAAAGTGATCGAGGAGATATGGCCTTCACCCGTGGCGCGCAGACTCAAAATAAAACGCATCGCGCCGGGCGGCAAATCCGACTGGTCGGGATGCGTCACCATGGAAGGATTGAACAACGCCGCCGCTTCCAGCGAATATTCGTGGCTGAAATACGCGCCCAACAACAACTGACGTTCTTCGGAGATTTTCTGATCGGACGGCAACCAGTGTTGCACTTGCGCGAAACGGCGTTGGAGAAATTCGTGCGTCTTGGAGTGACGTTCGCCGAATTCGATCCTCACCTGTTCCCACAACGTGTGGACTTCGCTTTCAGGCAACGCCATGACCTGCGCGCAGATCGTGTGCGCGCGCTCCTCATTCGGAAGCAGGAATGGACGGAGCAGCACGCGCTTGCGATCCGGTTGCAAAACCAGATTACTGCGTTGGACGGCGATGGTTTTCAAAATAAAGTTGTCGGCGAGGCGGACGGGTGGAATACGAAAAAAATTTGCATCAACGACAGTCTCGCCCACACGCGTGGAATGGCGAGCGATGATTGTTCGGGCGCAACTGCGGCACGCTCACGCATCCAGCATCGCCCGCACGGTTTGCGCGAGCTTGGCCCTTTGAAATGGCTTTTTAAGGAAATTAACGCCTTCTTTCAGCGGGAAATCCTTGCCGGCGACTTCGGAGCTGTAGCCGCTCGCGTAGATCATTTTCAATTTTGGCTTCTCCTTCAACAGTCGGGCGCCCAGTTCGATTCCGTTCATCCCGCCGGGCATGACCAGGTCGGTCAGCACCAAGTGGATTTCATCGCGGTGCTCCTTCCAGACGGCCAAGGCCTCGACGCCGTTGGCGGCATCAAGCACCTGATAGCCGAGGCGGGACAGAGACAAATTCACCATGACGCGCAAGGCTGGCTCATCCTCGACGAGCAGGATGGTTTCTGTGCCGCCGGGCAAGGTTCTGGAAGTGTTTTCCGTGGACTTCCCTCCAGACAGCTCCGCCAGACGCGGCAGATAGATGCGGAAGGTTGTCCCCTGCCCCACTTCACTAGAGACGCTGATCCAACCTTTATGCTGTTGAACGATGCCGAACACGGTCGCCAATCCCAACCCCGTGCCCTTGCCGACTTCCTTGGTGGTGAAGAACGGCTCGAAAATCCGCGCCATGTTTTCGGGGGAAATACCGCTGCCGTTGTCGCTCACGCTTAAGCAGACGAATGAGCCGGGCCGAGCCAGGGCCACCCCCGCAACGGACAATTCATCAAACTTCACGCCGGAAGTTTCGATCATCAATTGCCCACCCTTGGGCATGGCGTCGCGCGCGTTCACCGAGAGATTCAGCAGCACCTGATCCATCATGCCCGGGTCGGCATGGAGCAACATCGGTTGCCCCGCCAGTTTGAGTTGCACCTGAATGTCCTCGCCGATGGTGCGGCGCAGCATTCTTAGCATGCTTTCGATGGAATCGTTCAAATCCAGGTTCTGCTCGCGCATGACTCCTTTCCGGCTGAACATCAGCAACTGCTGGGTGAGTGCGGCGGCGCGCTGGACGGCCTCCCCGATGTCGTCGGTCAGTTCGTTCTGTTCCGGGGAAAGATTTTCGCCCATTTTCAACAGAGCGGCCTGCAATTGGATGGCGGCCAGAATGTTGTTGAAGTCATGCGCCACTCCGCCGGCGAGCTGGCCGATGGCGTCCATCTTTTGGGACTGGCGGAGTTGCTCCTCCAGTTTCCGCCGCGCAGTGATGTCTCGCGAGACGGCGAGCAGTTTTTCGGCAAACCCGGTGTCGTTCAACATGGGGGTGATCACGACTTCCCACCAGCGCGGGGAGCCTTTCGCCGTCGGGCAGGAGCCGGTGAATTTTCCGACTTGGTTATTCCTCCCCAGTTCCAGAGCCGCCAATGCTGCGGCCTGTTCCACCGGCGGCCAAAAGCACACCCAGGACTTCCGGTTCACGCTCGCAAAATCGTCGATCTCCATGATCTTCTGGCCGCCTTCGTTCATCCACAGCAGATACCCTTCACGATCCAGAATCTTGATGCAATCCTGACTGCTATCCATGATCCCCCGGAGCATCGCCTCACTCTTGCTGAGGTTCGTTTGCGCCTGCTTTCGCTCGGTGATGTTGACGTGCATGACCACGGCACCACTCCGGCGGCCTTCGACCAGAGGTGTCACGATCAACAGGAACCAGCGCTGTTCAGCGGGAGAATGACAGGGATACTCGATCGAAAAGCTCTTTTCCGTGCCTCCCAACACCGAGCGGACGCCGGCCGCAACCTGATGCGCCTCGGCTGAAAAATCTCCTCGTGCCCGGTCGCAAACTTCGAGGTAGTTCAGACCGATCCCATGGCCCGGTGCATGGAAGACATTCGTGATGGCAAAGCCATGCCACGCCTTGTTCACCGAAAGGATGATCCCTTGGGCATCGAGCAAAGCAAT
The DNA here is from genome assembly GCA_046593035.1 of Limisphaerales bacterium. GTDB lineage: Bacteria > Verrucomicrobiota > Verrucomicrobiia > Limisphaerales > JAYTXL01 > JAYTXL01. Next base: position 5,334 of record JBKJSC010000223.1, on the reverse strand, counting down.
ATGTGCCGGCAGCGCGTCGAGAATGGCGGCCTGCTTCTCGGCCTCGCTGTAACGCAACTGCTCCTGGGCGTGGCGCAGCATGAACGTCCGGCCATCACGGCTCGCCACCGTGTCCACTTCCCCCGCCGTCAGTTCCGCCAAGCGTTGCTCCGTGGCCAGCAGGGTCTCGATGAGTGCAGGAATTTCCTCGTCAGCGTCCTTCAGAAATTGTGGCCCTTTCAGATTCATGCAGTGACCGGTTCCAGTTCCAAGGCCTGCAAGACGGACTGCGCCTGGCTGAGGGTGCCCACGATTTTCCGAACCGGGTCCGGCCTGAGCTTTACGAGTGTCGGGGTCATGAAAATGCCGTCTGCCAGCGCGCGCTTCGGTTCCTTGAACACATCCACGACTTCGATTTCGTGCCGGTTCAGCAGATGCTCCTGACATAGAGTATTTAGATTGGCCACCGCCTGCTCGGAGTTCTGGGTTTCGCCGGCGACATACAAGCGGAATTTGAAAAGGTGTTTGCTACTCACGGCTGCCTCACTTTCCGGCGCACCAGCGCCGCATCGCCGCCGCGCAATTCACGCATCCGAATGCGACCGCGGGACACTTCGCCTTTGCGACTTTGGGTGATGCGCTCCAGCAAGGTCTTTTCGACCTGTTTGGCGAGCAGCTCGGTCTGCACCGCCTTGGCCCGGACGGTCAGGACGGCCTCTTCCGCATCCAGCGTTACGCGCTTCAACTTGCCGGCGACCTCGGCAACTTCCCGGGCGACGCGCTCGGCGCTTTCCTTTTCGTAGCGCATCGTGCCCATCAACACCTCGCCGCCCGCCGTGTAGATGTCGGCCAGCGTCACGCCCGCGTCGCTCAAAATCAATTCGCGCACCTGATTGGAATGGGAGGTGCCACGGGATTTAATGATGGATAAACCGCGGTTACGCTCGCCCGCCTGGACGAGATAGTTGAGATGAATCCAGGAGTCGGCAATCGTGGAGATTTGCAGCGGCGTGCCGCCTTCCAATTGACCGTTCATTTCATCGAGCAGGCTGGTGCAGACCAGCGTCATGCCGTCGGCCTTCGCCCAGTCAATCAGCCGTTCCGCCACGCCGTGCGCGGTCAGTTCGTTGCCGACTTTGGCGAGCGTAGAGACCGGGTCAATCACCACGCAGCGGGATTTATGCTCCCGCGCGAGCGTCTTGATGTGCACCAAAAGAGTTTCCGCACTGCCGCTGATGGTGCGGGCCGAGATCATGCTCAACAGTCCGCTTTTTACAAAACGTTCCAGCCGGATTCCAACCGAGGCCAGGTTGCGGATCACCTCGTTGCCATCCGAATCGAAACTGAAGAACATGGTGCGCTCGCCGCGCTTACAGGCCGCCTCGGCAAACGCGCCGCTCAAGGTCGTCTTGGCCGTGCCGGGAAAGCCGGTGATCAGCACGCTGGCACCGCGGTAGTAGCCGCCGCCTAACATCGTGTCGAGCCGCGCCACGCCGCTGGAAACACGCTCCTGCGTCACGTTGATTTCCTTGCGGCCCATCGTTCGCGCGATGGCCACATCGAAACCGCCTTTGCCGATCACGAACGGCGATTCGTTTTCATCGAAACCAGAGCCGCGATATTTTAGCACGCGCAGATTTCGTTGCGACACGCCCAGCGACACGTGATGGTTGAGGGCTACCGCGCAGTCCACCATGAACTGCATGAAACTCAGCGGACTGGGGGAGTTAGTCTCTTCCCCGCCCGCCTTCGAGGTGATCAGACCCGTCAGGCCACGATTCAGCAGCCACTCATGCAGCCGGTAGATCTCCCGCCTTCTCGCCGTCTCGTCGGGCAGCAGCGCCAACACAATATCCACGGCATCGAACACGATGCGCCTAGCCCCCATGGCCTCCGCCTGCGCGCCCAGCGCCGCCAGCATTCCGCCGAGGTCGAACTGTCCCGACTGGATCAAATCGGGCGTCGGCTGGGCGTCCAGGAAAAAAAGCTTTTTACGCTGCAACTCCGCCAGATTCCAACCCAGGCCATCGGCATTGGCGACGATGCGTTTGGCGGTTTCTTCAAATGCCACAAAAATGCCCGGCTCGCCACAATCCTGCGCGCCATGCACCAGGAAACGCAGCGAGAACAGCGTCTTGCCGGAACCGGGTCCGCCCACCAGCAGCGTCGTCCGTCCGCGCGGCAGGCCGCCGTGAGTAATTTCGTCGAAGCCGTCAATGCCGGTGCGAGCCTTCGACGGACTTGATGCAAATTGTTTCTTTGATCTCATAGAAGATGATTGTTGTCGGTCTTTACGGAATCGCTTCAGGCAATTTCGCAGATGATTTATTCATTTTGTGTGCATGGTAAGACTGCATCCGCCAGCTTGTGCGCACGGATAAGCGAGGTTTCCATTTGTTCGCCTGACAGCACTCTCCAATCTTCGTCTTAATTACGCACTTAGCTAGCAATATCGCAGACTCATTTGAGAGGCCACGGCCTCGTCACCACGCTTTTTTGAACTTAATCAGCATCGCTGGATTCAAACCTTCGGCGGGGCGAACACATTGAGCGCGTTTTGCGTGAGCTGCATCTCCGCCAGCGAAAGCAAAAACGCGAGCGTGGATTCCGCGCCCTGATTGCCGTTGACGCGGTCAACGTGCAGTGCGTCGCGGCAGCCGCCGGTGTTCGGCGAATAAAGTTCCAGACCCAAATCGTTCCAGCCGAGGAACCAGTCGAAGGCGCGCTGCGCTTGATCAAACCATTTTGAATCGCCCGTCGCGCGATAGGCTTCGAGGCACGCGGAGACCATCGAATGCGCCTCAATTGGCTGCTGATCGAAAAGAGCGCGCACGCCGCCGCGCCGGTAAAATCCGTTGCTACCGATGGGTCGCAAGTGGCCGTTCTCCGAGTGCTGCATTTCCACCAGCCATTGCAACGCTTGCAAGCCGCGTTCAAAAACCGCCGGTTGTTTCGTAGCGTGGCCGCTGACGATCAAGGCGTGCGCGAGCTTCGCGTTGTCGTAGGAAAGCACATCCTCAAACCACGGCCAGTCCGACGTGGCGGTGCGGTCGTAAAGTCCCATGAGCCGGGTCAGCAATGCTTCGCGAACTTGAGTGACTGCGCGATCGCCGCTCAACCGGCGGAGATATTCGTGAATGCCGAGCAGCGTGAAAGCCCACGCGCGGGGCGAACTGAACTCCATCACCGCCGGCAGCGCCTGCGCAAAAAGTTGTCCGGCCATGATCTGAAACCCGCGATGCGTCGAGCGCCCCGCGCCCATGCCCAAGGCCCAAAGTGCGCGGGCGTGGCAATCCTCGGAACCGCGCTCGTCTACCCAGCGCCGGTCGAAGCCCAAGTGATTGTGGAAGCGTTTGGTCTTCGGATCGAACGCGTGATTCAGGAACGCGCCGTAAGTGGTGGCGAGCGTCCGCGCGCGTTCCGTTTCCGCGTCCAGTTCGTCCAGCAGCACGGCGAGGATGAAAGCGCGCGCGTTGTCGTCCGTGCAGTAGCCTTCGGAAAAATTCGGCACGGTGAAGATCGCGTGCTGAAAAAGCCCCGTGGAATCGGTCATCCGCGACAGATGATCCAATTTTAATTCCGGCAGCTCGCGCGGAGCCTGGTCGAGCGTCTTGGTTGCAAAAGATTTTCGCGACAGCACCGCGCCTTCCAATCGCGCCAGCTCGAAGGATTTTTGGTAGAGCCGCGCGGTGTTGCTCCAGATCATTTCGCGGCCCAGTTTGTAGGCGTTCTTCCGCATGGCGGTGCGGCGCGTGTCGTCGCGCAACAGGGCGATGACTTCGAGCGCGATGGCCTTTGAATCGCCGAACGGGACGAGCACGCCGCGATCGTCCGCCAGCAATTCGGCGGCGTGCCAGTAGGGCGTCGAGATGACGGCCTTGCCCGCGCCAAACGTATAGGCCAGCGTGCCCGAAGTGGTTTGGGCTTCATTGAGATACGGCGTGACATAAATGTCCGCCGCGCCGATGAACTCCTTCAGTTCTTCGAGTTCCACGAAGCGGTTGTAGAAGATCACGTTCTTCTCGACCTTGTTTTTCTTGGCCAGGCGTTCCAGGCCCAGACGATAGGCTTCGCCATGCTCGCGCACCTCGTTCGGATGCGTCGCCCCGAGGACGATGTAAACGACTTCAGGAAACTCCGCGAGGATCAGCGGCAGCGCGTTGAGCACATGCTCGATCCCCTTGTTCGGCGACAACAACCCAAAGGTGAGCAGCACCACGCGGCCTTCCACGCCAAACTGATCCTTGTAATAGTTCGGGTCCACGAACGGGATGTCCGGAATGCCGTGCGGGATGAGATCAATTTTCGCGGGCGGCGAATGATAAATGTCCTGCAACATCTGCCGCCCCCGCTCGGACATGACCACCAGCCGCGCCGAGCGCGCGATCAATTCCTGCATCACGCGGCGCTGGTCGTCGCTCGGCTCGCGCAGGACCGTGTGGAGCGTGGTGACGACGGGCATTTTTAATTCGCGCAGCAGCGCCAGCAAGTGGCTGCCCGCTGGACCGCCGTAAATGCCGAACTCATGTTGCACGCAGACGATGTCCGCGTTGCTGATGTTGAGAAAATCCGCCGCGCGCTGGTAGGAAGACAGGTCTTGCTCCTCGATTTCGAACCGCACCACGTCCGGATACTCGTAGCCGCCTTTGATGTCGTTCACCGGCACCGCGAAGCACTGACATTGCGGGTGCTCCGCCGCCACGGCGGAAAGCACATCGGTCGTGAACGTGGCGATGCCGCATTTGCGCGGCAAATAGTCGCCGAGAAACGCGATCTTACGGATTTCGGAGGTGGATTCCATAACTCTGTCCGTTCCAGTATCCGCGTGGCGTAATTTTTTTCCTATGGGGGAAAACCCTGACACGGATTATTGGCGGAGCTGGCTGAAAGCTGATCTGTAAAAGCGCCCGGGGTGGGAAGATTTGTGGCCGAGGTTTGAACCATGGCGGTTTTTGACAAAGGGTTGGCCTCTTCCGCAAGTGGGCCGAGCGTTCGGTGACGCCAGATTTCCAGAAGCACCACGGTGATGGTGAGCGTCACGGGGCCCAAGATGAGTCCGGATGACCCGAAAAGCATCAATCCGCCGACGATGGCAATAAAGGCTAGGAGAGTGTGGAGTTGCAGTCGATTACCAACCAAGATCGGATAGAGCACGTTGTCGATCCCACCGACGACCACCCCACCCCAGACGGTGAGAATCACAGCTTTTCCCCAACTGCCTTCCAACGCCAGAAAGCAGGCTGCCGGAATCCAAACGACGAACGCGCCCAACACTGGTACGATTGCCAGCAAGGCCATCGCCGCACCCCAGAGCAAAGGTGTCGGCAGACCCAGCCACCAAAACATCAGTCCGCC
>JBKJSC010000172.1:0-22318 GCA_046593035.1 Limisphaerales bacterium | reverse complement strand
AGATGGCCGAGGCCAACCTGCGCCTCGTCATCTCCATCGACAAGAAATACACCAACCGCGGCCTCTCCTTCCTCTCCTTCCTGGATCAGATCGAGGAAGGAGAGGCCGCGGTTGGTGTATTTCTTGGCGATGGAGATGACGAGGCGCAGGTTGGCCTCGACCATCTCGGTCTTGGCCTGGAGCGCCTTCTTGGTGAAGTGCTGCAACTGCTGGTACGCCTTGAGATAATCCCCGGACAGCATCCGCACGAACTCTTCCAGCGCCTTGATCTTCCGCTGCTCGGACTGGATGATGTTTTGCTGGTGGGTCGATTTGCGCTGGTGTTCCATCTCCTCAATGGCGCGGAGGCTGAGGTGGATTTTATCGTGAATGTTGTCCGCGACGAGCGCCATTTCCTCGATGACTTTCTGCTTGTAGTAAAACTTGCCGAAAGTCTTTTGCAGCCGGTCGTCCGCCTTTTTGAACGCCGCGCTCAACTTGTCCTTTTTGGCTTTGTTCGGCGCGTGCTGCCATTCGTGGTAATGCTCGTCCACCGTCTGGTCCACGCCGCGCACATCCTTGACGAGCTTGCGCAGGGACTTGAGATGGTTTTCGCGGCCTTCGATTTTCTTGTCTACGATCACCCGGTCAAAGCGTTCCTTCGGCGGCTCGGAAATCAGTTTCTCGGCCAGCGCGATGTGCTCCTTGCCAGCGAAACCGAAGCTGTAAATGATCCGTTTGACTTCATTTTCCGCGTCCTCGATCCGCTTGGAAATCTCCACTTCCTGCTCGCGCGTGAGCAAGGGAACCTGGCCCATTTGCTTAAGATACATCCGCACCGGATCATCCAAAATATCCAGCCGCGTTTTGTCCTCCTCCTCTTCCGGTTCCGGCTGCTTGACGCGATCCACCTCGGCTTGATCGACGATTTCCACGTCGAGATTGCGCAGCTTGACGTAAATCTCATCCAGGTCTTCCGCGGTAACAACGTTGTCCGGCAGCGCGTCGTTGATGTCGCCGTAGGTCAGGTAACCTTGCTCCTGCGCCAGGCGCACCAGTTCTTTGATTTTCTCCGTCAACTCCACTCCGGACTGGCTCTTGATCGAAGTGATCAGGTTTGGGTTGATCGCGGCCGCATTCTCTTTGGTCGGCAACGCTCCTGCGGCGACAGGGCGATGGCTCGCCGCACGCACGGGCGACTTTCCCGTGGGTAAAACCGCCTTCGCAGCGGTGTGATGGGTGCCTTTGGTTGCGGCGGGGCGACCCGCTTTGGCGCGGGTGGCTGGGGCACTGGCTTTCGCCGCTGGTTTCTTAACCTTCGATTTTGGCATATTGAGTTGGTTGCTTCGTCACTGAAGTACGAAAATAGCCGCGAAATATGGTGGTAGCTTGCGGCATAGTCAAGCGGCGAAACGAAAGTTGCCCATTGGCGTCATCCGCCGCAGGGTTCAGGCACCCAAAGTGACAGTTTCCGCCACGCCTTCTCGGCGCGCAAACCAAGCCGGAAGATTGGACGAACAAGCCGGTCGCGGAAATTCGTGAAGCTGCCGAGAAAGGCAACGCCCTCGCGCAGGTGGCACTCGGCGACGCGCTGCTTGCCGGACAGAACGTGCCGCAGAACGCCGCTGAAGCAGGCAAATGGTTTCGGCGCGCCGCCGAAGCCAGCGCGGACACCACCATCTTCAAATCCCAGCGTACACGCCCGGTACCGCACACCGAAACGAGCGAAGTGCACTCGTCCGGCACCGGTGTTCGCACACCCAAACTTTGGGTGGACGATCCCCCTTCCGCGTGAACGGCGGCTGAACTTGTCCGGTTCTCCCACTCCGGTTTGACACTCCCCTGCCCCGCCCGTAGTTTCGCGGCGTGTTTGAACTCGTCGCGCCCTACCAGCCCGCCGGAGATCAGCCGCAAGCGATTGCGAAGCTGACGGAAGGACTGTTGTCCGGCGCGAAGCATCAGACGCTGCTCGGCGTCACCGGTTCCGGCAAGACCTACACCGTCGCGAATGTCATCCGCAATGTGAACCGGCCCACGCTGGTTATCTCGCACAACAAGACGCTGGCGGCGCAGCTTTACGCGGAGTTCAAAAGTTTTTTTCCAAAGAACGCGGTCGAATACTTCGTCAGCTATTTCGACTATTACCAACCGGAGGCCTACATCCCGCGCACCGACACGTTCATCGAGAAGGATTCGAGCATCAACGAGGAGATCGAACGGATGCGGCTCTCGACGATGAGCAGCCTCTTCGCGCGACGCGACGTGATCGTGGTGGCGAGCGTCTCGTGCATCTACGGCATCGGCAGTAAGGAGGATTACGAGGCGATGGTGATTCCCCTGCGCGTCGGCCAGGTGATTTCGCGCGACCAATTTCTTTCGCGGCTGATCGACATTCAATACAACCGGAACGACATCGCCTTCGAGCGCGGACAGTTTCGCGTGCGTGGCGACACGGTGGAAATCTGCCCCGCCTACGCGGAGGACGCTTTGCGCTTCGAGTTTTTCGGCGACGAGATCGAGCGCATCACGCGCTTTGAACCGCTGACAGGAAACAACCTCGAAAGCCTCGAAGCCATCACGGTTTATCCCGGTAAGCAGTTCGTCACGCCGATGGAAAAGCTCAAGCGCGCCACGCTCACCATCCGTGAAGAACTAACCGACCGCATCGCGTGGTTCGAAGCGCGCGGCAAGTTGCTCGAAGCCCAGCGCGTCAAGATGCGGACCGAATACGACCTGGAGATGATGATCGAAATGGGCTTCTGCTCCGGCATCGAGAATTATTCGCGGCACATCGCAGGACGCCCGCCCGGCTCGCGCCCGGCGACCATCATCGATTTTTTTCCGAAGGATTTTCTACTGGTGATCGACGAGTCGCACGCGACGGTGCCGCAGGTTGGCGGCATGTATGCTGGCGACCGCTCGCGCAAAACAGTATTGGTCGAGCACGGCTTCCGGCTGCCCAGCGCACTGGACAATCGCCCGCTGGACTTCGGTGAATTTCAATTGCTCCACGGTCAGGTCATCTACGTGAGCGCCACGCCGGGGCCGAAGGAACTGGAATGGTCGCGCGCGAGTGCCCTGGAGCGCCGAACTCCGGTTCGGCGTGAAAGTGATGTTGGAGTTCACGCTTCAGCGTGCCAGTCGGACAAGCTAAAGCTTGAACTCCAACGTGACGTGCCGGAGGTCGGTGCGCTGCCGGGCGTGGCGGAACTCGTCGTGCGCCCGACGGGCCTCGTGGATCCCAAGATCACTGTAAAGCCGCTCAAAGGACAAATCGACGACCTCATCGAAGAGGCGCGGAAGCGCGTGGAATTGAAAGAGCGCGTGCTGGTGACGACGCTCACCAAACGCACCGCCGAAGAGTTGACAGATTACCTGCGCGACATCGGCATCAACGTCCGCTATCTGCACAGCGAGATTGACGCGATTGAGCGCGTCGAAATCCTGCGCGGACTGCGCCGTGGCGATTTTGATGTGCTCGTCGGCATCAACTTGCTGCGCGAGGGACTTGATTTGCCGGAGGTTTCACTCGTCGCCATTCTCGATGCGGACAAGGAAGGCTATTTGCGCAGCACCACGAGCTTGATTCAAACATCGGGCCGCGCCGCGAGGCACTTGAACGGCGAGGTGATTCTCTACGCCGACGTGATGACGCAGAGCATCCAGAAGTTTCTAGCGGTTTCCAATTATCGCCGGGTAAGGCAGCTCGCCTACAACCAGGCGAACCACATCACGCCGCGCAGCGTCAGCCGCGCCGTCGAGGAAAGCCTGTCGTCGCAAAGAGAAATCGCCGCGAAGGCCGACCTGGTGCTCAACGAGGCCGGCGGAAATTTCGACGTGGTGGAAACGATCCGCGAATTGCAGGCCGAAATGCTGGAAGCGGCGAACAACCTGGAGTTCGAGAAAGCCGCGCTGTGCCGCGACCAAATCGGCGAACTGAAACGCGGCGCGGGCATCCTGACCGAAAAGGAAAAGGCGCAAACCCGCCCGGTCAGCTACAAACAATCCAAGCGCAGTTCGCGTGGCGGAGCCAGGGGCCGCGTCATGCCGTTTTAGAAAATGAATTGCGCCCGCCGCAGTTTCCCCGATGCTTGAACGGACATGCGACTGATCGGACAACTTGACAACGCCACCCACGCCCGCGCGCTGGGCGATTTCCTTACCGTGCACGGCATCGCCAACGAAATGGAAGCCGAACGCGACGGCACGTACGCGGTGTGGATCGTGGACGAGGATCAGTTGGAGTCCGCTCGAAAACATTTCGAGCACTTCAAACAAAATCCCGGCGCGCCGGAATTCCAAGGCCAGGAACCGCAGGCGAACGAAATCCGGCGCGCCGAACAGGCGGCCAACGCGAAGGTGAAGGAACGAACCCGCAACCGCAGCAGATTGTTTGGCAAGTTGACGAGCTACGGTGTGGGGCCGCTGACGTTCGGTCTGATCGCCGTTTCAATTTACGTGGCGGTGATGACTAAACTGGGTGGCGACGTGCAAGCCCTCCAGCCATTAGCTATTACCGAATGGGATCGCTATGTCCACGGCGACACGGGGCTGACGGAAATCCGGGCGGGCGAATTCTGGCGGCTCGTGACGCCGATATTTCTGCACTTCGGCATCCTGCACCTGCTTTTCAACATGCTTTGGCTGTTTGATCTCGGCAATATGATCGAAGCGCGTGAAAGCACCGGACGACTCGCGCTCCTCGTGCTGGTCATCGCCGTCAGCTCAAATCTGGGCCAGTTTCTCATGAGCAATCCGGCCTTCGGCGGCATGTCCGGCGTGGTCTATGGCCTGTTCGGCTACGTCTGGATGAAGGGCAAATTTGATCCTGCGTCGGGCTATGCGCTCCATCCCCAAACCGTGACGATGATGCTGATCTGGTTTTTTGTTTGCATCGCCGGCGTGGTTGGCCCCATCGCGAACTATGCGCACGGCGTGGGCTTGGCTGTGGGCGTCGCCTTGGGCTGGTCGTCAAGCCTGTGGAATCGAAGGAAGCGTTAGTCAGCCAAGGAAGCCGCCCTTAGTTCCAAGTCAAATCCTCCGGCCCCTCGGCCAGCAGACGATAGCGCCAACCTTTATGCCGCAGAATTTCCTGCCACAGCTTACCCGGTTCGGTGTCGAACACCAGTTCGACCGAGGCCGGATGCGTCACCCACGCCTCCCGTTTCATTTCCGCTTCGAGCTGGCCCGGACTCCAGCCGGAATAACCGGCGAAGACCCGCATCTTTTTTTCCGTAGCGGAAAAGGATTCACCCAATTCCACCAGCTCGTCGAGCGAATGGCCGAGATTCAAGTTCGGCAGCACGTTTGCGTCCGGCAGAAATACTTCCGAGTGCAGAAAACTCAGCGCCGTCGGCTGCACCGGCCCGCCGAGATGCAGCGGCAGTTCCTTGAGCGTGTCCGGCAAATCCGCCACCACCATCTCGCCGACCCTGTTGCCGCTGGCGCGGTTCAGCACCAGGCCAAACGCGCCTTCCGCATCGTGCTGGCAGATGAGCACGACCGAGCGGTTGAAGTACGAGCCGCGCAGCTTCCCGCCATCCAGCAGGAACTGTCCTTTCAATGATTTGAATGTCCCGTCCATGTCCGTGCCGTTCACCAGAATCTGCTCCAAGCCCGCCCCGATGACAATGCCGATTCCACCAGTTGGATTGCCAACCTCGAAGGCCCTTTGACCCGCGCTAACCGGAGTGGTTCGCGGGATGATTTGAAATGGCGGGGAGACTATTTTCCGATCAACTCTTTCGCAGCCTCGATCAGCCTCGCCGTGGTGAGCCCGTGCTTCTCATAGAGATGTTCCGCCACGTAGGCCGACTGGCCAAACTCGCCGTCGATACCCAGCGTCTTGACGCGATGCGCGATGCCCGCCCGGGAGAGCGCGTGGGAAATCTGCGCGCCCATGCCACCAACGATCTGATGATCTTCAATCGTCACCAAACGCCCGCCACAGGCTTTGACCGCCGCGCCGATGGTGTCCAGATCGACGCGGTTGATAAAAGGATTGTTGATCACGGTGGCCTTAATCCCCTGCTCCGCCAGCTTCTTGCCGGCCTCGACCGCCTTGATGAGCAGCGGGCCGCAGCCGATCAACACCACGTCAGTGCCTTGCTGCAACACTTGCGCCTTCTCCCATTCATATTTCGCGTTCTCCACCCAATAGACCGGATAATTTTCGCGGCCCACGAAGAAAATATTAGACTCACCGTCGCCACCATTCGCACGCGCGTCGCCCATTCGTTTGATGGCTTGATACATCAACGCCTCCGCTTCATCGGCGCACGAAGGCACGATGACCGCAGTGTGCGGAATCGCGCTCGTCGCCGCCAGATACGTCGTGGCCTGATGCGACGCGCCGTCCGCGGCGTCCTGGAAGCCAATGTGCGAGAACATCGCGATCACCGGTGCCTGCGACAGTGCCGCCATCGTCAGTGGCAAGTTGCCCTTGGTGACGCCGAACTGGCCGAACGTGTCCACAATTGGAATAAACCCCGCCTTCGACAGGCCCGCGCCGGTGCTGACCATGTTCGCCTCGGCGATGCCGACCTCGATGAATCGGTCGGGGAAACTCTTTTGGAAAAAGCTGATGCCCGTCGAGCCTTGCACGTCGCACGAAACGGAATAAACCGGATAGCCTTCGCCCGCCGCTTTGACCGCGCCTTTCGCGAGTCCGGCCTGCACCTTGTCGGTCTTCACCGACGATTTCGCGGGCGTGGGATTGGCGGTCGCCGCCGCGGCTTTCGCCTTCTTCACGGCATCCTGCTTTTCCCACTCGGCGCGCAGCGACTGCGCCCACTGGGTGAATTCATCGGGCGTCTGGCCGCCGTAGATTTCGTTGACGAACTCGACGATCTTCTCGCCGTTGGCGAGCGGAAAGCCGTGGCCGCCCGCGCTGTTCTCCATGGTGGACTTTACGCCGTAACCTTTGATGGTTTTCACCCACAGGCAAACGGGCTGGTTTGAATTCGACTTCGCATCCACCACCGCTTTTTCGACCGCGAGGTAAACGGCTTGCAGATCGTGGCCGTGCTCCACCTTGCGCACGTCCCAGCCCAGATCATCCATCGCCTCGAAAGTCGGCTGCATGGAGAACGCGTCCTTCGTGATGCGTCCGGAAAGCTTGGTGTCGTTGTCGGAAATCACGAGCACGAACGGGTTCACACGGCCTTTCGCGGCCAGACCGGGAATGGCGGCGAAGGCTTCCTTGGCCTCGCCTTCCATGGACGCGCCATCGCTGACGACGCAAATGGTCGTGCGGTCGCGGCGGGCAACTTTGTCGCCAATCGCCAGGCCCTGCGCCTGTGGCAGCGCGGAACTGAGCGGGCCGTTCGAGAGCAGCACACCTTCGGGGTTAAGATGAGATTCACCGTGGCCGGTGAGTTTGCTCTGGATACCGCGAAAGCCTTTCAATGAATCAAAATTCTGGTCATCAAATCCATAATTGGCGCGCAAGGCGTAGATGCCGTTTTCGGCGTGGCCGGCGTCGTTGACAAAATTATACGCCTCATGCCACGGACGCTCGTTCACCGCGAACATCAAACCGTGAATGGCCGCCATGATTTCCGCAAACGCCGCCGGCCCGCCCCAGTGGCAGGCCGCGCCACCGTTGACGGCATGCACATCCATCAATGCGACAAGCGCACGGGTGGCGCGGGGATCACCGAGGACGACTTCCTGGCCGGCCGCATTCCTAACGGTGGCGGAATATTTCGGCGCACGCGCCGGAGTGCCCGCCAGCTTGTTCTTCAGTTTCAACGGGATGAGCGGCGGGGCTTCAACCGCTTTCACGACGGAGGTATCTACGGCCATAATTTTAGGTGTTGGTTCGTTCCCACAAAGGCGGGCAGTCTAGGAGTCATCCGGGAAAAAGGAAGGAAGAAAATCGCGCGCGGCGATTCCAACACTCGCTCCGATCAGCTCGTGGTTCTGGGCAGTTTCGCGCCAGCCACCGGTTGTTGTTTGCGCATCCGCGCGGCTAGTTTTTTTTGAGGATGGCAGAAATGGCCGCCTGCAAATCATGCAGTTCAAACGGCTTCCAGAGCATCAAGCCGCGCACCTTGCGAATGAAGGCGTCGATCTTGGGATCGCCCTTATGGCCGGTCATGAAAACAAAGCGTTTGCAGAGCTGGGGCTTGATCCGTTCGACCGCCAGATAAAACATGTCGCCCGAAAGATTCGGCATCATCATGTCGCACAAAATGGCGTCATAATCGCCCACCATGATCGATTTCAGACCCTCCACGCCGCTCTTCACGTAGGTGACCACGTAGCCGTGTGATCCCAGGTATTCCTTCAGAATGTCCGCCTGTTCGATGTCGTCCTCCAGCAATAGGATTTTCTTGGCGGCGGGCGGCAGATCGTCTTCGGAAACCTCGTGGGTTTTTTCCTCCTGCGGAATGTAAGATTTCTTATACATAAACTTCTCGCCGAACTATCCCAGTCCCTGATGAACTGGGAACTGGATGAACTTGTGCAACAACTTGCTCTTAAATGGTGCGCGCGGCGGGAGTTGAACCCACAACCTGCGGCTTCGGAGGCCGACACTCTATCCAATTGAGCTACGCGCGCAAAAACAAAACGACCGAGCCATCATTGCCGGCTTGTCACCGGCTTTTGCCCCTCTAAGCTGTTCCGCATGATTTCCAATCACGTTGAACCTATGGGGCCGACTCGAATCATCGCGCGCATCCTACGCCCCGCCCCAGCGCGGCGGCAAGCAAATCCATTTAGCTCCCAAAATGACTGGTCGCACGCTCCGGCACCGGTGTTGAGCCACGCACCTTATCACCTATGAGTATCGATCTAACGCGGCGTGAGTTTTTGCAAACCGCCACCGTTGGTGTCGCAGGACTAGCTCTCGGTGCGCAACCCGCGCTGGCGGCGGCGGCTCCCAGAATCATCATCGACTCGCACACCCATTTTTTCGACCCGTCGCGGCCGCAGGGTGTACCGTGGCCGGGGAAGGACGACAAATCTCTTTATCGCACGGTGCTGCCGAAGGATTATCGCGCGGTGCCTGTGCCGCAACCCGTGACTGGCACCGTCGTCGTCGAGGCCAGCCCGTGGGTGGAAGACAACCAATGGGTGCTCGACCTCGCGGCGAAAGACAAGTTCATCGTCGGCCTCGTCGGCAATCTCCCGGTGGGCACGGATGAATTTGCCGGACATCTCAAACGCTTCGCCGCGAATCCGATTTTCCGTGGACTGCGAGTCAGTCACGCCGCGCTGAAGGCTGGCCTCGAACAATCTCGTTACCGCGCGGATCTGGCGTTGCTCGCCAAGCACGATCTGGAACTGGATGTAAATGGCGGGCCTGACATGCTGGTCGAAGTGGCGCGCCTTGCCCGCGAGTTACCCGGCTTGCGCATCGTCATTAATCACCTCGCCAACGTGAAGGTTGATGGCCAGGCTCCGCCGTCCGAATGGCGGCGCAACCTCGAAGCCGCGGCGCAGCACAAGCACGTTTTCATGAAAGTGTCCTCGCTCGTCGGTGGCACCGGCAAATCTGATGGCACCGCGCCGCACGACGTGAAATTTTACCAACCCATTCTTGACGCGGCTTGGGAAGCATTTGGAGCCGACCGGTTAATCTACGGAAGCGACTGGCCGGTGAGCGACCGCTTCGCCAGCCTCGCCACGGTGCAAGGCATCGTCACGGATTACTTCACGGCCAAGGGGCAGGCCGCAGTCGTAAAATTCTTCTCCCGAAACGCGCAGGCCGCTTACAAATGGGTGAAACGCTGATGCGAACCACCGGCTCCACGCCCCGATTGAGCTACCAATGAAGACAGGATTCACAGGATGGTCAGGATGCAGGCAGCGCAGAAGCAATCGCGTTGAAATTCATCCTGAAAATCCTGTCCATCCTGTCCGATCGTGCAAACTGAAGCCCCGGCAAAGAGCGCAAAGAACATGACAAGTCCACTTCGTTATCTGGCTAGGTTGACCACCGGACGGGTCATTCTCTGGTGTTACGCCATTTGGTACGCGGTGAACGTGGCCAATCACTTCGACGCGCGTCCGCGGCTCTGGCTCACCTCGATTGGCCTGAGCGCGATCATCGGCACGGCTTTGCTGATCAGCACGCGGTCGTCATCTCAAGGCACGACAAATCTTGATCGCTGGCAAATCTTCCGGCTCTACCTCATGCCCTTCTGTGTTTCCAGTTTCGCCGCGCTGGTTAAGGACGCGGCATATTTCCTCGTTTTTCCGCCCAGCCTCCGGGAGAACCTCATCGGCCTGGCGTTGATCGCGGCATTTGTGCTGCTCGTCCTCGCTTTGAAAAAATCGCGCTTCGCCCGGCCGCCAGAGAACAGCGCGTGATTTGCGCCAAGTTTATCGGAGTTCCCCTGCGCCGCCACCGTGGGCGTCCATGCCCATGATCGCAAAGATGCGATCGCGTGCCGCCAGATAACCGGGCGAATCGAGGTCGCGCGGCCGGGGCAGATCCACAATCACTTCCTCCTGGATCGTCGCGGGACGGCGGCTCATGACGAGCACACGATCGGCAAGTTGCACGGCCTCCTCGATGTCGTGCGTGACAAAGAGAATCGTCTTGTGTTCGGCCTGCCAGATGCGCACGAGGTCGCTGCGCATTTTCAGTCGCGTGAGGAAATCAAGCGCGCCAAAGGGTTCGTCCATGAAGAGCACGCGGGCTTCCGCCGCGAGGGCGCGCGCGATCTCGACACGTTGCTTCATGCCGCCGGACAGTTCGCGCGGATAGGATTTCTCGAACCCGGCTAGGCCGACCATCTGGATGTAGTGCGTGACGCGTTGTTCGCGTTCCTTGGACGGGCGCGAGAGCAGGCCGAAGCCGACGTTTTCCTCGACGGTAAGCCAGGGAAAGACGCCGTTCTCCTGAAAAACAAAAATGCGTCCTGAGTCCGGCCCGTTGACTGGACCGCCTTCAACACGCACCTCGCCGCGCGTCTCCTTCAAGAAACCACCGAGGATGTTGAGCAGCGTGGATTTGCCGCACCCCGACGGGCCGACGATGCAAACCAGTTCACCCGGTTGCACGTCGAAACTGACACGCTCAAGCACGTTGATGTCCTGGCCTTCCTTGCCGGGGAAAGCCATCCACAGGTCGCGGACTTGAACCAGTGGCTTAGCGTTGTCCATAGCCCCAACGGACTTCGTCAAATTTTTCCAATTGCCGCACCAGCAGATCGAGCACGAGTCCGATCAAGCCGATCATCACCATGCCGGCCACGACGAGATCGTAACGTTTGCCGGCGTTGCGCGCGTCGATGATGAGGTAGCCGAGGCCGCTGTTGACGGCGATCATTTCGGCAGCGACGACGACGAGCCACGCCACGCCGAGCGCGATGCGGATGCCGGTGATGATCTGCGGCAGCGCCGCGGGCAGGATCACGCGACGAAACAAGGGAATGCCCGACAATCCGAAATTTTGCGCGGCCCGCAAATAAACCTGCTGCATGTTTTGCACCGCCGCCATGGCCGAAACTGTAATGGGAAACACGCTCGCCAGAAATATGAGGAAGATCGGCGCGGTGTCTTTCACGCCGAACCACAAAATCGCCACGGGAATCCACGCGATCGGCGAGATCGGACGCAGAATTTGGATGAAGGGATTCAGGGCGGCGAACGCCGGACGGAACCAGCCCAATACCAGACCGAGCGGCACCCCGACCAGCACAGCCAACCCGAACCCCCAAGTCACCCGGAAGAGGGAAGCCACGATGTACTTGAGCAATAAACCCTGGCGGACCAGTTCACCCAACCCGCGCAGCACTTCCATCGGCGTGGGAAAAATATCGGTGCCCGACCACCGCACCGCGCCGTGCCAGCCCGCAAGCAGGATCACCGCCACACCAAGCGGCAGTAGGATTCCGCTGCTGGAAACCGAGCGGCGACGAATAGAATTCTGCCGAGTGAAGTCGTTCATTTTTTCACCTCGAACACCGGGGGTTTCACGAGGGCAGGATCGGGCGCAAACGAGTCGTCCACATAATCCTCGAAATGTACTTTTCCTTCCAGAATTCCCGCCTCGACGGCTAGTTTTTCAATCTCCTCGAAATCAGCACGCAACGGCTGGAGCCGACTGTAGGTCACACGATCCGGCGGTTTGCTGAGGACAAATTTGAGCAGGCGCGGGTTTTGATTGTAGTAGCCCTTCGCCACGAATTCCGCCGCGTCCATGCGATGTTCCATGCTTTGATCAATCCATTTGCCGCTCGCCGCAATGCCGTTCACCAGCCGTTGAATTTCCTCACGGTGGTCACGAATGGCGTCCTCATGCACCGCGAGCACGCATGAAATAAATCCCGGCCACACATCCTTCGCCTGGAACAGCACGCGTCCATAACCGTCGAGTTCGGTCTGGCCCATGAACGGTTCGCCGGACGAGATGGCATCCACGGAACGCGACAGCAACGCTGCGGGCATGTCCGGCGGCGGCATCTCGACAATCTTCACGTCATTGATCGACATGCCAAATTTTCGCAGCTCGCGATAAATGATCAGCCGCTGATTCGCGTAGCGCCCCGGCACGGCCACGGTCTTGCCCCGTAAATCCGTGACCTGAAAGATTCCTGAATCCTTGTGCACCATCACGGCGGAGCCATCGCGATGGCCGAGGTGGACGATCTTGATCTTCACGCCCTGCTCGCGCAGCGCCATCGCCATGGGTGCAAGAATGAACGACGCCGGCATGTCCTTCGGGCGGCCGATGAACATCTCCTTTAATTCCGCCCAACCGCTGAACCGCATCGGCTGGAAGTAACTTTGCCCCTCGACGTTCTTGTTTATGAAATCCGTGACCGGGCACGTGAGATGACACGTCACCGGGAGAAAGCCGACGCCGAACTTCACGGCAGAGCCTTGCTGGGTGGCGGGCGCGAACCAGCTCAAATTAAGTGCTCCGTGCAGCACGGTGATCAGCACGAGCCAACCGAAGATCCAGAGCGAAATTGATTTTCCAAGTTTCACGTAACAGCGCCATTCTGCCTGCGGTTCCTTGGTAACGGAAGTGACATTTCAGCATGGAAGTAATGCCGGCCCGCGATTAGAGTCGGCGGCATGGAACTACGACATCTGCGCTACTTTCAAGCGGTCGCGGAGGAACTCAACTTCTCCAAGGCCGGGCAACGGCTCCATGTCGCCCAGTCCGCGCTCAGTCGCGCCGTCAAGGAACTGGAGGAGCATCTCGGCGTGCTGCTGCTCAATCGAAGCCGGCGCTCGGTCGCGCTGACTCCGGCGGGCGTCGTGCTGCTGCACGAGATCGGCCTGCTGCTCCAGAGACTTGATGAATCTGTCCGCCGCGTGCAACGCACCGGTGCCGGCGAGGAAGGTGAACTGCGTCTCGGTTACATCGGCCCGCCCACGCAGATGTTTCTCGGCCGGCTCCTGCGTGAATTCCGGCGTCGTTTCCCGCGCGTGTCCGTCGTGCTGGAAGAACGCACTCCGGAACGCGTCTGGGAAATGGTCGCGCGCGGCAAGCTTGCCGTCGGACTGACGCGACCCGTCATGGCTCATCACGCGCTGGGTTTGCAAACTGTTCTATTGCGACGTGAACCACTCTTCGGCGTTTTCCCCGCCGGACATCCGCTCGCCCGCGCGGCGAGTGTGCGCTGGCGTGATCTGGCGGATGAACCGCTCGTCATCCTTTCCCGCCGCGAAGGCGTGGGATTGCACGACGCCGTGCTTGCCGCGTGCCGTCGCGCCCGCTTCACCCCCAAACTCGCCCACACACCCAGCCTCATCAGCACCGTGTTGAGTTATGTCGAGGCGGGCGCGGGCATCGGGATCATTTCCGACAGCGTCGCGTCTCTCGGCGAAGGCCGTCCGCTTTGCTTTCGTCCTCTGTCCCCCAATCATACGGTGGATCTGGTGATGGTTTGGTCCGACCAAAACGATTCCCCGGCCGCCGCCGCCTTTCGCACCCTGGTCCTCGAATGGCAACGCACCAGCGGATTGTGGAAAGTCGCGAACAATCGCCCGGCTCGCGCGGCCAAAAATGCTCGTTGAGCCACTACGTTATGATGAAAGCCCTGGCCCCAAGGAAGTTTTTCATAATGGCACTCTTGTTGTCTTTCGCCGCGCTGTATTCGGACGTGGCAGGGAAGTCTTACTTTAGCAAAGCACTATCACTCCGCACGAAAGCCTTGATTGGTAAATCTACCATCCCACCCGAAGTTGCTATTTTCCAAGAGAAGGGTGATTGGATTTGTCGTTTTGGCATTTTTCTGGCTCTGGCCGGACTTGTTTTCTGGATCGTGTCCGAGAGGAGAAACGAACCCGCATGGAGAAGCATTCCATTCGCCGTGTTGATTGTTTACGTCATGGAACTGATGATGTTGGTCTAACTTCATCTGCGATCATCAAGAGTGATTCGCCTCAAACCCGTTCACCCCAACAATCCTGGGATCACTTTCGCCGTGCCAGCCACACCGGTGAGGCGTTCCGGACGCCCGCTGACGCGAAACAGCAACTCCTCATTGTTGAGCCCCAGCGCGGTGAGGATGGTGGCGTGCAAATCTTTGATCGAATGCGGCTGATCGACCGCCATCAAGCCAATCTCATCCGTCGCGCCAATACGTTGGCCCGGTTTCACTCCACCGCCCGCAAGCCAGATCGTGAAGCCTGCGGCGTTGTGCTGCCGACCCAGGTCGCCCTGCATCATCGGCGTGCGGCCAAATTCGCTGGCCCAAATCACCAGCGTCTCGTCGAGCAGACCGCGTTGTTTCAAATCCGTGAGGAGCGCGGCCACGGGCTGATCCGTCCAACGCGCGCGCGGCGTGTGGTTGTCCACCACCTTCGCGTGGGCGTCCCAGCCGTCCTTGTCGGGCATGTCATAAACCTGCACGAAGCGCACGCCGCGTTCCACGAGCCGCCGCGCAAGGAGACATTTTCTCGCGAAACTTTGCGTGCGTTTGTCCTGATGTTCGAAGCCGTAACCGCGCCGCAGGTCGGCGGATTCTTTTTCCATGTCGCCGACTTCGAGCGCGCCGGATTGCATCCGGTAGGCGAGTTCGTAGCTCGCGATGCGCGCGTCGAGTTCGGTAACGCCAGTTCGGACCTGGCGATGTTTCAAGTTCAGCTCACGGATTAAATCGAGCGAGGCGCGCTGGCCGGCGGCAAATTCTTTCGGCGGCAGCAAGTCGAGCACGGGCGTCCCGGTGTCACGCAGGCGTGTGGGTTGAAACGCGGCGGGCAGAAAACCATTGGAATAATTCGCCGCACCGCCGAGCGGGCCAGCCTCGAACAACATCACGTAGCCGGGCAAATCCTGGTTCTCCGTGCCGAGGCCATAGGTGACCCACGAGCCGAGGCTGGCCTTGCCGGGCCGGATGTCGCCAGTGTGCAACTGGTAGCTCGCCGGCGCATGGTTGTTCGAGTCGGCCTGGAGCGAGTGCACGAAGCTCAGGTCGTCCACGTGTTTCGCCACGTGCGGCATCAACTCGCTCACCCACATCCCGCTCGCGCCGTGTTGCGCAAACTGGAAGGGACTCGCCATGAGTTCCTGCTTGCAGCCGTGAAAGACGTTCGCAAAACGCGTCGCCTCGACAGCTTTGCGGAGTGAGGTGGGCACGGGCTTGCCATTGAGCTTTTGCAATTCCGGTTTGTAGTCAAAGGTGTCCACCGGTGATGGCCCGCCCACCATGAAAAGAAAAATAACCGACTTGGCGCGCGGCTTGAAATGCGGCGGACGCGGCTTGAACGGGTTCAGCGGATCAATGTTCGGCACCTTGTCTTCCGCCGCTTGCGCCTCCAGCCGCATCAACGCGCTCAACGCAAACGCACCAAAGCCAGCGCCCACGCGACCGAGGAAATCGCGCCGGGTACCGTGGCCGGGCTGGAGGAACATGCTGTTACTATGACGCGAGAGACGATGCCTGACAAATCTGAATTTGCCTGGCGCGTCTCTAAATCTGAAAACAAACAACTTTTCCGAGACACGGCTTCCGTGCATATTCTTTCGTGTGAACCCAGTTCGTTTGAGCGCGTTGATCTGCATGCTCGTTGGCAGCCACCTTGCCGTGGCCGACAACGTGGCGGATCAGCATTTTCTCAACCGGGTCAAGCCGCTGCTCGACTCGCGGTGCATTACTTGCCACGGAGCGGAAAAGCAAAAGGGCGGCTTGCGGCTGGATTCGCGTGCCGCGGCGATCAAAGGCGGTGAGAGCGGCCCGGCGGTTGTTCCCGGCAAGCCTGGGGAAAGTCTCCTCCTGGATGCCGTGCTGCATTCCAGGAAGGAACTGAAGATGCCGCCCAAGGAAAAGCTCACCGTCACCGACATCACCGTGTTGAAACGCTGGATCCGCGACGGCGCTCCGTGGCCCGCGCCGACCACGCTCGCGGCCGCGCCGCCGGCGAAACCCGGCGAGCGCATCGGCGATGCCTGGTCGGATCCACGCAATCCCATCGTCCGTATCTTCGGCGGACAACGGCTCGACCTCTGGTCGCTCCAACCCATTTCGAACGCGCCCCCGCCCGCTGTCCGCAATCAACGCTGGGTGCGGAATCCGATTGACCGGTTCGTCCTAGCCCGCTTGGAAGCCGCCAAACTCGCGCCCGCCAGCGAAGCCGACCGCCGCACACTCATCCGCCGCCTGAGCTTCGATCTCACCGGCCTGCCGCCCACGCCGGAGGAAGTGGACGCGTTCCTCCGCGATCGTTCGCCCGAAGCGTACGCACAGCTCGTGGAGCGCCTGCTGGATTCGCCGCGTTACGGCGAGCATCAAGCGCGGCAATGGCTGGATGTGATCCGGTACAGCGACAGCAATGGTTTCGACTGGGATGAATTTCGGCCCCGCGCGTGGCGATTCCGTGATTATGTCATCCGCGCGTTCAACGCGGACAAACCGTTTGACCAATTCATCCGCGAGCAACTGGCCGGCGATGAACTGCTCGCCGGGCAACCGCGTGATGCGGCGGAACAGGATTGTTTGATCGCCACCGGCTATCTGCGCCTGGGGCCGCAGGATAATTCCGCCGGTGCCTTCAATGAGCAGGACCGCAGCCGGGCCGAGTTGATGGCCGACCTCGTGGAAACCACCAGCGCGGCGTTCCTGGGTCTAACGATGTCGTGCTGCCGGTGCCACGATCACAAATACGATCCGCTGTCGCAGGCCGACCATTTCCGAATGCGCGCGTTCTTCGAACCGGTAAAATTCACGGATGATTTGCCGCTCGATCTCGCCGCCGAACAGGAGTCCATCCGCCGCCACAACGAAAAGCTCGACTCGCAGGCCCAACCATTCGAGCAACAGCGCGATGAATTGCTGGCCGTGGTGAAAAAGCGTTTGCGCGATCAACGCGCCGCGAAGCTCGCGCCGGACGAAATGACGTTGCTCAACCTTCCGAAGGACAAACAGACTGGCGAACTCAAGGGCAAGGTCGAGGCCGTGATGAAGAAAATTGAACCGTCCGACGCCGAGGTGACCGCCGCGCTTCCGGGCGAAGAGAAATCCCGCCACGAACAGCTCGGCAAAGAGATCGCTACGCTGAAGAAACAACGGCGCGACTTCACGCACGGATTGCTGATGACCGATGCCGACGGTGTGCCACCGGTCACGCACGTTCTTTTTCAAGGCAACCACAAGCAACCGCGCGAATCCGTGGAGCCGGGTTTCCTTTCCGCGCTGGATCCGAATCCGGCGGCGATCCGCAAAACGGCCAACGCGAAGACCACAGGCCGGCGATTGACGCTGGCGGAATGGATCGCTTCACCGGCGAATCCGCTCACGACTCGCGTGCTGGTGAACCGTATCTGGCAGTCGCATTTCGGTCGCGGCTTGGTCGCAACGCCGAACGACTTCGGCCTGGCGGGCGCGCGCCCGGTGAATCCCGAATTGCTCGACTGGTTGACTGCGGAATTCGTCCGCAACGGGTGGTCGATGAAGAAACTGCATCGGCTGATCGTTACGAGCGCGGCGTATCGGCAGTCGTCCAGTGAGTCAGTAACCAGTAATTCAGTTATCAGTAAATCACCGCCGAAAGCTGGTCGTAAGAGCATCACCACCCGCACTGACTCACTGATTACTGATTCACCGATCACTCCCCTTCCCCGCCGCCTGACCGCCGAACAACTCCGTGACGCGCTGCTCGCCGTTGCCGGCACTTTGCAACACAAGCCCGGAGGCCCGCCCGTGTGGCCCGATCTGCCGCCCGAAGTTCTGCAAGCCAACCCGGCTTTCCTCGACGACAACGAGACGAAGACGAAGGGCTGGTATCCGTCGGCCAAGGCCGAACAAAATGTGCGCGGCATATTCCTCGTGCAAAAGCGCACGGTGCGCGTGCCGTTCATGGAAACCTTCGATCTGCCGGAGAACGCGACCTCTTGCGCGCGACGCAATGTTTCGACCGTCGCGCCGCAAGCGCTCTCGTTGCTCAACAGCCCGCTGGCGACGGAAGCGGCCCAGGCGTTCGCCGCGCGGGTGGAACGCGAAACTCCGGCAACTCCACGCGAACGAGTGGAGCGCGCTTTCCTGCTCGCATTGCAGCGGCAGCCTGCACTGGCGGAGCGCGTGGCCTGCGAGCATTTTCTGGAACAGCGCAGCCTGCCGGAGCTTTGCCGCGCCCTGCTCAACCTGAACGAGTTCATCTACGTGGACTGAGCGGCCGCGGTGATCTTTTTTTAGCGCAGCCCGGCCTTGAAGTAGTGACAATTTTCCGAAATAGAAATTGCTTTCTGGCGGGAGGCGGCGATGCTGGCGCAGTTAAATCGCCTGTCACATTCACGACAGGGAGATCATCAGTGAGCGTTTGTGTTCGGTGATGATTTGAGACCCGATGGCCGGGAACAGTTTGGGAAGCGCAGTGAGTCTAAGCAGAAAGTCTTCAATGAACACAAAACTGTACGTGGGAAATCTTTCCTACACCGTCACCGAGAATGATCTTCGCGACCTTTTCTCCGAACACGGACCCGTCACCGAAGTCAACCTCCTCATGGATCGCGAAACCGGCCGTCCGCGCGGCTTCGGCTTCGTCACCATGGCCACGGCCGAGAGCGCGCAAGCCGCCATCCAGGCGCTGAACGGCAAGGAATCCGACGGTCGCGCCCTGACGGTCAACGAAGCCCGCCCCCGCGAAGAACGCGCCCCCCGCAGCGGTGGTTCCCGTGGCGGCTACGGTCGATAAAAATCTGGCGCGAATGGTAAAGTTTTTCCGCCAGATAAACACCGCGCAACCCCAAACCAAAAACCTCCAAATCATGACGCAAATTCCCTGGGAACTGGTTCGCTGGCCGAACAGCATTTTCTTCATCAGCACCCTGCTGATCACGCTGACGGTGGTACCGATTTACATTTGGCGGCAGGGCTTGGACGCCTTCCAGATTGCGCTCTTCTTTTTCTTTTGGGCCGCCACGCAACTCAGCATCACCCTCGGCTATCATCGGTTGTTTTCGCATCGCGCCTTCCAGGCCACCTGGCCCGTGCGATTGTTCACGCTCCTGTTTGGTGCGGCAACCTTTGAACACTCGGTCTTGATCTGGGCGGCCGACCATCGCAATCATCACAAGTTCGTGGATCATGAAGAAGATCCGTACGACATCTCCAAAGGTTTCTTCCACGCGCACATCGGCTGGATTCTGTTCAAGCTCCAGCCAGACACGTCGCTGGAGGGCGTCAACGATCTCCGGAAGGATCGGCTCGTGGCGTGGCAACATCGCCATTATCACGTCATCGCCGTTCTGATCGGTTTCGTGCTGCCCACCCTGCTCGGCTGGCTCTGGAACGGCGCGTCCGGCGCGCTGGCAAGCTTCCTGATCGCCGGCGTGGCGCGGATCGTGGCCGTGAACCATGCGACCTTCTTCATCAATTCCCTTTGCCACACGCTGGGCCGGCGGCCGTACTCCAGCAAATGCACCGCGCGCGACAGCGCGATCATGGCGGTGCTGACGATGGGCGAGGGCTATCACAATTTTCATCACGCCTTCCAGCACGACTACCGCAACGGCGTCAAACCCTGGCAGTTTGATCCGACGAAATGGAGCATCTGGACGCTGAACAAGCTGGGCTTGGCGCGTCAATTGCGCCGCGTGCCCGTTGAACGCATTCTCCTGGCCGAGACCACCGAACAGCAGCGGCAACTGGCCGAAAAACTAACCACCCTGCCCGTGCCGCTCGCCGAACCCATCCACTCCCGCCTGCAAGCGGCGCAGGCGCGTTTGCACCAGACGTTTCAACACTGGGAACGGTTGGAAGCGGAATACAGCCTGGCCGCGCACAAGAAACTGGCCGCCTCGCGCGAGAAGCTCGCGGAACTGCGTCGCGAATTCCAGGACGCGCGGGAGCGCTTTCAACTTGCCCTCCGCGACTGGCAGGAAGCCCACCGGCTGGCCCTCGCGCAATTCCCCGTCGGCGCAGCGGCTTAGTCAGAACGATTCAGTTAAGCCACGGATGGAACACGGACGAAACACGAATCGAACCGTGGTTGGTTTCAGTTGGCGATCAGGGAACAGGTCGTTCCGTTGTGATTTGAGATTGGGCATGAGGCCTTCGGACAAGACGTGTTTGTCGGTTCAATAACGAAGCCTACCAAGCGGTGAATGATCAGTCTGGACAAGGGTAAACCGCAGGTTTAGCGTCCGAACCATGAAACTTGTTATGTTGCAATTCTGCAGCTTAATCCTCTGTTAGGCGGCTTCATATAACACACAACAACATATGGAAATCGAAACGACAGGTTCCACGCAAAGACCAACTCGAAATATATTCTTACGAATACTTTTTGGTTTTTTATGGTTTGTGCTTCTCCGCATTGTTACTGGAGGCATTATCGGTGCCATCGTTGGCGGTATTGCGGGCCAAGGTCAGGCAAACCCAGAAGCTGGATTGTCTGGGAACTTCCAGGCAGGAGCTAATGCGGGTGCACAGGCAGCTATGGAGTTTTTTCAGAAGTATGGTTTATTCGTGTTACTTTTCCAAATTGTGCTATTCGCTGTGCTTTGTGCCCTCCGATTATTACCCGGAGTTGGTAAATATAAGAAGTCGAAGCAGACATGATATTCCACCAGCCGCCTAACTCTTATCCGTTAGGCGGCTCCGCACATCGAAAGAACAAACAGTATGGAACAACAACCAAACGATAAACAATCGGGACGCTCTGCTGCTATCGCGGCTCTTTTGGCGGCGGGTGCAGGAGCCGGTATTGGGTGGGTCATATGGCTCGCAACGGGCAACAATGGAGTGGCTATTGGCATGGCAGGTCCAATCGCCCTTCTCGTTAACAATATGCTCCGGAAAGTCATAAAATGACGAGGATCTCCGTGGCACTGTTGATACTGCACCGCCGCCTCCTGAAGAGCTGGAAGCGCAAATGCCTGACTGATAATGCAAAACCGAATTCAGCTCTTTACGTCGTTGCTCCACTTCCGAAGTGGTTGGTTCGCTAACCATGCGCTGCAGACAACGCGGCCTGACCAAAATGGTTTTCCGTGTTTCGTCCGTGTTTCATCCGTGGCTGAAAATCAGCTCACGCCACCTTCACTTTGATTTTATTTCCTTTGATGGTGGTGCGGTTGAGCTTGGACATGATGGCGTTCGCGTGCTCGGCGGCGACGTCCACGAAGAGATGCCGCTCGCGGAGGTCCACCACGCCGACCACGTTTCCGGGCAGGCCGGTCTCGCCGAGAATCGCGCCCACCACGTCACCCTTCGCGACCCCCATCTCCGCACCGACATTGATGTAGAGCCGCGTCTGGTCGCCGGGCGTGGCGCGGCTGGCTATCGGGGAACGGAAGCGCGGGATTTCCTCGCGCTCGCGGCGTTCCGGGCCGCGCGAAACGCGTTCGGGCTTTTCACGCGGCAGCGCGGACGCCGGGCGAAAGGGATGTTTGTTCGGAGCCGCCGCAGCACGGGGTGCAAGCGGAGCCGGTTTAACCGGAGCTTTGACCACTGGTTCGGCGCGGGGCGAGGGAACCGATTTCTGAATTGCCGGATCGGAGACCGGCGCGGCGGCTTGCAGCGATTTTACTGGAGTGTGGCTGGACTGAATCACGGGACGGACGAGTGGTTTTGTTGATGGCGTCACCGCAGGACTGCGCTCCACGCGCGGCGGGCGATCCTCGCGGCGCTCCGGGCGCATTTCGCGAAAGGTCGGGCGTTCTGGTTGCGGCGTCCGCTCCTCGAAAGTTGCCTTGGTCTTGGGCGCGGGTTCCGTCTCCTCGCTGTTCAAGTGGTGCAGCAGAGCCGAGGCGATGTCGGTTGAAGTGAAGCCTTCTTCCAGCAGCCGTTCGATGAGATGATCCTGCCGCGGATACTCACCGGCGGTCAATGTGGCGCGGAGTTTGTCGAGCAGGACATTGGCGCGGGCTTCCTCCACCTCGCCGGCGGTCGGCACGTTTGCACGTTGAATCTTTGTCTTCGTGTAGCGT
>JBKJSC010000170.1:0-5525 GCA_046593035.1 Limisphaerales bacterium | reverse complement strand
TCTAGGTTGCTGGAGATTTTTTCGTAGAGCGAATCGGTCGGGCACAGAAGCACGGGCCGATTGCGCTGATCCATGAGAAGACGCCGACCGTAATTCTGTGCCCGACCGATTCGCTCTACGAAAAAATCTCCAGCAACCTAGAAGAAATCAAAGCGCGGAAAGGGCCGGTCATCGCCCTCGCGACCGAAGGCGACCTCCGGATCGCCGACAAAGTGGACAACGTCATTTATCTCCCCGCAACGCTCGAACCGCTCTTTCCCTTGCTCGCAGTTCTTCCGTTGCAACTGCTCGCCTACCACATCGCCGTCGCGCGCGGCTGCGACGTGGACAAGCCGCGCAACCTCGCCAAGAGCGTCACGGTGGAATAAACCGTTACTTCGCGAGATACTCGTCCGCGTTGTAGCCTTGCGGAGGGACTTTTGCGGCTTCGCTGGTCTGGTCGGCAAGAGTGAAGGCGATGGCCAGGGTGAAATTTCCCACCGGCGCGCTGGTGGCCGTGTATTGGCCGTGGCCTCGGAATTGCCCGCGTGCCACGAGGTTGAACCGCACCAACATGTCGCCTTTGGTCTCCACGTAACCCAGAAGTTTCATGTGATAGCTGCGATCTTTGTTTGCCGTGGCCGCCTCCACATCGCCCTGAAGTCGCAGCTTACCTCCATCGGGGGTTGCTGTGATTTTTGCGATGCGCAATTCGGCATCCTGCCACATCGGCGGCTCGCCCCGGGTGTTGTCGATGAAATGATAGAGCGCGATGCGGCGCGTGAGGGTTTCGGGCATGGTCCCGCGCGTGAGCGAGGCGATCTCCTCCGGCGTGATCCAGAGATGATCGCGGCCGGTGGAGGCGCGGAACAGGATGAAATAATCCGCCTCCCATTTGTCTTTGGACGACGGCCACTTGGCTTCGGTGATTTTGGAAAAGACATCGACAACCATTCCACCGGGAGGCAACACCCGGCTGAAGTTGCGGTTATGGGCTGGGCTGATCGCCTCGACTTGCGCCGGGCCACGATAATTTACCAGCGCGGCCTTCAACAGCCGCTTTACTTTGTCGGTGTCGCGGTTATTCCAGCCGTTGATGAGCTTTCCGTCCGGTGAGAAAATGTAAAATCCCTGCGACGTGACGCCCTTGTGGATTCCCGCGCGCTGATAAACGATCTGGCGGTAAAACTTGCTCTCCGCATCTGGCATCCAGTCCTGGTGCGAGGCATTGGCGGCGACGGGTATGAACCGTTGCTGCAGCAGCGCGATGACTTCGTCGTCGGCAAAAGTGGACGCACGGTCCAACACGCCGTTGTTTCAAGTGCAGCCGAGCGGATTCCCATTCATCGACCACATAAACACCGGCTTGCCGGATTTCATGGCAAGATCACGCGCTTCGAGCAAGGTGATTTTCCAAGGGATGGTTTGCCATTTCTCCTGGCCGTGAGGAACCAAGACCTCGCGCAGTTCGCTAAACTCTGTCGGGCTTATATCGGGGATGGCTTGCGCCCGGCCGACGACACATGAGGCCAGAAGCAAGGCGGCGATCAAGGCTCGGTTCATGAAGGTGGACTCTAACGCAAAGATTTTGGGGGGCGAGCAAAATACCGCGCGATTCCGCTGGTAACGTTCCGGGTGTTTCTGGCGTCATTGGGGGCATGAACTGGCGTCAATTTTTGTTCGTAGGAACCGTCTCCATCACGGCCGGCCTTTTCGCCCAGGAAAAGCCGGTTGCCGAAACACCAGCCGCCAGCGCCACGGCTCGCAGCTACGAAAAAATCTTCAAGGCGCTCGACAAAAACGGCGACGGCAAACTGACGCGCAAGGAGTCCGGCAAGGCGACGTGGTTCGACCGCTTCGACCTCAACGGCGATGGTGTGGTGACCTTGGAAGAAACGCGGATTGTCGCTGCTCAACAACCTCGTCGCGGCGGCTTGGGTGGTGGCCGCACCATGCCGGGCAAACCGGAGGAAGGAACTTCCACGGTAGATGACTCTCCGCGAGAAGGACCGAAACTGTTGAAGGCGGCGGAGCGCGGCGTGGGGCGGCTGGTGCCGGACTTGAGCTTCACCGATATCAACGGTCTGTCCGGCAAGCTGTCTGATTTCAAATCAAGCAAGGCGCTGGTCATTGCGTTCACCAGCACGAGTTGTCCGCTCACGAAAAAATACGCGCCGAGCCTGGCACGGCTGGAAAAAGAGTTTGCGGCCAAGGGCGTGAAGTTCCTCTTCATAAATCCAACGGCCAGTGATTCGCTCGAGAGCATCAAGTCGGTCGTGAAGGATCACGGCTTCACCGGTCGTTACGTTCACGACCGAGACGGGAAGTTCACGGCCGCGCTCGGTGCCGAGACTACGACGGAGGTTTTTGTTCTCGACGCCGCGCGCACGCTCACGTTTCGCGGCGCGGTGGATGACCAATACGGCCTGGGCTATGCGCTCGATGCTCCCCGCCATTTGTATTTGAAGGATGCGCTCACTGCCGTGTTGAAAAGCAAGTCTCCGCCGATTGCGGCGACCTCCGCGCCGGGTTGCGCACTCGACACGAAACCCGCAGCGGTGCTGACTAAGGACATCACGTACCACAATCGCATCTCGCGTCTCATTCAGAACAGCTGCCTCGAATGTCACCGCGCTGGTGGTGTCGCGCCGTTCAGCTTGGCGACCTGCGAGGACGTGAAATCGCACGCCGGCATGATCCGCAAGCAGGTGGATCGTGGCGCGATGCCGCCGTGGTTCGCCGCACCCACCCAGGCCGGAGATCCGTCGCATTGGGCCAACGACCGTTCGCTTCCCGCAGCGGACAAGGCCGATCTCCTCGCGTGGCTCGCCAGCGACAAACCGTTGGGCAATCCCGCCGATGCGCCGCTCGCGCGCGTGTTCCCGACCGACTGGCAGATTGGCAAGCCCGACGCCGTCCTCGAATTGCCCCGCGCGGTCGCCATCAAGGCGGAAGGCGTCATGCCTTACCAGACGCTCACTGTGCAAACGACGTTCGCCGAGGACAAATGGGTGCAGGCTTTTGAAGTCCGCCCCACCGCGCGCGAAGTCGTTCATCACATCATCATCAAGCTTCACAATCGCGGCGCAAAGGCGAGCGGCGATGATGGCGGGGACGGCAGCAACGAGCGCGATGGTTTCTTCGCCGCCTACGTGCCGGGCAACAGCCACGCGATTTTCCCCGTTGGCTTCGCGAAGAAACTTCCCGCCGGCTCCACGGTGAGTTTCCAGATGCACTACACGCCGAATGGAAAAGCGACGACCGACCAGACCAAGCTCGGCCTCGTCTTCGCCAAGGAACCGCCGCGCCATATGATTCACGTCGCGGGCCTCGCCGGAGCGCTGCTCAACATTCCGCCCGGCGTGCCGAATCATCCGGAGACCATCAGTATCACTTTACCCTTCGACACCACGCTGCTCGCCTTCATGCCGCACATGCACGTGCGCGGCAAGGCGGCCCGTTACGAGGCGACGCTGCCGGACGGCACGAAGAAGGTGCTGCTCAATGTGCCGCGCTACGATTTCAACTGGCAGCTCACCTACACGCTGGCCGAACCCGTCACGCTCCCGCGCGGCAGCAAACTGACCTTCAACGCGTGGTATGACAACAGTGCCGCGAACCCCGCGAACCCCGATCCCACCAAAACTGTCCGCTGGGGGCCGCAGACCTACGACGAGATGATGCTCGGCTACGTGGAGTATTTTGTTCCCGCGCAAAAGGCCCTGTCCCAGGTGAAAGCGAACACACCGTGAAACCAATACATATTCTCTCCTTTTTTCCGTTTCTCCTTTCGCTGCTCACAGGACTAAATGCGCCCGGCGCATCGGCACCGGATGCCAACTGGCCGCAATTCCGCGGGCCTGGTGCGACCGGTGTGAGCGAGAACACCCATCTGCCAGACAAATGGTCGGCCACCGAAAACGTGGCGTGGAAGACTGACGGGGCGGGGCGCGCGTGGTCGTCGCCAATTGTGTGGGGCAATCGCATTTTCCTCACGACCGTCGTGAACCTTGGCGAGTCCGAGCCGCCGAAGAAGGGTCTTTACTTCGGTGGGAACCGGCCTGAGCCGTCGAAGTCCGAGCATCTGTGGAAGGTGCTGTGCCTCGAGCTCGCCACCGGCAAGGTGCAATGGGAAAAGATCGTCCACCGGGGTGTGCCGCAGACGGCGATCCATCTCAAGAGCAGCTACGGCGCGGAAACGCCGGTGACGGATGGCGAACGGGTTTACGCCTACTTCGGCAACGTGGGCGTGTTCGCGCTCACGCTCGACGGCAAGGAAGTCTGGTCGCAGCGCTTCGAGCCACGCGCCATGCGCTACGGTTGGGGGACAGCCGCCTCGCCGGTGTTGCACGATGGACGGTTGTTCATAGTGAACGACAACGATGACCACGCCGAGATGGTGGCCTTGGACGCAAAAACCGGCAAACAACTCTGGCGCGTGGATCGTGATGAGAAGAGCAACTGGGTGACGCCCTTCATCTGGAAGCATGGCCAGCGCACCGAACTGGTCACCACTGGCACGCGCGCCGTTCGCAGCTACGACCTCGATGGCAAACTGCTCTGGTCCTTGCGCGGCATGTCGAGCATTGCCATCCCGACACCGTTTGCGGGCGGCGGTCTGCTCTTCGTCAGTTCCGGTTACGTGGGCGATAAACTGCGTCCGCTTTACGCGGTGCGCCCCGGTGCGACCGGTGACATCACGCTGAAGCCCGACGAGACCAGCAATGAGTTCATCGCGTGGTCCAATCCGACTGCGGGCCCCTACAATCCGTCGCCGCTCTACCATGACGGCCGCGTCTATGTGCTTCAAGATCGCGGGCTGGTGAGTTGCTTTGATGCGAAGACGGGCAAGGTGTTTTATGAACGCGAGCGTCTGCCGAACGGACTGGCCTTCACGACTTCGCCTTGGGCGGCGGGCGGAAAGATTTTTTGCCTGAACGAAGACGGCGTCTGTTTCGTCCTGCGGGCGGGCGACAAATTCGAATTACTGCACACGAACAAACTTGCCGACGACGACATGTGCATGGCCACGCCCGCGCTTGCCGGCGACCGCCTCCTCATCCGCACGGCAGCGCGGCTCTATTGCCTTCGTCGGCCCGCAAACAATTGATCGGCGAACACCTCCTGGCCCTAATGACCCGAACCATCATCATCTTCTTCGTTTTCACCTTGATCGTGCCGCGCTCCATGTCCGGCGCGGAACAAAAGGCTCACCACTGGTTTCCCAAGGATCCGAGTGTGTTTGACGTCAAACGGGATTTTGGCGCCACCGGCGATGGCGTGACGGATGACACCGAGGCGCTACAGCGGGCCATCAATGAGCACGTCGGGCAACATCACCTCCTCTATTTTCCGCGCGGCACCTACCTCGTGAGCGCCACACTCAAGTGGCCGAAGAAATTTGGCGGGCATGACAACTGGGGAAAAACTTTCCTGTGCGGCGAGTCGCGAGAGACAAGCGTCATCCGGCTCAAGGACGCGACGTCCACCGATGCGAAGAAGCCGGAGTCCATCATGTGGTGCGGCGGGTTTGGTTCAGCGGATTG
>JBKJSC010000198.1:0-2841 GCA_046593035.1 Limisphaerales bacterium | reverse complement strand
GTCGGAAAATAGTCGAATTTCCGGTCCGGTGCCGAAAGTCGGGCTAGTACACTAGCACTACAGCGACATTTTCGCCTTGCGAGGGAATAGCGCGTCGGATAGAGTGTCCGGCGTAAGTGAGTCGCGCTGGGTTCGGGGAAGCGAAACCGTGGATTATCCGCGGACGCAATATCTCTGCCACGGATGTGGCGAGCATTGGCGAACTGGTTGAGCGAAATCGATCGCTCAGTCGGTCGGGCTTGGCTTTAGCTTTGTGCGAACTGTGGCAGTGGCGGAGCGCGAGTGGGCGATGGAAGGTGAATTCCGCTTTCGCCATCTTAGCGGAACTCGAACGTCGAGAACGACTCCAGTTACCCGCGCTGCGGAAGCGGGGCAGCAGCGCTCGTGTGCGGCCTCAAGGTGCAGCCGGGGCGGATTTGCCGCTGCCCCCAATATTGCCGGAGGTATTGGAACATTATCGGCCGTTGCATTGGGTGCGGGTGAGCACCGCAGAACAACACCGACAATGGAATGAACTCATCAACCAGTATCATTACTTGGGTGCGCCCGGTTTAGTGGGTGCCAATCTGAAATACTTGGTGTCCGGTCGCGCCGGTGAGCTTCTCGGCGCGGTGGGCTGGCAATCCGCAGTCAAAGACTTGGGCCCTCGGGATCGCCTCGTGGGTTGGACCGCCGCCCAGCGGGCTCAGTGGCTGGGGCATGTGGTTACCGGGGTGCGTTTCTTGCTCCTGCCCTGGGTAGGGGTGCCCAACTTGGCGTCGGTGCTGTTGAGTGAAGGCCTACGAATCCTGCAACGGGACTGGCTGGCGTATTGCGGCACAGCGGTGTGGTTGGTGGAGAGTTTTATCGACCCCAGTCGTTTTCATGGGGCCAGTTATCGGGCGGCCAATTGGGTGCCCATTGGCTGGACTCGCGGCTTTGCCAAGCGGCAGGGACGTTTTGTGAAGCACGGTCAACGAAAGGAAGTTTATATCTATGTTCTAGCAGCGCAGATGCGGCGATGGGTGCATGGCGATGCCCAGCAACCCTTACTCACCCGTGAGTTTCTCTTGGCCCAGCGCGAGGTCGAAAGACAAAAAACCTTTGGCCGGAGTAACCGTATGAGTGAATTCGAAAACAATTGGAAAGCTAAAATTCCCCTTTCGTGGAATTTAGCGCCGGAAGATTTGCAAAATGTGAGCCAAGAACTCAAGGAGTTTGCGGCTATTTTTGGTCCGGCCTATGGCCGAGTGGAAACACGGGAACTCGGGGAGCTCTATCTCCGTGGACTCCTGAGTGACGCGGAACGTAAGAATATGGAAGCCATGGCGCTGGAGCTGCGGGGACCCGAAGCTGTCCGCGGCCTACAACGCTTGCTCAACGAATATAAATGTGATGAGCAGTTCCTCCAACAAACCCATTGGAAAGAAGTCGCCGCCACCATCGCTCATCCGCAAGGCGTCTGGAGTGTGGACGCCAGCGAATTCCCCAAGAAAGGCACCGAATCGGTCGGGGTGGCCCATCAATATTGTGGTGCCCTTGGAAAGACGGCGAATTGCCAGTCTGGAGTTTTCGTCAGCTATGTCACTCCGCACGGACATGTCTTGGTAGAGGGCCGACTCTATATGCCGGAGTGCTGGTTTGACGAGGCCCACAAAGAACGTCGTGAGGAATGCCAGGTGCCCAAAGATCTGACGTTTAAAACCAAACCCCAACTGGCCACGGAGATCCTGAGCGAATTGATCGGCAGCGGTCTCTTTCCCGGCCATTGGATTACCTACGATTGTTCCTTTGGTCGTGATTCCGTTTTCCTGGAGAGTTCACCCGCTGGGTATCTCTATCTCGCCGAAGTCCCGTGTTCGCAAAAGGTCTGGCCGAAGTCCGTCCCCGGACGGACGGCGGTGGAAACTTCAGGTTGCACGGTGGAGGAACTCGCTGAAGTGCCGGGCCTATTGGCCTGGGAAACCGTGGGAATTTGCGAAGGAGAAAAGGGACCCATCGTTGCGGGGTTCGCGCGATTACGAGTCTACGCCAATGCGGATCGTACCCCGGCGAGCGAGCGGTGGCTGTTGTTGCGCAACGATCCAAATATGAAGATTAAATACGCCTTGAGCAACGCACCCGAGAGTTGTCCGCTGTCGGAACTGGTACGTGTGAGTCAAGCCCGCTGGCCGATTGAACGTTGCTTTCAGGAAAACAAAGGGGAACTCGGGATGGATCACTACGAACATCGCTCTTGGACGGCCTGGCATCGGCACATGCGCCTGAGCTTTTTAGCACAATTGTTTTTGGTGCGCTTACGCTTGCGTCTAAAAAAAAGCCCCGGCATTGACTCTGCCACAAGCCCGCAAGCTGCTGACCTGGAGTTTTCCGCACCCGCGCAATGATTTGAAATATATCCTGGAGTTTGCCTTCTATCATCTTCTACGGAATGATCGCGCCTATCGCTCTCATCGAAAACGCCGGTTAGAAGAGCTGGCCACCTGGACGACTCTCTCCAAACTACCACCCGGTTGAAGCTCCACGAATCGCCCAAGAACCAATATCCATATCCCATTCAATCTGAACTTACCGATGGAGTCCTCGGTACGTAGCGTCGTGCCCACTCGACAAGGATCCACCGCAAAATCCATCCCTTAAAATGAATTCTCGCTATCGATAATTTACAGAAACTACCAAAAACCCGTCCGCAGCCAGCATCAGTCATTTAATTATATAAAATGTCGCTGTAGTGCTAATCAGAAATTGGGCCGAGACTGCCACAGCGATCTGAACTCGGTTGACACCGGTAAAACTAACACTGCGAGCGCCACCGAACCAGGTCACTGAGGAACGCGTTCTTTAGAAAGCCTCCCCGAGCTC
>JBKJSC010000074.1:0-7847 GCA_046593035.1 Limisphaerales bacterium | reverse complement strand
GCGCTGGAGTTCGAATTGGGAGCGGACATTCTCGGCACGGCGGTTTCGCCGAGTTGGGATCAAATCGGCAAGCTCGGTGCAGTCGCGGTTATCCGAACGGGATTGAACTTCTTCCTTTCGATGGAAATGAAGCAGGAAAAGACGCCGGAGAAGAACCAAGCATCCAACGATGCTTCGGTCACCAAGCCACCGCCATAAAATCGAGCACCAGAACCAACCACGATTCGCAACGTCAAGTTCCTCGCCGACATCCGCTCGACGAACATTCGCAACTGTTAAACCGGCTTGGACAACAATTAAATTCCCACCGACAGCCGCTAAATCGCCGCCGACATCCGCGCCACTCGCATTTACATTCGCGCCACCGCCACGCGCAGCCGGGAAACCGGGATTTACAGTCGGGAAATCGCCAGTTACATCCGGGAAATCGCCGCCGACAGTCAGGAAATGGCCGCAAACATTGAGGAAATCGCGGGTTACACCCGCCGCACCGCCGCGCCCGGCTTGGCGACGATTGCCCGCCGCCGGTTCACGCGCATTTACGGGCAAAACGCCTCACTTTTCCCCTTTGCAGCCTGCCACGCATTGCATACCCTCCGGCCATGAACAACCGCCTTCAAGTCCAACTCAACATGGTGGGCGCGTGCATCACCGTCGCCCAAAGCTCCGACTACAAACCCGTCTGGAACGGCAAACCGCCCGCCGACTTCGGCACGGACATCGTTCAGCTTGCGACCGACTACGGCGCAGTCACCGCCAAAGCCGCGCAAGCCGACGGCGCGACCGGCGGCGCTGCCGACGCCAAGGCCGTGGCCGAAACCACTCTCGAAGACGCCGCGTTCGTTCTCGCCCGCGCCCTCGCCATCCATTTCAAAAAATCCGGCGACTTGGATCGTCACGGCAAGGTGGACGTGACCAAGAGCGAAATCATGAAACTCCGCACACAGGAATTGGTGAACAAGACCACTTCCATCCGCGACCTCGGCACAGCCGCCGTGAGCGAAGCCGGAGCAGCCGGACGCGGCGTGACCGCCGCCCGCGTCGCCACGCTCGCCGCCGCCATCACTGCTTTCAGCAACGTGATGAGCACCCCGCGCGGCCAGATTGTGAACCGCAGCGCACTCCTGAAAGAAGTGGAAACCGACGTGGCATCCCTGCTCGAAAAAGTCAGCGACATGGACGACCTCGTGGTGCAATTCGACGGCGGCGAACCGGGCAACCGATTCAAGGAAGCGTGGAAACGCGCCCGCATCATCGTGGACGCGGGCGGCGGTTCAGCCACGCCCCCGACTCCGCCCACTCCGCCCACGCCGCCACCGGCGTAAAATCAAATCCAGAAATCGCGAGCGGCCTTCGGAAACGAAGGCCGCTTTTTTTTGGCAACGAAGTCCGCGATTGTCGCGCCGCGCAACTGTGAGTAACCTCAACGGCAACTAAAACCAAAACTTGTCATGGGCCGTTCAACCATCCGCAAGGCTGCAACTTGGCGACGAAAAAAAAGTCGCAAGAAGCTCCGGCGTCGCGACAAAACGAAACTGAAACGGAAACGAATGTTACGCATACCGAATCCTGGCTCTGACTTGGATGTATTCATTCGCATCTTTCGCGATCTACACCGTGATTTGAAGGGGCATTACAGTTTCGACATGGACGCCATCACAAAGGCGATGGTTGCAAAAAGCAACGTATCTTCTCAGGGAGCATTCGGAGCGGAGGCGCTACGCCGCTCGACCAAAACTGACCGCAGCCGTGATCAGCTTTACAACCAGTCCAAGATGTATGCGGAGCTTTACCGCACGCTCGGCTGGTTTCATTCCACGACAGCCAAGCTGCTTTTTTCGTTCTCCTCTCTTGGCGATCACGTTGGCGAAGCCGTGAGCCCGAACTCGCTCGTATGCGAATGTTTGATGGGCATGGCCTATCCAAACGAAGTTCTGGGTGTTAAGAGCACGCAGAATGTTCGAGTGTTCAGCACGATTCTAAAAACCATGCAGGCTCTTGATGGGCGGATCAGGCGTGACGAAATCATCGCCGGGCCAATGGCTGTGGAAGATGACCGCTCGCCTGAAAAGATGGAGAGGATGTTTTCCAAGTTGCGACAATGCCGTGCGAAAGATGGTGCGCTTGCCGAAATCGTCGCGCGCGTCGGACTGGATCGTGGCATCACGAAAACGACGATGGAAAATTACACGCGCTTTCCGATAGCAGCAATTCAGTGGACTGGCTGGGCGGAGAAACGCCAAGGATATTTCCATCTAACAAACGAGGGTCGTGCAGAACTTAAAAGGATTGAGGCATTGATTGACTTCCGCCTTGGGGACTTTCGCGCCATGCCGGAGGATGCTCGCGCCCCTTTTATCCGCTCGTGTTTCTACCGAATGTTGGAGCGGGCGGGCTTCGATGTTGCGCCGGTAGCGTCTCAATTGCGGTCTGACGAACGAACCCTGCAACAACAAAAAGCTCCAGAACCGCGTGGCGTTCTCTTCTCGCCTTTCCAGCAAATCGAATACACCGAGGTGAACGCTGCCTTGCCTCGTTCAGACACAGACACCGGAACGTCGGAAAAAGGCACGCGCGCAGAGCTTGCGGAGCGTGGGGTTTCTACCAGCAGTGTCACTCGACAGCGGGCGATGACAGTTCTTTATCAAACTCTTTCCTCACCTGCCGCCGCGAACGCGGAAACAGAAACGCTTCGCGCTGAAGTTAGTGAGGCTTTACGAAAGAACAAAGGCAAAGTTTCGCCGACCATTGAAGCGCTCATCGCAAAATATGCGCAAGCAAACCAAGACGAGTTTTATCCTTTGGTTGCGAGACTTTTCCAACTGCTTGGGTTCGACTGTCAGTTATCACGACGTGGGCGCAACTACGAACGTGCGGACGCAACCATCGTTGCCGACGATGGCAGCGTGCCCGTTGAAATCAAATCGCCCGGTGAGGAAATGGAAATTTCTGTGAAAGGCGTTCGACAAGCACTTGAAAATAAAGTTGTCCTGCTTGCTCGGAAGCGCTTTCCGGTAAAGCGCGGCGACACGTCACTCGTCGTCGGCTACGAACCGCCAAACGACCGTTCCGAAGTGCATGAGTTGATTGACGACATAGATAAGGCGTTCAACCTGCGCGTGGGAGTTGTGGATTTCCGCAGCCTGCTCACACTCGTCGTGGAAGTCGTGGCATCGGGAAAACAAGTGCAGCTCACGAGCTTCAAACAACTGAAAGGAGTTATTCGTGTCGAGCGTTCTTCGCCAGCATAGCAAATCGCGCGATGGCAAGGTGCTCGCGAGTAAATCCAAGCCTGTAGGAATTGAATTCCTTGCCGGCACTGCGCCGAACAGGGTTCTTTTTGCCGACGGTAGTGTTGCCGCCGCTTCTTGTCTGCGCTGCCACGATGCGCCGTGTCATCGCTACGCCCTTGGCGAGGGCGAAAGCTCGTCGCTTCCCAATCTTCCAGCAGACCGTAACGATGAGGTTTGTCCGACGGGTGCTGTTTCAATTGTTCAGGGAACTGGCGCTGCCGCCATTGATGCGGCTCGGTGTATTTACTGCGGTGTCTGTGTGGCGCGCTGTCCAGTCGGCGCTATTTTTCTTTCACCAAGCAAAGGGGCTGTTGTTGTAGATGAGACGAACAAGCATTTCACCACCATCCCGCAATACTCGGAAACGGCAATGCTCGCAAGTCGGAGCGCGCTTGAACGAGTGGAGCGAACTGGTGTGCTGCTGCGCGAAAGCGATGTGTTGGTTGCTGACATCGCGCGCCGCATTGCGA
The DNA here is from genome assembly GCA_046593035.1 of Limisphaerales bacterium. Taxonomy (GTDB): domain Bacteria; phylum Verrucomicrobiota; class Verrucomicrobiia; order Limisphaerales; family JAYTXL01; genus JAYTXL01. Next base: position 4,084 of record JBKJSC010000074.1, on the reverse strand, counting down.
GCGTCCGCGCCAATCTCACGGATAATTTCCCAAATCACCTCGCGCGAAATCTACTGCGGGCAACAGGAATCGCCGTGGATATGCGTCGCGTCGGGAACAATCACCTCCGAGCAGACCTCGTGCTAGGCACGGAGGGAATCAAGCAAGGCGTAGTTGAGGTTGAGTTTGGTGATGAAGCCATCCTTGATGCTCCGCGCGATGTGCTCGATGACATTGCGGTTTTCGTCTCAAGGCATGGTTGGAAAAAAGATGATATTGTTGCGCTCATCGTCGGCGATGTTTTGCCAAACCGTCGTTCCGAATTCTGGCACATCATCAAAGACATCCGTGAAGTTCTTGGGGTTCAAATCGCCACAGTCACGGTTTTGGCATTGATGCTTCTGGTCTGGGAAAGACGGAAATTGCCGAGCCATATCAACAAGCTCGCCCACACAGATTGCGACACTCCTTCGTATCGTGAGGCGGTTCTCGAGAAGTTGCTGGGCCGGAAGATTGCGCTCGCCGTGGACGTGAGCGCAATGGTCGAAGTCGTCAAGTAAGCACAAGCTCTCGCACGCGCGAGTTTTCCCAATCGCACAAACGCTTCTCGGCGATTTCGATGTAATCAGAATTCAATTCAAAGCTGAGGAACTCGCGTTCCTCCATCCTCGCGGCAAGACACTCTGATCCGCTGCCAGCGAAAGGCACAATGACAAGCTCGCCTGGATTTGAGAAATGCCGGACGATACGCGTGGAAATCGAAAGCGGCTTCTGTGTTGGGTGCGCAACCTTTTCATCACGGAAGCGCCTTCCCGCCAGCACAGGAAAACGCCAAACGTCTCCCGCGAGTCTGCCTTCGGGGTGTGGCGTCCACACGCGACCGTTCTTGGTGATCGGATGTTTCAAACGCTCCGTGCTTTTGTAAGGTTCGCGAATCGGGTGGTAGGTGAAACTCTCGCCCTTAGAAAACCAGAGCAACGGCTCGTAGTGGGCGGCAAGGGTTTTGGTATATCCAGCAAAGCCGTTTTCGTAAGTCCAAATAATTTGCCGCCGATAGTTCAAACCCAATTCGTAAAGGTGACACTGAATCCAGCATTGGTGGTGGTGGATTCCGTAAACGAAAATGCTGCCACCGGGTTTTAGCACGCGTTCGCATTGCGTCAACCATTCGCGACACCACGGCAACCATTCCTTTTTTCGCTCCTTCTCGTTCCAGATGCCGAAGTTTTTTTCGAGATTGTAAGGCGGGTCGGCGACAATGAGGTCGGCACATTCATCCGGCAACGCACGCAAGCCCGCGACGCAGTCGCCCGGCACAATTCGTCCCCGCCATTCGTCCAAGCGCGCTTGCGCGTCACTTTTTGGCGTTTTGCAGGATGAGAATAAATTGATGGTGGATGTTTGGCACGTAAGCATACGGGTATCCATAAGGGAAAATGCGTTTGTGGCGTTGGTAAAGCACACTCAGTCCGCGCATCTCGAAGCCGTATGGTTCAAGTGCACGCGCGAGGTCGGCATGGAAAAGAACGAAGCGGGACTTGTCGCGAAAGTCGCTCACGATGACGGTCATGTATTTTTTTGGCTTCAGCGCCTTGCCGCACGCGCCGAGGATGTTCGCCAGTTCTGACAAGAAAGCTTCGTAGTTGTCAATGTTGCCCAAGTCTTGCTTGTGGTTGCTGTAACGCGTGTCGAGATCGCGGCTCACACGCTCTTGCTTCGCTTTGTGATCCTCTTTGTGCAAGATGTTCCAGTAGGGCGGGCTTGTGACCACCAAATCAAGAGAGTTTTCCGGCAATTCGCCCACAAGCGTTCGTGCATCACCCACGCGCACCTCTTGCGCATCAGCAGTTGCCCAAAGGTCGCGGACTTCCGTGCGAAGCCGCTCCTTTGCAAGCTTCGCGTATTTCGGATTGAGTTCAAAGCCAATCCCCTTGCGGCCTTCAATCGCACAAGCCTTGAGCGTCGAACCAACGCCGACGAATGGATCAAGCACCGCACCACCTCGTTTTGTGAAAAAACGGACAAGCCTGCTGACATCTGTGAATGAGAAGGGCGCGGGATGCTGTCTCTCAATTTGTGCGTCGGCGTGACCTGCCCCAAGCCCGCGCTGTGTCCAAACTGATATGGTTTCTGGCAACCATTCCGTAGAAGTTAAATCGTTCAGTGGGTTTCTAGGATCGGGTTTCGATGGCTTCGAGTGACCGTTTGCCGATTGTGCCGACAATCCGTTTTGCCCATTACGCGCGCCGTTTGCCTTTTGTTTGCGCACGGCTTTCGGACGTTCCTCTGTGAGTATGATGGCTTGCTTAATCATTTAACGTGCGTCGTTGAGCATCTGGACTGCCTTTTCCGCAGCCGGGTTGTCTGCAAAATCCTGACGAAACTTTTCGGCGATGCGTCGCGCTTCCATCTCGTGCAAATCCATGCCGAAGTAACGCGCCAACGCCGCTGCCTGTTTTTCTGTCGGAATGCGATGCCCAAGCTCAACCTTGCTTAGATGTGCTTGATCCATTTCGGCAGCAGACGCAACCACACGCAGGGGCACGTCTTTCTCATCACGCATTTCTCGCAACCATTCACCGAAAGTTTGCGCGGGCGCGGCATAGCCAGTCTTTTTTCGTTTAGCCATTTGTTGGCTAGATACATCTTGGCTGGATACAATGCAACTAGAAAATTTCATTATTTTTACCCGATGATAACGGGGGCGTAGGACAATCGCCGTCCATTCTTTTTTCAGCCGACCGAGACAGACCCGCGCTCCCGTTCACGCCTTCGCGTAAAGCTCGCTGCCCTTCTCTGTGAACTCGCGGCTCTTTTCTTCCATTCCCTTTTTCAACGCTTCTTCTTCCGCGATTCCTTGCTTCGCCGCGTATTTCCGCACGTCCTCTGTAATTTTCATGCCGCAAAGTGTGGCCTGCACATGGAACAGAAGCGAGCGCCTTTTGCTCCTTCAGGCCAGACTTGTTGCTGCAAATCCAGGGCGACCACTGTAGAATTGAGTCATGGCAAAAGACCCAATCTGTGGAATGACGGTGGACGAAACGACGGCTCTTAAAGCCGAAAGTGCCGGACAAACTTTTTACTTTTGCAGCGAGCATTGTCGGAAGAAATTTCTGGCAGAGGCTCAACCTGCCAGCAGCAGCAAGGAAACCCACGAGCATCACGAACACGGCGCGGAAAAACATTCCTGTTGCCACGACCACGGCGATGCAGCGGTGAAGCCTTCCACGGCCGCGAAATACTTTTGCCCCATGTGTCCCGGCGTCGAGTCGGACAAGCCGGGCGATTGTCCGAAATGCGGCATGGCGTTGGAGCGTAACCCAGCGTGGGTTGCACCTGCGGCGGGCAAACCCATTTACACCTGCCCGATGCACCCGGAAGTGCAGCAGGATCATCCCGGCAATTGCCCCAAGTGCGGCATGACGCTGGAACTGAAAACCGTGACCGCCGCCACGAGCGAGGATGACAACGCCGAACTTCGCGACATGACGCGGCGATTCTGGATCGGCGGCGCGCTCGCACTGCCCGTCTTTGTGCTCGCGATGGCGCACCTGATTCCCGCGCTCGGTCATCCCGCACTGCGGGACTGGGTGATGAGCGATGCGTCGCGCTGGATTCAATTCGCGCTCTCCACACCCGTCGTTTTGTGGGCGGGCTGGCCGTTCTTCAAGCGCGGTTGGCGGTCGCTGGTGACGTGGCATTTGAACATGTTCACGCTGATCGCCATCGGTGTCGGCGCGGCTTTTCTCTTTAGCGCCGTGGCAATGCTCTTGCCGGGCCTGTTCCCGGACACAATGAGTCACGGAGGGAAAGTCGGCATCTATTTCGAAGCTGCGGCGATGGTCGTTGTACTCGTGCTGCTCGGACAAGTCCTGGAACTGCGAGCCCGCAGTCGCACGGGAAGCGCAATTAAAGCATTACTGAACCTGGCACCGCCGACTGCGCGCAGGGTTGTTGATGGCGGGGATCAGGAGGTTTCGCTCGATGAAGTGAAAGTCGGCGATCGCCTGCGTGTCGTGCCCGGTGACAAAGTACCCGTCGATGGAGCGGTCGTTGAAGGTCACTCCAGTGTGGAAGAGTCCATGATCACCGGCGAACCGCTTCC
>JBKJSC010000066.1:0-11308 GCA_046593035.1 Limisphaerales bacterium | reverse complement strand
CGCATGTAAGCCAACTAAGAAAACTCCCAACGTTCTTTTATTGATTAGCCCTCAGATATCGAGGGAAAGCTACGCTTTTGCCTCATGCTTATCCCGCTGTGGGATGGCTGTGTATTCATTGCTTGGTTTACAACCGTGACAATACCTCCTGCACTTGGTGGGGTATAGACCGCCAGAATCGAATTAATAGTATTCGCGGAAAATTGCTGTAGTTGACTTGGATCGTTTGGATTTCCACCTGATGCATTATTCACTGTGCGCCCTAGCTAATTCTGAGACCAAAATAAGGGAGAAGTGGTTGACACATTTGGTTTCTGGCAAACGACGATCAAGCCCTGGCAGCGGAGCCAGGATTCCACGGTGACCTGCCACAGCGTGGCGGGAGCGGGATGATGTCCAATGGCCATGCTTTCGACTGTCGCTCCAAACTGCTGAAGCAGCAACCGGAAAATGGTGCGGCGCTGGCGTTGAGTCCAGCGGCGACGAAGGCCCTCTACCGCATGGAAGGCAAGGAATACGTGGTCAAGGACGGCGACGTGCTGCTGTTCAAGTTCAACGTGTAGGCGTGCCCCGCATTCGGATGATTCGTGGGCGGCCTTTTTTGTTTGCTGGAACCGGCAAGGTGAAATACACCTTTCCTCAATCTTATGAAACGAATCCTCTTCGCCGGTCTGTTCTGCCTGCTCGCCCTGCTGCCGTTTCGCGGCGACGCCCAGGGCAAGGTTGAATTCAAGCGCACGGAAGATGTCATTTACGGTCGCAAGTTTGGCACCGCGCTGACCCTGGATATCTTCCAACCCGAGAAGCCAAACGGCGCGGGCATCATCTTCGTGGTGAGCGGCGGGTGGTTCTCCAGCCATGAAGCGATCAACGGCAACGGCTACATGCCCTATTTGTCGCGCGGTTACACGGTGTTCGCGGTCGTGCATGGTTCCAATCCCAAGTTTCAGATCCCGGAAGTCACGCAGGATATGCACCGTGCTGTGCGGTTCATCCGTTCCAACGCCGCGAAGTATGGCATCGATCCCAACAAGCTGGGCGTCACCGGCGGCAGCGCGGGCGGGCATCTCTCGCTGACGTTGGGCACGCAGGGCGCGCAGGGCAAGGCGGACGCGAAAGACCCGGTGGATCGCGAGAGCAGCGCGGTGCAATGCGTCGCGTGTTTCTTTCCGCCCACGGATTTTCTGAACTACGGCAAGGAAGGCGAAGACGCCGTCGGGGTGGGAACCCTGAAGGATTTCAAAACCGCTTTCGGCGCGCGCTCGGAAACGGCGGAAGGCCGGCAAAAGCTGGGCCGGGAGATTTCGCCGATCTATTTCATCACACCGAACCTGCCGCCCACGCTCATCGTTCACGGCGACGCCGACAAGCTCGTGCCCATCCAGCAGGCGGAAAGTTTTGTAAAGCAGGCGCAGGCCGCCGGTGCCAAAGCGAAGCTCATCACCAAGGTCGGCAAAGTGCATGGCTGGCCGGAAATGGGCCAGGATATGGTGACGATGGCCGATTGGTTTGACGAACATCTGCGCGGGATCAAGAAATAACGGGTGCGTCGCTTGAAGTAAACTCGCCCAACGATTATCCTCGTCCCATGCCGATCTACGAATTTCATTGCGAGCAATGCGCGCACGACAGCGAAATCCTGGTGCGCTCCACCAAATGGAAAGGCACCGTCTGCCCGCATTGCGGTTCGCGCAAACTCGCCAAGAAATTTTCCACCTTCGCCTCCAGCGTGGCCGGTGCGGAACCATCGTGTTCCGGCACGCCCAAATCCTGCGGTATGTGCGGCACCGGGAAACCGCACTCGCATTGAGCGGATCAAGTCCGTCGGCCGCACACTTCCGCCGCCGTCACGCAGCGCAAATCTTCCACGGCCCAGTCCGGTTGGTGGGCCTGCAGTTGTTCCAACGTCGAACCGCCAGTGGCCACGGCCAGCACTTTCGCATCGATGGCCCGGGCGCATTCGATGTCCAGCGCCGTGTCGCCGATGACGAGGATTTCTTCGCCGCTCAATTTCGCCTTGAGCATCCGGCTCCCACGCGCGCGGGCCACAGCGGCGATGTGGTTGCGCTCGACATGGTCGTCCGCAAAGCCGCCGATCTGAAATTCCTCCCACAACTGGAAGTGGCGCAGTTTGATTTCCGCGCCGAGCCGGATGTTCCCGGTAAGCAGGCCGAGCACCGGCGGCTGCGGCTGCGCCCGGAGATCGCAAAGAAGTTCCCTAACGTGCGGACAAGTTCCGCCGCCGAGCTGGCCAAGCAGATGATCGAGCCAGAAAACGTAAGCGTCAAAGAAGCGCTGAAGATTTCGCGCGGTCGGCTCGATTTCATGCAGCCGAAAAAATTCCAACACCAAACCGGTGTCGGTGCGCCCGGCGAATTGGAGCCGCTCCGTGCCTTCGTGGATGCCGAACTCCGTCGCGAAAGCGCGGCCAAACGCCTTCACCCCCGCGCCCCCGCTGCGAATGAGCGTGCCGTCAATGTCGAACAAAACCAGTCGAACCATGCCGCCCAGCGTAGCGGGCGAAGCGGCAAAGACAAGCGAAGCGACGGGCTGTCGATGGCTCCGCCGCGTTCCTTGACTTGGCCCGCCCCCTTCGTTACGGTCGCGCCATGAATCGTTGGTCTGTTCGCCTGATGCTCGTCGTGGTTTGCACGATGGCTTTCCCACATTTTTGTCCGGCTCCGCTCATTTTCCGCGCGGGCGAAGGCTGGACGTACGAACAGGTCGGCAGCGAGGGCAAATGGCAGCGGACGCGCGCCAAAGATCAACTGGAAGTGGCGCAACAGGCATTTACGAAGAATGATTACAGCCTGGCGCTCAAAGCCGCGCGCGCCACGGTGAAGAAATGGCCGCTCTCTGATTACGCGCCGCAGGCGCAATACCTCGTGGGCCAGTGCTACGAAGCCAAGAAACAGGATGAAAAGGCGTTCGCGGAATACCAGAAGGTTCTCGAAAAATATCCCAAGATCGAAAACTACCGAGAAATCCTCACACGCCAGTACGAGATCGCCAACCGGTTTCTCGGCGGCCAGTGGTTCAAGCTCTGGGGCTACGTTCCATTCTTTCCGTCGATGGAAAAAACCACGGCGATGTACGAGAAGCTGATCAAGAACGGCCCGTACAGCGACGTGGCCGCGCAGGCGCAAATGAACATCGGCACCGCGAGTGAAAAGCGGTCGGACTTTCCTACGGCGGTGAAAGCCTACGAGCGGGCTGCGGATCGGTACAACGACAAACAAAAAATCGCCTCGGACGCGCTTTACAAGGCTGGTCTCGCCTACAACAAGCAGGCCAAGACCGCAGAATACGACCAGGGCATCGCCGGCAAGGCCATTGCCACCTTCACGGATTTCATCGCGCTTTATCCGGAAGATGCGCGGGTGCCGGAGGCTCAGAAGATGATCGACGTACTCAAAAGCGAGCAGGCCCACGGCAGTTTCAAGATCGCCAAGTATTACGAGAAGACCAAACGCTGGAGCGGCGCGTTGGTTTATTACAACGAGGTGATTGTCAAAGACCCGAACTCGCCGTTCGCCGCGGAAGCCAAGCAGCGCATTGACATTCTCAAGACCCGAACAGCCGACGCCACCCCAAAATAACATGCGCCCGCTTGCTTCGCTTCTCGGAGGTTTGCTGACGCTGGGCTTGGCGGGCTGCGCCAGTTACCACTTCGGCCCCTCCAACGGAGTCGCTGCCGGTGAGAAATCGGTGCAGGTAAATTTCTTTCAAAACAAAACCTTCGAGCCGCGCCTGGTCGAAGCTGTCAACTCCGCGCTTCGCAAAAACATCCAAAAGGACGGCACCTACAAGTTGAACACGCGCGACGAGGGCGACATCGTCATCAGCGGCGAAATCGTTCGCTTCGACCGTTCGCCGCTCAGTTTCCAAGCGGCGGACATCATCACGGTTCGGGATTACACGCTGTTGCTGACCGCGAAAATTACCGCCACCGAGCGCGCCACCGGCAAAGTAATTTTGCAGCGGGAAGTGACCGGCAAAACCACGATCCGTGCCGGCACCGATCTGGTCAGCGCCGAGCGGCAGGCCGTGCCGTTGCTGGCCGATGACCTCGCGAAGAATGCCACTGGGCTGCTCACCGACGGCACATGGTAAAGCGGGGGCTTCCACCGAATAATGTTGAGGCTCCGCGCCGATTCCCGTAGTAAGTTTTCCCACATGAACCCTTTGTTTCGTCGGCTGTCGCTCGCACTCCTGCCGTCCGCTTTGCTTTTTCCGCTGCATGCTGCCACGAGCGACTGGCCGCAATGGCACGGCCCCAATCGCGATTGCGTCGCCGCCGTCGGCGCGCCGGTGCCGGTCGCGCTGCCCAAAGAGTTGAAGCCGCTCTGGAAAATTCCCGTGGGCGGCGGCTTTTCCGCGCCGGTGGTTGCCGGCGGCAAACTGGTTTACCTCGACGAAAACGGCGAACAGGAATTCGCCCATCTGCTCGATGCGACATCGGGCAAGGAAATTTGGAAAGTGGCCTTCTCCGATCGCAGCGCCGACGAATGGGGCGCCGGGCCGCGCGCCACGCCGATCATGGATGGCGACCGGGTTTACGTGCAATCGACCAGCGGCGAATTTCGTTGCCTGAAACTGGCCGACGGAAAAACCGTTTGGGGCATCAGCTTTGAAAAAGATTTTGGCGTGAAGTTTCTCGGCTACAAAGCGAATTCCGGCACCGCCACCCGCCGGGGCAATAACGGTTCGGGTGTCGTGGATGGCAACGCGGTGATCGTTCCCGTCGGCAGCACCGAAGGCGCGAGTCTCGTGTGTTTCGACAAACTCACGGGCAAGGTGATCTGGAAAGTCGGTGACGACGAAGCGGCCTATTCCTCCTTGATCGTAGCCACGCTCGCCGGAGTGAAACAAGTTGTCGCCTTCACCGCCGACGCGCTCGTCGGAGTGGATCGGCAGACCGGCAAACTCCTTTGGCGAGTGCCGTTGAAGACCGGTGCCAAACGCCACGCCTGCACGCCGGTGGTCGCGGGCGACACGGTCACTGTGGCCTCGTCCACCATCGGCCTGGTCTGCACCAAAATCGCCAAAGGCGGTGCGAGTGTGGAAGCCGCGCCCGCGTGGGCGAACAAGGATTTGAAAATCAACCTCGCCACCCCCGCGCTGGCGGGAAATTATTTTTACTCCCAAGGCGCGAACAAAGATTTTGTCTGCGTGGATGCGAAGACCGGCGAAATCAAATGGTCGCAACCGGGTTTCGGCACCGGCAAACGGGATTACGCGTCCACCATCGTGGTTGACAACAAACTATTGGTGCTGACGGAGGACGGCCAACTGCTATTTCTGGCCGCCAACCCGAAAGAATATTCCGAACTCGGCCGGCTCCAGGTTTGCGGCGGCACCTGGTGTTTCCCCGCTTACGCCAACGGCCATCTCTTCGTGCGGGACACTCGCGAACTCTCCTGCGTGAGTCTGCTGCCGGGCAAGGTGGGCAATGGGTTTGACGCTCGAACTGATGACTGAGTGGCCTTGCTCCCGATTTGGGGAACATTGAGCAGAGCACTGCATACATCCCCCCGCTCAGACCGTCATGATTTCTTTTTCCTTGTGGGCCACGTGCGCGTCGATCTTGGCGCTGTATTGGTCGGTCAATTTCTGGACTTCCTTTTCCGCCGTCTCCACATCGTCCTCGGTCACCCCGCCGCTCTTGGCTTCCTTCTTGAGGTGTTCCAATGCGTCGCGACGGACGTGGCGGATAGCCACGCGACCGTCCTCGGCCATTTTTTTGATCAGCTTCACAAATTCCAGGCGGCGTTCCTGGCTCAAATCCGGCAGCACAATGCGGATGAACTTGCCCTGCACAGTCGGGTTCAAGCCGAGGTTGGCTTTCTGAATCGCCTTTTCGATGGGATGCAGCGCGGCGGCGTCCCACGGCTGGATCATCAACATGCGCGGTTCTGGCGTGGTGATGCCGGCCAGTTCGCGGATGCGCATCTGCGAACCGTAGACTTCAGCCAGAATGTTTTCCACGAGCGAGGGCGAGGCTTTGCCGGTGCGGACGCCGGCGAATTCCTTCTGCACGACCTCCTCGGTCTTGATCATCTTCTCTTCCGCTTCCAATAAAATATCGTCGAGTGCCATAAGTCAGTTCAGAGTTTAAGGTTCAAAGTTCAAAGTTACGCGACATCGCAGCTTAACCCTGAACTTTGGACTTTGAACTTAAAATCGTCACCCCGTCACCAGCGTGCCGACTTTTTCTCCGAGCACCACGCGCTTGATGTTGTGCGGCTTGAACAGGTCGAACACGATGATCGGCATCTTGTTGTCCATGCACAGTGAAAACGCGGTGGAATCCATCACCTTGAGTTGCTTCTTGAGCGCATCGATATACCGAATCTGCGAAAAGCGTTTTGCGTTTGGATTTTTCTTGGGATCGCTGTCGTAAATACCGTCCACCTTGGTGGCCTTGAGGATGACCTCCGCGCCGATCTCATTCGCGCGCAGTGCCGCCGCGGTGTCGGTAGAGAAATAAGGATTGCCCGTGCCGCCGCCGAAGATCACCACGCGCCCCTTTTCCAGATGCCGCACCGCGCGACGGCGGATGAACGGTTCGGCCACCTGCGACATGCTGATGGCGCTCATCACGCGCGTCGCCACGCCGGCTTTTTCCAGCGCGTCCTGCAACGCGAGAGCGTTGATCACCGTGGCCAGCATGCCCATGTAATCGCCGGTCGCCCGCTCGATGCCGCGCTCGCTGCCCTGCAAGCCGCGAAAAATATTTCCACCCCCGACGACGATCACAATTTCCACGCCCAACGCGCGCACTTCGCCGATTTGCCGAGCCATGCCGTGGACGACCTCGGGGCTGATACCGAGGCCCGCCGCGCCGCCCAAAGCTTCGCCGCTGAGTTTCAGCAGCACACGGCGGTATTGGGGTTTGGTGTGTCGTTTCATGAACTGTGGCCAGTTTGTAACAACCGCCAGCGCGGGCGTCAAATCAAAGCCCTGCGCGCCGACAATAAAAAACCGGACCTCCCAGGGGAAGTCCGGTTGCGGAGTGACCCGAAAACAATTACGCGGCCGCAGATTCACCGACTTGAAAGCGGACGAAGCGGCGGATGGTGATTTCGTCACCCAACTGCTTGGCCACCGAGGCGGCGTGTTCCTTCACGGTGACTTCGGCGTTCCGTTTCACGAAGCCTTGATCGACGAGGCAGTAGCCTTGATAAAATTTCTCCAGCTTGCCTTCCACGATCTTGGCGATAGCCTGCGGCGGTTTGTTCTTCACCTGCTCGGCGGCGATTTCCTTTTCCTTCGCGATCACGGCGGGATCAATCTGGTCGCGGGAAACGGCGTGCGGATTGCCGGCGGCGATTTGCAAGGTGATGTCGCGCGCGAGTTGTTTGAAATCTTCGCTGGCCACGGTCGCTTCTTTGCCCGCGCCCAACTCGACGAGCACGCCGACCTTCGCGCCGATGTGAATGTATGCTGCCACGAGGCCGTGGCCGCTCACTTCGAAGCGGTGATGCCGGGAAATCTTGATGTTCTCGCCGATCTTCGCGACGGCGGCGACGCGATCCGTCTCCACGTCGGCGTTCGGGTTCGCGGCGAGTTTCTTGGCGAGGTCGTCGCAGAACGCTTTGAACGAATCGTTCTTCGCCACGAAATCGGTTTCGCAATTCACTTCCACGAGAATGCCGACCTTGGAGCCGGGCGCAATGTGCTGGGCGATCACGCCTTCGTTGGCGTCGCGCGAGGCCTTTTTGGCGGCCGTGGCGACGCCTTTCTTGCGGAGGAGGTCCACGGCGGCGTTCAGGTCGCCATTGGTTTCGACGAGCGCCTTTTTGCAGTCCATCAGGCCGGCACCGGTCATTTCACGTAACTTGCCGACGGCGGCAGCAGTAATTTCAGCCATAAAAAAAAGTGTTAGGAGTTGGGAGTTCGGAGTTATGAGTCCAAGGAAGATCGCGGTGAACCAATCGATCCACCGCGCTTCACAAAAACTAGCCTTGGGCGGGGGCGGCGGTGGCTTCCACTGCCGGGGCAGGGATCGCTTCCGCAACGGGTGCGGTGGCCTCGGCGGCGGGTGCTTCTTCGACGGTCTTGCGCCGCGCGTATTTCGCCTCGTACTCGGCCCGGGCCTGGGTGATCGTCTGCGTCACGGTGCTCAGGATCATACGCACGGAACGGATCGCGTCGTCGTTGCCGGAGATCGGATAGTCCACGAGGTTGGGATCACAATTGGTGTCCACGATGGCGACGATGGGAATCTTCAGCTTGCGGGCCTCCGCCACGGCGTTGTGCTCGCGCTTGATGTCCACGATGAACAGCGCGCTGGGAAATTTTTCCATCGTGCGGACGCCGTCGAGGTTCTTGACCAACCGGGCGGCCTCGCGGCGGATGGCGGATTGCTCCTGTTTGACGTAGTCGTTGATGCTGCCGTCGGCTTCCATCTTTTCGATTTGCTTGAGCCGGTTGAGCGAGCGCTTGAGGGTCTTCAAATTGGTCAGGGTGCCGCCGAGCCAGCGTTCCGTGACGAAGAGCTGGCCGCAGGCCTTGGCCGATTCCTTGACGGCTTCCTGGGCCTGTTTCTTGGTGCCGACAAAAAGGATTTGCCCGCCTTTGCCGACGACGGAGGCGAGATAATCACACGCCGCCTCGAGTTGGGTGAGACTCTTGCTGAGGTCGATGATGTGAATGCCGTTGCGCGCGTCGAAGATGAACGGCTTCATCTTGGGATTCCAACGCTTGGTCTGGTGTCCGAAATGGACGCCCGCCTCCAACAGTTCTTTAATGCCAATGCTGATCATAGTTTCCAATAGTTGTCAGCCCGCCACTTTGGGCGAACCATCCCGCGGAAAACGGGATTTTTATTTAGTGTTGTTGTGGCCACCCCCGCTCACACGAGCACGGGCTGATTTAAGGCCGTAACCCTTTTCCCGGACGACCGTTTGACCGGCCAGCCCGCGAAAAGGAGGGGCACCATAACAAGGTTGAACCGCGTGGCAACCCTTATTTTAAGCGGAAACTGAAGTGAGGTTGTCGCACGGCGGTCTTTACTTTCAACGCCGGTTTCCTAGGATGCCCGCATGATTTCACTGACACGCCTGCTGTTCACCACCTCGGTATTTGCCTGCACTTTGAACTTCGCTCACGCGGGCGACTGGCCGCAATGGCGCGGGCCGAAGCGTGATGATATTTCCACCGAAACCGGCCTGCTCAAAGCCTGGCCCGCCGATGGCCCGCCACTCGCGTGGAAAACGCGGGACATGGGCGTGGGCTATTCAAGCGTCTCCGTCGCGGGGGGCAAAATCTTTACGATGGGCGACGGGCCGGACATGAGTTCCGTCCGCGCGTTTGATGCCAACGGCGGCAAACCGCTCTGGACCGCGCCGGTCGGCAAGCCGGGCGGCAATTACGCGGGCACCCGTTGCACGCCGACGGTGGACGGCAACCTCGTCTATGCGCTGGGCCAGTTCGGCGACTTGGTTTGCGTGGAGGCGGGCAACGGCAAGGAAGTCTGGCGCAAACATCTGATGAAAGATTTCGGCGGGCAGTACGCCGGCTGGAATTACACCGAGTCGCCGCTGGTCGATGGGGACAAAGTTCTGGTCACGCCGGGTGGATCACGCGGGGCCATAGTCGCCTTGAACAAGAAGACCGGCGCGACAATCTGGCAAAGCAAGGAGTTCACCGATCCGGCAGCCTACGCCTCGCTCATCCAGGTGGACATGGGGGGACGCCGACAATACATACAATTGACTGAAGCCAGCGTGGCCGGTGTTGCTGCCGAAAGTGGGCAGTTGCTCTGGCGTGCGCCCCGTCGCGGTGCGGTGGCGGTGATCCCGACGCCGATCTTTTTCGACAACCAGGTTTACGTGACTTCGGGGTATGGTGTCGGCTGCAACTTGTTCAAAATCTCCAAGACAGGCGCGGCGTTCAGCGCGGAGGAAGTGTATGCCAACAAGGACATGGTCAATCACCACGGCGGCGTGATCCTGCTCGGCAACCATCTCTACGGCCACTCCGACAGCAAGGGTTGGATTTGCCAGGAATTCAAAACCGGCAAAACCGTTTGGAGCAATCAAAGTGTCGGCAAAGGCGCGCTGACTTACGCGGACGGCCACTTCTATCTGCGCAGCGAAGGCGGGAATGGCGCGGTGGCGCTCGTGGTGGCCACGCCGACGGGTTACCAGGAGAAGGGCCGGTTTGATCAACCCGATCGCAGCAGCCAAAACAGTTGGGCGCATCCCGTCATCGCCAACGGCAAGCTCTACCTCCGCGACCAAGACGTGCTGCTGTGCTACGACGTGAAGCAGAAGTGAGGTTCAACGCTCGCTGCGTTTCGCCATTCGCTGCTTGATGCGTTCCCTTACTTTGCGCCGGAGTTCGCCGGGCAATTCGGTCCAGCGGGTTTCCGCCACGTCGCGTTGCAGCACGGTGGTAACGTGCGGCACCAGCGTGCGGGAAATGTCCTCCGGCGCGGTGTTCTTCTCGTGGATGCCGGGTGCGAGGTCGATCCCGATTTTGCGGAACACATGCTGCACAAACGCCGAGCAGTAGAGTGATTTCTCCCGCGCCAGCACATTGTCCTCGCCGCGCAGATGGGGTTTGTGCAGGGCGATCAAAGTGCCCATGAGTTCGCGAAGGGAGTACCGCGTGCGGTTGGCCACCAGGTCCAGCCCTTCGCGCAAGAGCTGGCTGGTTTGCGCTTCGGATAAATTGAAATCCAGCACCGCAATCCAGCTATACAGTTTTTCATCGTGGTATTTCGTGACGCGGTTTTCCTGCACGCCCAGCGAAATGTGTTTGCGGATCACTTGCAGATCCGACTCGATGACCCAATGATGGCCGTCGAGTCGGCGACCTTGAAACAACAACGCGTGCGACCACTGGCTCCATTGCTTCTCGGTGCCCACGTGCCGCTCGGCGCGACGGATCACCCGGTCGATGAGCGAGACGCCGCCGGTAAGGCCGATACAGCCGGGGCGCGCGTATTTTTCCAAGAAATCCTGATTGGATAACCCGGTCACGGGAACAGTTTCATTCATGGGGAACCTCCTGGCTTAGCTAATTATTTTCTCGCTTCCAAAGTCGCTTCGAGTGTCACGCGCTGGCTGTCGCGCAGAACTACGATCTTCACCACCTTGCCGATCTTCGCTGCGTCCATGGCGTAAGTGTAATCGTAAATGTTCGCGATCTTCTGGCCGTTGAATTCCACGATGATGTCGCCGCCTTTCAAGCCCGCCTTGTCCGCGGGGCTGCCGGCGCGTGTGCCGGAGAGTTTTACGCCCTGCGCTTCCGTCGCGTAATCGGGAATCGTGCCGAGATAGGCGCGCATTTGCTCGCG
>JBKJSC010000060.1:0-12899 GCA_046593035.1 Limisphaerales bacterium | reverse complement strand
CGCATGTAAGCCAACTAAGAAAACTCCCAACGTTCTTTTATTGATTAGCCCTCAGATATCGAGGGAAAGCTACGCTTTTGCCTCATGCTTATCCCGCTGTGGGATGGCTGTGTATTCCTTTGAAAACAATACCGAGTAATTGTGTTGGCCGAGTAGCCCAAAACAAAAGATACAGGGTGCACATCGTGGTAATTGCCTGATGAAATCGATGCTTTGTGAGATTGAATTGTGTTCAGAGTACGCCCCCAAGACTGCAGCCGACTCACTAACCAATGAATCATCACACATCAGAGCTGGACACGGTGGTGGCCATTCCGTTGGGTTGTATTCCTGGAAAGACAGTTTTTTCCAACGGTACTCCTCAACCATTAGGTTGTATTCCTCGAAAGACAGTTTTTTCCAACGGTCCTCCTCAAAAGTCTGGATACAAGGACGATCGATTTGCAATTGCTTTGCAATCGCTTCCAATCGCACCGTTTCACATTCAAATGTTAAAATATACCAATGCAACTTTTTCATCCTTCTTTATTGATTGTATTCATTCGTATGGAAGTGAAACTTGCCGGCCACCCATTCTGGTGGTGAAGATCTCGTGGATTCGCTCCGATCCGTGCGCATCTGTGGTATTGAACTGCATAGTTCCGACTTAGCCCACGCGAAACGAAATGCGCGCAATGGTTTCCTTGCCGAAGCTGTGCTGGAGCCGGTCGAGAATTTCGCGGCGGCGGTAGCGGACAATTTCCGAAAGCCACACACTGCTGTCCACGGTCACGAAGAGCGTCCCTTTGTGGAGGCCGGTGGGTTGGGCGTGGGCGACGAGGTTCGGATCGATCAAATGATTCCACACTTTCACCAGTTCCGCCTCGGCGCGGCGGCGTTCCAATCCTAGTTCTGTGAGCAAGCCGGGCATGACGCTGCCGACGGCTTTGGCGCTGTGGGCGCGGGCTTTTTCCAGCGGTGCCAGATCCACGCCGCGCCACGCGGCAAGCGCGCGTTGACGGGGGCTGGAGAAAGTGCCGGCGGGGCGGCGAGACTTAACGAAGGTGTTCATCGAGCACGAGGACTCCGTGGGGAGGCAGATCGTGATTACCGCTGATCATGGTGTCCCCGAGGACATCGTGGATCGGCTTGAAGAACTGGAGGCGGACGGACGTGTTCTGGTGGTTGAGCAGAAAATAAATCCGCGTGCCCTCTTTCTGGCGCACGCTCACTTCCACGGTTTCGGGAGTTTTGAGCAGCGGAAACAGGCCGCACAGTTGTCGCAACCAAGCCACGAGATCGTAGTAAAAACTTTGATGGCTCATGGTGCCGACATAGACCGCCCGGCCTGCTCCGTATTCATTCACCGTCAAGGCCGGACGGCCCGCATAGAAATCCTTCGCGAACGTGGCCAGCACCTGGCATTCGAGCGGCTTGATGAGATCGCACCAGAGCCTGGCTGGATGCATGTGACTGGACGGGAACGACCCTTTGAAAGTGAGGTGATTCTCCTGATCGGGCGGCAACGTGTCAAACTCCTGAACCTCCAAACCAAACAGATCGATCATCTCGTGCGGATACCCAGTGGCCGGCGTCATGTGATGTTCATCGACCAGGCCCGTGTTGAAGGTGCTGACCAGCGTGCCGCCGTTTTGGACGTAAAGTTTCAACCGATCCACATCCCCGCCGGAGAGCATGTGCAATGACGGGGCGATGACCAGCTTGTACGCCGAAAGGTCGTCCGCTGGCCGGGCAAAATCGACCGAAAACTGCCGGTCGTGCAGGCCGCTGTAAAAAAGTTGGATATGCTCGCGCTGATGAAAAAATTTATTCGGGCGCAAGGTCTGGTTGATCGCCCAGTCATTGGCTTGATTGACGAGGATGCAAGTGTCCGCCGTGACTTTGCTACCCTCGAGGACGGGGGCCAGGCGCTTGAACTCCTGCCCCATTTTGCTGATTTCCTCGTACATCCGATTGTCGCCGCGACCGTCGTGGGTGAGGACGCCACCGTAAAATTTCTCCGGGCCGATGCGCGGTTGCCGCCAGTAAAAATAGCAGACGCCGTTGGCACCGCGGGAGAGGAGTTGGTAGGTGAAAAGCCGCACGACTCCCGGCCGGATGAGGGCGTTGACCTCATCCCAACTGACGTTGCCAGCCTTTTGCTCAATGACCCAGAAACCATCCTCGCTGTGGGGCGCTTTGGATCCATTTTTCTTCAACGAGCGGAGCAGATCGATGCCGCAGGCGATCTCCGCCGCTTTGGAACCGATGCTCGCATCGCTGTCCACCGAGACGAAGTCGAGGACTTCCGCCATGTCAAAGTAATCATAGTTGCAGGCGAACGCGCGGAGATTGGCGGTGACGGGAATGCCGGGCGTCTGCTCGTGCAGCAAGTCGGCCTGCATGCGGACAAAGGCCACGCAGGTGTCGCTGGAAAACCGGCGCCAGTCGAGGATGAGCGCGGGGTTGTACACCGCTGGCGTGACCAGCGGCATGGGCACCTGTTCCCAACTGGTGACGACCTGCCCCCAAAAGCAAGTGCCTTGCTTCTCATTGAGGTTGTCGATCGTCTCGTATTTCGCCCGCAGCCACGCGTGCCAGTCGCGGCGGGTTTCGGGATTAAAAGAATATTCGGTGTTGTGCCGGCCGATGCCGTTGTCGATCTGCCAAGCGATCAAGCTGGGATGTTTGCCGAGGGCATCGGCCATCGCGCCGACGATTTTTTTGCAATAGTCCCAATAAACATCGCTGTTCAGGCAATACGCGCGACGCGTTCCGGCGTTCCGCACCAAGCCGTGGTCGTCGAGCGGCAAAATCTCCGGATGTTTTTGCGCCAGCCAGATGGGCGGGGCGGCGGTAGGGGTGCCGAGGACGACCTTGATGCCAGCATGGTCCATGACATCCATGGCGCGTTTGAGCCAGGCAAAATCATACTTGCCCTCCACGCGCTCGCACAGGCCCCAAGAGAATTCGCCCAGCCGCACAACGTTGACGCCGGCATTAACCATGAGCTGCGCGTCGATCTCCCAACGCGACTCCGGTGCCTCGGCGGTGCTATCGTAGGGATAAACCCAGTGTTCGGGATAATAATCAGCGCCAAAATACATAGCCAAAGGCTCCGGTTGTTGCGCGCAGCTTAAAAGCTGGTCAACCAAGGTGCAATCCCAAAGTCAAATCGAATCGTGTGCATTTTGGGTGATGCCTACCGGAAGAACCGGGCGAGGTCGAAATTGCAAATCAACTGCAGGCCGGTCAACAGTGTGAAGATATAAACCAGTTTGAGAAACAACGCCTCGGAAAATTTCCGGTTCAACCACACGCCCACCCAAACGCCCACCGGGATCAACGGCAGAAACACCAAGCTCGTGCGGAACGTCGCAGCATTGATGATGTCGTTGGCGAGGAAGAACGGCAGCTTGATCCAATTGATCCAGGTGAAAACCAGCACGGTGGTGCCGACATAAATCTCCTTGGGCAATTGCTGCGGGATCAGGAACAGGCTCACCACCGGTCCCGCGCCGTGGGCGAACGTGGAGGTGATCCCCGCCCCGATGCCGGCAGGAACACCAAAGGCATGGTTGGGCGCGAACGCTCCTTCCGCGCGGAAAATCCGCTCCTTCACGAATTGGAAAAGGACAAACAACACCGCCAGCACGCCAATGGCGACGTTCAACTGCCGCGCGGAAAACCGGCCAATGAGTTGGACGCCGATGACCACGCCGATGACCACGCCGGGTAGCAGATAACCCAAATTCTTTCGTTCCCATTTGCCCCAATAGTGGTAGAGCGAAAAGGCGTCGCCCGCGCACAGCAACGGCAGCAGGATGCCAATGGCCGCCTGCGGGCCAAAGGCCAGCACGCATAAGGGCGTGGTCAACATGCCTAGGCCACCGCCGAAGCCAGCCTTGGACAGCCCGATAAACAGGACGGCCACCGCCGCCAGCGCCATGCCACTTGCATCTTGCACGCGCGCATGGTGGAGCGTGCCGGGTGAAAGTCGAGCCGTGAAAACACGGCCATCGAGGGATTCTCCATTTGAATCACGTTTTTCCACTCAATTTCTTGAATGGCGGGTAACTTTCCTTGACGGCCCAAGATTTAGTGTGTTACCAAACTGCCGCCACCATTAGCAGTTGCGTGGCGTTGTTCTATGCGTTGTCCTAAATGCGGATGTTTGGACGATAAGGTGATTGATTCGCGGGGTTCCCGCGAAGGCTCCACCATCCGCCGACGCCGCGAATGCCTCCAATGCAGCCATCGCTTCACCACCTACGAGGAGATCGAACACGAGGGCCTCATGGTCATCAAACGCGATGGACGCCGGGAGGAATTTTCCAAGGACAAACTGCTCTCGGGCATCAAGCGAGCCTGCCAGAAACGCCCCGTCAGCCAGCAAGTCATCGAGGAGCTGGTGGAAACCATCGTCGATGAAATCACTGACCGCTACGATTCTGAGGTGCCCGGCATGGCGATCGGCGAGCGGGTGATGGAAGGGTTGCGGGGCATTGACGGTGTGGCGTATGTGCGATTTGCAAGTGTGTATCGGCAGTTTCAGGAAGCGGGTGATTTTCTGGAAGCGGTCAAAAAATTGGAGACCAAATATGATACAGCTACGATCCGATTGCCTGGCATTTGAAACCGCGACCGGCGAGTCCATCCCCTGTGCGGCGGAGCAAGTGACCGTTGAACTCATCGGCGAGGCCGTGGCGTCGCTCGACAAGGATCTCGTTCGCCACGCCGCCGCCGCCGTGCTGCATTATTTCAAACACGAACTGGGGCGGAGCTTTGTCACCGTGGGCGAGTTCACGCTGGCGCTGGAACGCGTGCTGCGAGGTTTCGGCCTGGAAGTCCAATGCGCTCCCGTAGTCCAGCCCGTGGCGGAGTCGGATTTGCGCCGGCTCGCCTGCCAGTCGGGCCACGGGTTTGAACTGGTATTTTTTCAACGCCTCCGTGAGGAAATGGGCGCGCAGCTCCGCCAATCCCCGCGCGTGCTCCGCTTCAACGGCCTGCGCGGCTGCGTCAAACAACTGGTCGGCGCGCAACGCTGGTCGGGCCGATGCCAGATTTTGAACGACCAGATCGTGGATTATCTGCGCCACTGCCTCGGCACCCAAAAGAACGCTCCCGCCTGCGCGCTCGTCGTGGCCTGAGTGAATTTCCTGGATTTCAAATCTCAAACCCAACGTGAGTCAAACCCTGTTCGAGAAAATCATCGCCCGCGCGATTCCGGCGGACATTGTTTATGAAGACGACTTGGTGCTCGCGTTCCGCGACATCAATCCGCAAGCGCCGGTGCATGTGCTCCTCGTTCCCAAAAAACCGCTGGTGCGCATCGCCGAAGCGACGGCGGACGATCACAGGCTTCTTGGGCACCTGCTGTTAAAAGCGGCGGAAGTGGCGGCCAAGGTGGGGCTAAAGGAAAACGGCTACCGGCTCGTCATCAACAATGGCCGCGACGGTGGCGAATCCGTGCCGCACCTGCATTGCCACATTTTAGGTGGACGCCCCATGCGCTGGCCACCGGGTTGAAAAGTCACAGTCCGCGCAGCACTTTTCCCAAGCGCGCGATGCCCTCGCGGATGTTCGCTTCGCTCGCGTTGCCAAAGCTGAGGCGCATTTCATGGTTCGGTTTGCGCCGCGTTGGATCGTCGGCGTAGCAAAGTTCGCCCGGCACATACAGGACGTTCTTCGCCAGCGTGGCCCGGAACAATTTCGATTTCGCCCCCGACTTCATCGCCGTCGGCAGTCGCGCCCAGACATACAAACCGCCGCGCGGTTTCTCCCAGCGGACGGTCGCTGGAAAATGTTCCTCAATGGCCTCCGTCATGACACGCGCCTTGCGGGCGTAACGCGCTTGCAGCACTGGCAGATGGCGTTCGTATGCGCCCGTGCGCAGGGCGCAAGCAAGCAGGCGTTGCAACAAACTCGCGGTGCCGAAATCGTGGTTGCCCTTGATCCGGGAAACGATGGTGAGCACCGGCTCCGGCAGCCAACCGAAGCCAACCCGCACGCCGGTCGCAAACGGTTTGCTGTACGTGCCGGTGTAAATCACCCGCGTGTCCGAACCGGCGACGGCCCGCGCCGAAGGCACGTCTTCGCCGACGAAGCGCAGTTCGCGATACGCCGTGTCCTCGAGCAGATAGATCGGATGTCCCGCCGCGCGTTCGTAGCGGCGAAGCAAGGCCAGCGCGGCAGCTTTTTTGGCGAAGCTCGTGGTCACGCCGCTGGGGTTTTGAAAATAGCTGACGAGGTAAAGCATTTTGACCCGCCGTAAATCCCCGGTGCGCTTCAGTTCATCGAGGGTCTTTTCCAATTCTTCTAAATCCAGTCCATCCTCCAACAGCCGCACGCCCCGGCAGCGCAGCCCGTGGCTCTGGGCGATGCTGAGGTAAACGAAATACGTCGGGTCTTCCACCAGCACGATGTCGCCCGGATCACACAGCGCCTCGGTGATCATGTAGAGCAATTGCTGCGAACCGCTCGTGATGAGAATGTTTTTGGCCGGAAAAGAATCCCGGCCACCGGCGGGATCCTGTTTTTGCAAATGCGCCGCGGTGAGCTGCCGCAACTCCGGATCACCCAAGGTCGGGCCATATTGCAAGGCAGCCTCGCCAGTTTTGCGGGAAGCCAAAAGCTCGGCGAGCAATTCGCGCGTCTCGGCCAGCGGCAGCGAGGGATTGTCGGTGAACCCGGCGGCGAGCGAGATGAGATCGGGACGCCCCAGGGCCATTTCCATGAGCCACGAGATCGGCGGCGCGGCCGTGCGCTGGCCGAGTTGCGAGAGTACGGAGTTTTTCATGGTCTTGTTCCGAAATGATCACCGCGTGTGTCGGTGCGGCGAAGCTGACACAGAACGCGGTAGCTGGCGAGCGCAGGATTTGCAATCGTGCGGTAAAAAACGTGTTTGCAAACGGCACGCTGCGTTGCCGGGTTGCGACTCCCAAAACTCGCGACAACTTGGCCTACTCTCCCGCGCCATCCGCGCCGCCGCCGTCCAGGTCGATCAAGATATCGCGTGGTTCCGCGCCTTTGCTGGGGCCAACAATGCCGCGGTTTTCCAATTCATCCATGATGCGCGCGGCGCGGGTGTAGCCGGGGCGCAGGCGGCGTTGCATCAGCGAGACACTCGCCTTTTGTTCGCTGCGAATCACTTCGATGCACTGCTGGATGATTTCCTCGTCCTCGTCGATGCCGCTCTCATCCCCATAGCTCGCCGTGGGTTTGGAAAGCTGCTTGTGGATTTCCACCTCGTAGCTGGGTTTGCCCTGCTTGCTGATGTGATCGACGATGTCCTGAATTTCCTGGTCGGTGATGAGCACGCCCTGCACGCGCGTCAGCTTGGCCGAGCCGGGCGGCAGATAAAGCATGTCGCCCTTGCCCAAAAGTTTGTCCGCGCCCATCGCGTCGAGAATCGTGCGCGAGTCCACCTTGGCCGCGACTTGAAACGCGATGCGCGCGGGGATGTTCGCCTTGATGACGCCGGTGATGACATCAACGCTGGGCCGCTGCGTCGCGACGATGCAATGAATGCCCGCCGCGCGCGCCATTTGCGTGATCCGGGCGATGGCCATTTCCACGTCGGCGGGGGCGACCAGCATCAAGTCCGCCAGCTCGTCAATGATGACGACGACGTAACTCAGCTTTTCGGGAATGACGATCTCGTCATCGCGCGGCACCACGATTTCCTCATCCACTTCCACCGCGAATCCGTCCGCGCCGGCCTCGACTTTTTCCTTTTTGGTCATGAGGGGCAGTTCCGGTTCGGCGGGCGGCAGCGGTTTGCCTTTGGGCCGTTCGTTGAACGATTTGATGTTGCGCACGCCGACTTTCGCGAAAATCTGGTAGCGCTTTTCCATTTCGTTCACAACCCAGCGCAACGCGAGAATGACCTTCTTCGGATCGTTCACCACCGGCACGACAAGATGCGGCAGCGCGTTGTATTGCTGGAGTTCGACGACCTTGGGATCGATCATCACGAAGCGGAGTTGATCGGGCGAAAACCTGTAAAGCAGCGAGGCGATGATGGCATTGATGCAAACCGATTTGCCGGAGCCGGTGCTGCCAGCGATGAGCACATGCGGCATTTCCGCGAGATCGCAGATAATCGGATGGCCATAGACATCCTTGCCCAGCGCCACCGGGATGCGCGCCTTGGTATTGATCCACTCGTCGGATTCGAGCAGGTCGCGCATGATGACCTTCGTCTTCACGAGGTTCGGCACCTCGACGCCGACGGAGCTTTTGCCGGGCACGGGCGCGAGGATGTTGATGCGCTCGGCCTTGAGCGCGGCGGCAATGTTGTTGTTGAGCGCGGAAATCTTTTCCAGCTTCACGCCAGGCGCGGGATGCAATTCGTAGCGCGTGATCGTCGGCCCTTTGGTGATGTCGCCCAGTTGCACTTCGATGTCGAACTGCGCGAGCGTCTGTTGCATGAGCCGCGCGTTGGCCATCAACTCCTCCTTGGATTCGGTCGGCTTCACGGTCATGTCGGCGTGGTGCAACATGTCGAGGGACGGAAACGAATAATTGCCGATGGTTGGCGTGGCGGCGACAGAGATGGGCTTGGGTTTGCGCGGCGCGAGCCTTGGTTTTGGGACCGGCGTGACGGGCAACGGAGTCGCTTCATCAACGGGCTTTTCCGCAACGGCTTCGGCGGTCGTTGGCGTCTCGCTTGATTTCTCCTCCTCCTTCGATTCCGGTGGCCGGGCTTCCGAGGGGCGGCCTATGATATCCGCCGTGCTGGCCGCCGCGATTTCACTAGCCGGGATCACTTCCTCCACGTCAAACATTGGCTCCAATGCCGGTTCCGGCTTCGGTTCGGCTTTCGCCTTCGCGCGACTGGCCTTGGCAGTTGCCTCAGCGGTACGCGGCGGCGGCACGCTCAAGTCGCGCACGGTCGGCTCCGGCACCGGCTGCATGTCCGCGCCCAGGCCGGAAGGTTCGTTCGGCGCGAGCGCCGCCGTTTTGTCGCCGTTGCCGCTCTTATCGATTTGTTGCTGCAACTGCTTCGCCTGCTTTTCCAAATCGCGCGCGCGGCGTTCGAGGGCTTTTTCCTCCGCCGTCAGCGCGGTGTCGCTGGTGGCACTTGGCCAATGCAAACCGCGCAGCCAGGCCATCAAATGAAAGTTGGTGAGGTAGATCAAACTGATCACGTAGAGCGTCACGAAAATAATCGTCGCGCCAATCGAACCAAAATGGCGGAAGAGGAGATTGTTCATCGTCAGTCCGACGAAACCGCCCGCGCTGCCAGAATCCAGGTGCGCCTTCATGCCATCAAAATAGTGCTTGTACAAATCCAGCATCCCCATGAAGGCGAGCAACAGCACGGCCGCCCAGCGCTTGCAGCGGTGCAAATAGGCCAGCGGCTGGAAAAAATTGGCCAGCCCGAACGTGAGCAGCAATGCCGGCACGAAATACGCCGCCGCGCCGCACACAAAAAATATCGCATAGCCCACGCGCGCGCCCACCGAGCCGATCCAATTGTGTTCGGGACGATTGGGCGGGTCGTGGTTGAAGGTTAGATCGTTCCGGTCGTAGGAAAGCAGGGCGACGAGCAGCAGCAAGGCCACGCTCACCAGCACGATGCCGATGATGTCGCCCAAGCCGTGTTCGGATTTTGCGTCCGCCGATTCCTTACGAGCCATGCGCGCAGACTACGGTTTCCCGTTTCAAAGTTCAAAGGTCAAAGTTGCTGAATTCAAATCCTAACACCACGTCGGACAATTACCGGCGAGCCTTCCGCGACGAACGCGGAACTGGGCTTCCCGCTCAACACCGCGCCAAACTCCGCGCCATACAACTCCACCGCGTGGCAGTCCAGGGAGCATTCGCCGACTTGCCACACGCGCCACGGCGGATGCTCGACTTGATATTCCAGACAGCCGCCGTCGCGTTGCGCCGTATAACCCCAGTAATGCTCCGTGATGAATTCCTCCTCCGAGCCGGGCGCGATGGCCTGCAATTCGCCGGTCGTTTGCGCCGTCAGCCGGTTCCAACGACCGTGATGTCGCCACGAGTATTCCACTCGCGGTGCCGACCCTGGTGCTGTTGCCGAAATCGAATGGCGCATGGGCAACGCAATGTATTGCTCGTTGTAAAGCCAGCGCGCCACGGCGGCGATGGCGAAGCGTGGGACGATTTCCTTGATGAACACCACGCCGCGCCGCCAGCCATCCGGGCCGCAACGCCGCACGTAAAAACGCAAATTCAATTCTTCAAAGTTTCGGTGAAACGGAACGGGCCAGCCCAGCAGCCGCGTGTCGAGGAAGAGAAACCCGACCAGGCTGACCAACGTTTTTCCGTTCCAAGTGTCCAGCTCCGTTCCGCGCGGGACGAAAGGCAGCAGGCGGGCGGGATTGATCTCGTAATTGAGCATCACCAGGTGACGCCACTCCGCCGTCAGGAATTTGCCGGGTGGTTTCATCGACAGTGTTTCATTCCATGTTTCGTGGCGACGATCTTACCTTGAGCCGACGCGGAACCAAATAAAATCCTCGGGGCGGCGGCGTTTGAAGGCACCCCGTTTGCGCCTGCAATTGACTAGCCCCGCCGCTTTGTTATGTTGGCTGTGCATTATGCCCGGCGAACCGACTTCCAAGCTCAAGCAATTCTGGGCCACCGCCGTGGCCATTTTGGATGAGCGGAGCGAGCACACGCTTGCCGCCGTGCATAGTTCTCCCGTCTGGCGGTTTGCCCACTTTTGGGTGCTTGTGGGCCGGAGCTTCTCCCGCAACCGCTGCCCGGTGCATGCGACCGCGCTGGCGTACGCGACGTTGCTGGCGCTGATCCCGATGCTGGCCGTCGTGGTCAGCATCTCCGCCAGCCTCCTGAAGGAACGCGGCGAGAAACCCATCGAGCAGTTCATCGATTACCTGGTGGAAAATGTGATTCCGGCGGCCGAGGCGAAACCCGGTTCGCTGCTGGACCGGGCGTTCAACAAGACCGCCGTGGACACGACGTTGGACAATGGGATGCAGCCCGAAGAGGCCAAAGCGGCCGCAGAAGCCCGGGCGGCGGAGGCGGCGAGGAACGCCGCGCAGCGGAAGGAAACCGTCAAGCGCATCAAGGAATTCATCGACAACATCCGCAGCGGTACCCTCGGCGTGACCGGGATGGTGGCACTGGTGATGGTGGCGATCATGATGCTGGCGCGGATCGAGGAAACCTTCAACGACATCTGGGGGGTCACGCGCGGCCGGAGCTGGCTGGCGCGGATCGTACAATACTGGGCGGCGATCACGCTGGGACCGTTGCTGTTGATCGTGGCGCTGGGTTTGACCACCGGTTCGCAGTTGACGGCCAGCAAGGAGCGCCTAGCCACCACGCCGTTCATTGGGAGCCTGGTGTTCCAGATCTTCCCCCTGGTGGTGTTGTGTCTCACCTTCGCCTTGTTCTACAAACTGATGCCGAACACGAAGGTGAACTGGCGCGCCGCGCTGGCGGGTGGCGTCATGGCGGGTGCCCTCTGGCATTTGAACAACCTCCTGGGGGTCGTCTTCGTTTCCCGCATCGCGAGCAACAACAAGATTTACGGCAGCCTTGGGGTCGTCCCGATTGTGCTGATCGGCCTGTATTTTTCCTGGATGATCCTACTCTTTGGCGCGCAAATTTCGTACGCTTGGCAAAATCGGAACGCTTATTTGCAGGATAAACTGGCGGAGAATGTCCATCAACGCAGCCGCGAATTCATCGCCCTGCGCTTGATGACTCACATCGGGCAGCGGTTCCAACAAGGCGCTCCGCCTTCGTCGGTAACGGCCATGGCCGACGCCCTGGTAATACCATCACGCCTCGTCAGCCAGTTGCTTTCGATTCTGGTGAACGCGCAGATGGTCGTGGAGGTCGCTAGCAATAATGAAACCACCTACACGCTGGCCCGGCCAGCGGCGCAGATCACCTGCCAGGATATTCTGCAGGCGTTGAGGACGAATCCCGGACAGGAATTGGCCACCCGCGACGAGCCGGCGCGGACGCGGTTGACCGGGGAGTTTGAAAAAATCCAGCAAGCCGAGCGCGGCGTGGCGGCGGCCCTGACGCTGGAATCACTCATCACCTCGGTCCGCGGCTGAATCGAAGCTTGGCAGTCGGCCATAAAGTTTTACCATCCACCGGGTGAATGCCGTCTTGAGATTTATGGGCGTGACCAATGCCGCGATCTGGCTTGGGTCGGCGATCTTTTTCACGTTCTGCGTCGCGCCCGCCGTTTTTTATTCCCCGGAGTTGAAGGAGCTATTCGGCCTGGCCTTCCGCGAGAACGCCGGGGCCATCGCGCAAGTGTTGCTGCAATATTTTTTCCGCATGCAATATGTGTGCGCCGGCATCGCCGTGGCTCATCTCGTGGCGGAATATCTTTACACGCGCCGGCCGGTGGGACGGCTGCGGTTGCAGCTATTGGGCTGGGTGATTCTTCTTGGATTAGTAGGTGGCTTGTATTTACAGCCGAAGTTGCAACAACTCCATCGCATTCGTTCCGCCGTGACCTCCACACCGGCACAGAAAGAGGAAGCCAGGATTTCCTTCGCCCGCTGGCACGGCGTTTCACAGGTGGTGAATCTGGTGGCGATGGCAGGCTTGCTCGGCTATTTCTGGCGGCTCACCAACCCGCCCAGCCCCACCGCGCCGCGCTTCTTCAGTGAAAATAAATTCAAAGTCTGACGCGGCATTCCTCCCGTTGACAAGCGGGGGCGTGTTTGGCTTAATCCGCATCCCTGCGCGTGTGCGCCTGATCGTGGTAGGATACCCAAGTGGCCAACGGGGGCAGACTGTAAATATAGTTCACAATCAATGACTTATGCGTAACCATCTGGTTCCCCGCTGTTATCGGTGGAATCAGAATTGAGGGAGGCGGAGTTTGCCGGCGACGAAGTAGAGCATGGTGATGAGATGGGTGGTGGAACGAGAGCCGCGCGCCTTGCGTTTGG
>JBKJSC010000002.1:0-3397 GCA_046593035.1 Limisphaerales bacterium | reverse complement strand
TTCATCGCTCACATCACTCGGATAACTCGTCGTTCGGATCGTCATCCCGAGCTTATTGCCGGATCGTATTTACAATGTACAGACAATTCTCACGCCAAGTCCATGACAGGCTCTAGCCGGCGCGGAAATGGGATTGCAGTCGGGGGTTGATTGCCGATAATGCCGGGAAACAATGATCGACTGGAACATTCAATCGCGCGCGCACGCCTGCCAGGCCTGCGCTGTTGCTTTCACCGACCGGCAGCCGTACCACACGCTGCTCTTCGACGCCAAGCACGAGTATCAGCGGCTCGACATCTGCGAGGCCTGTTGGACAGCGCAATACAGCCAGGGTGCGAGCGACCGCAAAGGGTTCATCTCGCATTGGCAGGGCGTTTACGAACTGCCGCCCGCCGCGCCGCCAGACGCGATCCAAAAGGAAAACGCCGAGACGCTCCTGCGCAAACTGACCGAGCAACACGACCCGCAATATCGCGCCACCTGCTACATCCTCGCCGTGATGCTCGAGCGCAAACGGCTGCTCAAAGTGAAGTCGCAATCGAACGACGGCGGCCAGCGCGTGTTTATTTACGAGCAGCCCAAGACCGGCGACGTGTTCACCATTCCCGACCCGAACCTGCAACTCAACCAGCTTGAGGAAGTGCAGCGGCAAGTGGCGCACTTGCTCGAGCATGGGCTGAATCCGCCCGCGCCGGTGCCAGTCATGGCCACAGAGTTGCCGCCCGACGCTGCGGGGGAGCCAGCGTCAAACTAGCCGGAATTTTCGCCACGGATGAAACACGGACACACACGGATAGGGCTGGGGCGCGGATGGAATTTCAATCTGTTCCGTGTTCCATCCGTGTTTCATCCGTGGCAATAATTTTTCCCCGTGTCCGATCTCGACTCATTTCAAGCCCGTCTAGGCCACGCGTTTCGCGACATGGAACTGTTGCGGCTCGCGCTAACGCATCCGTCGGTCACGCACGAACGCGCTGGTTCCCCGCTGCATAATCAGCGGCTGGAATTTCTCGGCGACTCGGTGCTGCAGCTCGTCCTGACACGCGAGTTGTACGACAAATTTCCCGCAGTCGGCGAAGGCCCGCTCACCAAAGCTCGCGCGCAAATGGTCAACCAGCGCGCGCTCGCCGAGCAAGCCGGGCGGCTTCGTCTGGGCGAACAGTTGATCCTCAGCCGTGGCGAGGAGTCGAATGGCGGTCGGGCGCGGACGTCCATCCTGGCCGATGCGTTTGAGGCGCTGGTCGGCGCAATCTTTCTCGATGGCGGCTACGAAGTGGCGCGTGAATTTATACTCCGCCAGTTTCACGACAGCTTTGGCGCGCTCGAAGTCATCCCCAGCTTGGACAATCCCAAGGGCGAGTTGCAGGAGTTGTTGCAGGCGCAATCGCCGGAGTCGCCGCAGTATCATCTCGAAGCGGTGGCCGGCCCGGATCACGACCGCATGTTCGAATGCGCGGTGCGCTATCGCGGCGAAGAAATCGGCCGCGGCAAAGGGAAGAGCAAAAAGCTGGCGGAGAGCGAGGCGGCGCTGGCGGCGCTGGCGGCGCTGCGACAAAAGGCTGGCGGCACACCGCAAAATTTGGTATGAGTGCCCACCGCGCTTGACGCCCCGAAAGGTGTTCGGTACGGTGCGGCGCGATTTCAGACGCACTTTATGAATAATTTTTTGATTCCGCATGTAATCGAGCAGACGGGCCGGGGCGAACGCGGCTACGACATTTACTCCCGCCTGCTGGTGGATCGCATCGTGTTTCTCGGCACGCCGATCGACGACATGGTTTCCAATGTCATCATCGCGCAGTTGCTCTTTCTGCAAATGAGCGACCCGAAGAAGGACATCCATCTCTACATCAATTCCCCCGGCGGCAGCGTCACGGCGGGGTTGGCGATTTACGACACGATGCAGTTCATGACTTGCGACGTGAACACCTATTGCATCGGCCAGTGCGCCAGCATGGGCGCGGTGCTGCTCTGCGGCGGCACCAAGGGCAAACGCTACGCGCTGCCCAACTCGAACATCATGATCCACCAGGTGCTCGGCGGCGCGGAAGGTCAGGCCAGCGACGTGGAGATCCGAGTCAAGTTCATGCTCAAACTCAAGCACCGGCTCAACACCATCATCGCCAAGCATTCCGGCCAGCCCGTGGACGTGGTGGAAAAGGCGTGCGACCGCGACAACTTCATGTCGCCGGAGGAAGCGAAGAAATTTGGCCTCGTGGATGAAGTCGTCGCCTCGCGTAAGGAATTGCCGAATTTACCGGACAAGACCAGCGTGATCCCGTAACTCGCTCAACTCTCAACCAAAAACTCTCAACCCCTGCGATGGCCCGGCCCACCAATCTGACGCTCTGCAGCTTCTGCGGCAAATCTCACGCCGAGGTGAAGAAGCTCATCGCCGGGCCGGGCGTTTACATCTGCGACAGTTGCATCACGGTTTGCAAAAACGTCCTCGACAAGGAACTGCAGACCGAAACCAAAAAGAGCGGGCCAAAGCTCAAGGTTCCCAAGCCAGCGGAAATCCGGCGTCAATTGGATCGCCATTGCATCGGTCAGGATCACGCGAAGAAAACCCTGGCGGTCGCGGTTCACAACCATTTCAAACGCCTGCTGCACGCGCAGGAACCCGCGCCCGGCGCGGAGACGGCTGACGCAGTCGCTGCCGCCCGGCACGCGGAAGTGGAAATTGAAAAGAGCAACATCCTGCTCATCGGCCCGACCGGCTCCGGCAAGACTCTGCTGGCCCGCACGCTCGCCAAGGTGCTCGACGTGCCCTTCGCCATCGCCGACGCCACCACGCTGACCGAGGCCGGTTACGTGGGCGAGGACGTGGAGAACATCATCCTGCGGCTATTGCAAAACGCCGATTACGACGTGAAGCGTGCGCAGATGGGCATCATCTACATCGACGAAATCGACAAGATCGCGCGCAAGACGGAGAACGTCTCGATCACGCGCGACGTTTCCGGCGAAGGCGTGCAGCAGGCTTTATTGAAAATTTTGGAAGGCACGATCTGCAATGTTCCTCCTCAGGGCGGTCGCAAACATCCGCAGCAGGAATACATTCGTGTCGATACCAGCGGCATTTTGTTTATCTGCGGCGGCGCATTTGTTGGACTCGAAAAAATTGTCCAGCGTCGTCTCGGTCATCGCGTAATGGGTTTTAACGCGGTGGAGCAGGGCCGGAAAATTGCGAGTGAGCGCGACAAGCTTTTACAATTTGTGGAACCGGAAGATTTGATCAGCTTCGGTTTCATTCCTGAATTTATCGGACGCCTTCCCATGACCACGGTGCTGGAGGAATTGACCGAGGATCAACTGGTTTCAATTCTGACCGAGACCAAAAATGCGCTGACCAAACAGTATTCAAAACTGATGGCCATGGACGGCGCTGAACTGG
>JBKJSC010000282.1:0-9898 GCA_046593035.1 Limisphaerales bacterium | reverse complement strand
GCAGACCTGACACGAGCAGATTGTTGTCAATGACCGCTCTCACGCTGGCGTCGTTCTGCTCTCACCGCATCAATCTCGGCCTGCATTCCCTCCCCGGCGAGCCGATGTCTTACGAGGAAATTCAGGCCGAGATTGATGCGGTGAGAGCAGAACGACGCCAGCGTGAGAGCGGTCATTGACAACAATCTGCTCGTGTCAGGTCTGCTTTGGGGCGGCAAGCCCGGACGCCTCTTTGCCGCAATTGCAGAGGGCAAGCTGCAACTTTTTCTCAGCGACCCGCTTTTGGCCGAATTGCGCGGAGTGTTGGAGCGAGGGAAGTTTGCCGCCAGACTATCTCTCAAAGGATTCACACCAGAAACGGTTCTTGCCAAAGTGCGAACGGCGGCGCGTGTCATTCCTGCTCCCATCATTCCCATGCCCGCTTCGTTACACGATCCTGATGACGTCCACGTTCTCGCCTGCGCCTTGGCGGCGGAGGCTGATGCCATCGTGACGGGCGACAAGGATTTGCTTGCGCTCAAAATGTTCGAGGGCATCCCGATTCTTAAAGTGCGGGATACACTGGAAAAGCTTGGCCTGCCAGCGGAGTAATTCATGCGCCGTGCTTCGCGAGAAGCTTTCTGATGTTGCCCATGATTTCCGC
The DNA here is from genome assembly GCA_046593035.1 of Limisphaerales bacterium. GTDB lineage: Bacteria > Verrucomicrobiota > Verrucomicrobiia > Limisphaerales > JAYTXL01 > JAYTXL01. Next base: position 9,255 of record JBKJSC010000282.1, on the reverse strand, counting down.
GATGCGTTGTTCTTTTTGCAGGATGCTGGCGGCGAGTTGGTCGGGCGGGAGGTGCGTGATGTCTTCCTTGGCGCGTGGGTTCTTGCGGTCGAGGTTGCAGCCGTTGGCCAGCAATTCGGCGGCGGGAACTTTCCACGCGCGCTCGTTTTCTTCTCTCTTGTTCCACCATGCCACCAGCGGCGCGAAATCCTCGAACTGGATGGGCGCGGTTTTGGTGTAGTTCTTCCGGCCTTCGGGCAGCGGTTGTTCGTAATACCAGACTTCGCGCGTCGGGCCGTTGCGATCAAAGAACAGGAGGTTCGTCGGGATGCTGGTGTAGGGCGCGAACACGCCGTTGGGCAATCGGACGATGGTGTGGAGGTTGAAGTCCTTGAGCAGTTCTTCCTTGATGCGGGCGCACACGCCATCGCCGAACAATGTGCCGTTCGGCACGACCACGGCGGCACGGGCAAAACGCACCTCCTCTCCCGGTCTTCGACCACCCTCTCCTCCATTCGGAATGGAGGAGAGGGACGGGGAGAGGAGGCGCGTCGTTCGCCGCAGCTTCCGCATAATCAATTGCAGGAACAGCATCGCCGTCTCCGCCGTTTGTTTGTCTTCGGGAAAATTCCCCTGGATGCCCTTCTCCTCCTCGCCGCCGAAGGGCGGGTTGGTGAGGATCACGTCCACGCGGTCGCGCTCGCCGATGTCGGTGAGCTTGTGACGGAGGGCGTTGCCGGAATCAATCTGCGGCGCGTCGAGTCCGTGCAAAAGCAGATTCATCTGGCAGAGCAGATACGGCAACGATTTCGGTTCGCAGCCGAAGAGGGATTTTTCCTGCAAGACGCGGCGGTCGGCCACGGTCTTCACCTGCTTCGACAAATGGCTGAACGCCTCGACGAGGAAGCCGCCCGTGCCGCTCGCGGGGTCAAGCACGGTTTCGCCGAGGCGCGGGTCGGTGACGGCGACCATGAGGCGCACGACGGCGCGCGGAGTGTAGAATTCGCCGGAATCGCCCGCGGCATCGCGCATCTCGCGGAGCATGGATTCGTAGAGCGCGCCAAGGGTGTGCAATTCCGCGCTGGAAGTGAAATGGATCGCGCCGAGTTTGTTGACGACGTCGCGCAGGAGGTAACCGCTCTTCATGCGATTGTCCACGCCCTTGAACACGGTGGCGATGACATCGCGGCGGTCGTCGCCGTTGGAACTGGTGAGCGTGCGCAGGTAACGGAACAGGCCCGCGCCTTTTTTGCCGTCGGGCCGCGTGGTCTCCTCGTTGTTGATGAAGGCGAGCAGTTCGTCGCCGGTTATGCCGTCGGATTTGGCGGCCCAATCGCGCCAGCGGTAGGGCGGTTCGATGGCGGGCTTGAATTTCTTGCCGGACAACTTGGCCTCCTGCTCGCGCTGAAGCTCCAAGTCATCGAGGAATTTTAGGAACATGATCCAGGTGAGCAACGGCAGCCGGTCGAGGTCGCCATTGAGTCCCTTGTCCTTGCGCATGATGTCGCGCGCGGATTTTAGCAATGCGCTGAAGGATTGGGCGGTGGTGGGTAAAGCGGTCTTCTTCATTTTAATTTTTCAAATTCGATTGTTGGAACGGGCGGGTATTTGCGAGCACTTGATTAAGAATTGAAAATGTAAGCGCATCCAAATCGGAAAGGACTTCTCGGTGCAACCGTTTTGCATCCTCAACTTTTTCCAATACCGTCACCACACGCCGTTGCTCTTCTAATGGCGGCAGCGGAATTTCATAGCCAAGCACATGTGTCGGACGAATTGCCGCGTAGTTCGTTGTTCCTTGCGCCGCCACCTGCTCCTGAAATACAGGCGTGCGAATAAAGAACTCAAAAAAACGCCGATTGAGCTTGGTCTCGTCAATGACGAACAGAAAATAATGGCTGCTGACGAGCGAGCCTTCGAGTGCTTCGGGCACGATGCCAAATCCGCCAACCTTCGCGTCAATTTCAGCGACGAGAAATTCACCAGCGCGACAAAGCTGCTGCTTCTTTGTTTTGATGAGCGCCCCCGGAACTTCGTCGCGGAGGACGATGCCTTGAACATGAAGCTGAACACGCGGTCGTTTGTAGTTTATTAGGTCATCAATGACGATGAATTCTTTCCGTTGCCGCAGGACTTCGTCGAGTCGAACGGCCGGCCATTTTTTTTCAGGAGGCATACAGCAGCGATTGGAGTTGGTTGATGGCGTTGCGGAGTTGGTCTGCGCCGCCGAATTTGCCGATGATTTCGTTCACGTTGCCGTGGTGGGAAATGGGCGGGAGTTTCAGCACGTCGGGCAGCGTGAATTGGAGTTCACCGTCGGTGGCGTATTTTTCCAGCAGGTCGGCCAGAATTTCCTGCGCTTCCGGTTTGTAATAATGGAAGAAGGCGGCTTGCTGCCGCTTCACGCGGTCGGCGCGCTGGCGGCGGGTGAGCACGGGCGCGTTGAAGGCGAGATGGCACAACAGGTCGAACGGGTCGGCGTCCGGCTGGCCCGCCTGCGCGGCGACTTGCGCGAAATCAATGCCGCGCTCGGCCAGTTGCTGGATGATGTCGGCGCGTTGGCCGGCATCAGCCCAGCGGGCGCGCAGTTCGTCGGGGTTGGCACAAAGTGTCCGCACTTTCTCGGCAGTATAATCGGTGAGCTTGACGACGCGGAGTAGTTTGCCGTCGGAATCCAATTCATGGACAAGTTCGGCGGCGATTTCCACCTGGCCGCCATCGTAATAAAATTTCTTTTTCACGCCAGCGCCAAAGGTGTCGCCGATGATTCTGCCGCCCGGCGGTTCGTTGATTTCGCCGCCTTCATCCTCTGGCACTTCCGGCGTTTCAACTTCGGTGCTTTTGACTTTTCCGTGTTCGTCGATTTCCTCTTGCGTGGCAAAGGCCGGATCGCCGTCGAAGGCCGGGTCGGCAAAGTTGCGCGTGGCCGTGCCGGTGTAGTCGAGGATGTTGAACCAGAGCTTGCCGTAGTCGTCGCGCACGCGCGTGCCGCGCCCGATGATCTGCTTGAACTCGGTCATGGAATTCACGAGGCGCACGAGCACGATGTTACGGCAGGTTGGCGCGTCAAGGCCGGTAGTGAGCAGTTGCGAGGTGGTGAGAATGACAGGGGTGCGCGTCTCCACGTCTTGAAACCGCTGCATGTGGCCGCGGCCGATGTCACCTTCATTAGAGGTGACGCGGCAGACGTAATCGGGATATTGCTGGACGAGGTCGGCGTTCAGGTTGTTAAGCGCCGTGCGCATCTCGGAGGCGTGCTCCTGATCCACGCAAAAGACGATGGTTTTGGCGAAACGGTCGGTCTTCTTGAGAAAGTCGGTGAGATGCCGGGCAACGGCCTGAGTGCGGGCGCGCAAGGCGACGCGGCGTTCGAAGTCACCAGTGGTGTAAACCTCGTCCGGGATTTCGCGGCCATAGCGGTCGAGTTCGTCCTTGCTCGGTCGCCAGCCCGCTGCGTCCCATTGCGTCACGATGCGATGCACGCGATACGGCGCGAGAAAGCCGTCGTCAATGCCTTGGCGCAGGCTGTAGGTGTAAATCGGGTTGCCGAAATACAGGTAGGTGTCGCGGTTATCGTCGCGCAACGGCGTGGCGGTCATGCCGAGCTGATAGGCGGGCGCGAAGTATTCGAGGATGTCGCGCCAGTTGGAGTCTTCCTTGGCGCTGCCGCGATGGCACTCGTCCACGATGATGAGGTCGAAGAAGTCCGGCGCAAATTCCTTGTAGAGGCCGGGGCGACGTTCGTCCTTGGCGATGGATTGGTAGGTAGCGAAATAGAGTTCGCGACTGTGGACGACCAGGCCGCCTTCGATTTTGTGCCGGGCATCACCGAACGCGGAAAAGGTTTTGTCCTTGGGATCGTCCACCAGGAAATTGCGGTCGGCCAAGTAGAAAATGCGAGGTTTGCGCGTCGGGTCGCCCTTGGCATTCCACTTGGACGACCAGAGTTTCCAGCAGATCTGAAATGCCACGACCGTCTTGCCCGTACCGGTGGCCATGGTGAGGAGCACGCGCTTTTGGCCCTGCCCGATGGCCTGCACCGTGCGATCAATGGCGATGCGCTGGTAGTAGCGCGGTTCCTTGCCGGTGGTGAGATTGGCCGGCGTAAGCAGGCGTTGCGCGGCGAAGTCGTCGGCCAGCTTTTCAGCCGCGCGCAAGCGTGACCAGAGTTCGGCGGGCGTGGGGAAGGTTGGAATGGCCCGCTCCAAGCCGGTGATGTAATCGAACTCGATGATTTCCTTGCCGTTGGTGGCATAGGCGAATTTGAGGCCGAGGATTTCAGCATAGTCTTTTGCCTGCTGCAAACCGTCCGACGCCTTCTTGTTGTCGGCCTTGGCCTCGGTGACGGCAATGGGGAAATCGCGGGTGTAACGAAGGAGGTAGTCGGCGCGCTTGCCCATTTTGCGCTCGGCCTTGGTGCCACGCACGATGATGCGTCCGTCGGTAAAGCTACGTTGCTCGGCAATGGAATGGGGATCATTTTCCCAACCGGCGGCTTGCAACTTCGGGACGACGAGTTGACGGCAGGTGTCCGCTTCATTCAAAGCGAGACCAGCCGCTTGGTGTTCTGGATATTTAACGCTCATTTGCCCCTCAATCGCTGACCACCGAATTCGCCAACCTGCGGACGTTACCAGCAACGCAACCCAGCCGACAAGCTTTGGAATTGCCTTGAAGAGAGTCAGCGGCTAATCGCCGCTCAAATTCATGTGGAGATGGGAGATTGGGTTCACGGACTGGCACCGTGGCAGGTCATCTCGCACCTGACGTTCGCCTGGGAAGCGTCGGTGTGGTCGGCGCAACGGTGTTACGAGAAGTTTATGCGAACCGAGATGCGGGGTGTCTCGTATTTCTACGCGCTGGAACAAAATCCCTGCCGCGATGGATTCCATGTCCATGCGCTGTGGTGCGACTGCAAGAACAAGTCACGCCGCGACGTTTGGCGGACTTGGTTCAGGCGTTACGGTCGGGCCCGGATCGAACCCGTGAACAGCCGGGACGATGTGGCCGATTACTGCGCCAAATATGTCACCAAAGAGGATGGATGGTGGGGTGTGAACATGCTTGGGCAACGGCATCCCCGATTCGCGAATTTCAAACTCACCAACGACTGAGTAGGAGAGAAGATCAACATCGGTTCCTGACGCTCCTGAAGCAGTTGCCTGCCCGGCTGACCGTCGAGCAGACGGCTTGGGTGTTGAATTGCCAGCCGCACGACGTTCCGGTGTTGGTCGCCTCCCGCCTGCTGAAGCCCTTGGGCAATCCGCCGCCCAACGGCATCAAATTCTTTGGTACAGCGGATCTTCTTGAACTCAGCAAGGATCGGACCTGGCTGGCCAAGGTGACGAATGCGGTAAACCAACACTGGCACAAGCAAAATGTCCGCAAGAAGAACCGGCCGGCCAATGGCCCGCCGAATGGCTGGCCATCGTTGGTCAGCCCGCCGGCAACAGCGGTCAGCTGATGCCATCATGCCGCCGCCATGAGCAACGGCACGATCACGGAAGCGGTTGCCTTTCTCTTTTCATACTCTTCCAACGGCGGCAGGGTGACCTGAGCATGTTTGGCGTAAGCCCGGTGAACGGCCTTGCTGCTGTGACCGAGCGCCCGCATCGCGAAACGCTCGGGATAACCTGCTTCCATGGCACGTTCGGCCCACGCGTACCGATAAGAATGGAGTGAGACTCCCTTGATGCCGGTGGTCGCCAGACGTTTGATGAACAACTTGGCCCGATGACGTTCATGAATTCGGGCGAGCGCCGGGAACAATTGTCCCAATTGGGGGAGCTTGTGCAGGACCGCGGCCACGTCCCCGCCGAATGAAATCAACGCCGTGACACCGGTTTTGCCCCGGCGATAAGCGATGGTGCGTGTATCCCAATCAACGTCCCCGACGGTAAGCGTCGCCACATCCGTTTGGGAACCTCCCAAATGCCAAAGCAGTTCAAAGTAGGCACGGGTGGCCGGGTTGTGCTCGCGGGCGATAATTTTTTGATGCTCTTCAAGGGTGATGGCTCTTTTCTCCTTGTAGTGCACCGGCGGCCAGTGGCGCTTGGGCAGCACCGGCCACGGCAGCCAGTTCATGCCGACGGCGTAATTGTGGGCGCGGCGCAAAAAAACGTTGGTTGAAACCGAACCGGTCTGGAGAACTGCCAGGAAATGTTCGGCCGAGGTTTCCACGAGTTTGCGCTGCCGGATCAAATCGAACGCCTTGTCCCGGATGGCAAATTCCCAACGCTCGCGCGTGTTGCCCGTTTTGGACGCAATGATTTGCTCCATGACGTGCTGCCAGGTGCGGGTGCCCAAGGCCGGATCGCACGCGGTCAGGTAGGTTCGCGCAATTTGGAGATTGAGAACCGGCTGCCGGAACGACTCGTTCCTCGCGTGGAGCAAGGTATTGGCTTCCGTTGCGTTCCTGGTTCGGAGACTGGTCTGTTTGCGAGTGGTGGTGTCCTCGCAATAAAAAACGCCCGAGCGCCGGAACAAGATATAACGCTGTTTCATGACTGTGCCCTTCTGGTCATGAATCGTGCTCCAGTCCCGGAGCAACGCGTTAGCGCGTTGTCGGCGAGTTTCAGTGAAGTTGTGTCGAGTTGTGGGCGAGTGGCCTGCCAAACGCCGCTTCACTGACACTTTCACTGACAGTGGCCCTCCCGATGTGTCTATCTCCCTGTTGCACAAGCAACAAAAACTGGAGCCAGTTGTCGGGATTGAACCGACGACCGACGGTTTACAAAACCGTTGCTCTACCACTGAGCTAAACTGGCTTCATGACGCACATTGAGCGGACCAGACCTGCAAGCTACGGGCATTTCCTACCGTTGCCTGCTCGATTTGTCCAGGGAAGCCCGCTTCGTTTGAAACGAAGCCGGATCCCACCAAGATGCATTCGGGCGAGACGGATTCAGATTGCGTCAAAATACTCTGCGTCAACCTGCTTGCTGTGAACCACCGCCGCAAGTATCTTCGGAAAGCGCAAATCAATGGCAAGTTAATTCGTAATTCGCAAATCGTCCCGGGAACTTCGTGGCAACTAGGGCGCGGTTCGGCGGCACGGAATTCAATGTTCTATGGCTCAAGCACCAGCTCTCATGCTTCAGGAAGGTGATCTCGCTCCAGACTTCACCGCTCCAACCAGCGGCGGTGACAAGGTATCACTGGCTGACTTCAAAGGTCGAAGCGTTGTCCTCTACTTTTATCCGCGAGACGACACGCCGGGTTGCACCAAGGAGGCCTGCGCCTTTCGGGATCAGTTCGCCGCGTTCCAAGGGAAAGGTGCCGTCGTGTTGGGTGTGAGCACGGATTCGGTGAAGGCCCACGACAAGTTCGTGGCCAAGTTCAAGCTCCCCTTCCCGCTGCTGGCAGATGGGGACAAAAAGATCGTTCAAGCCTATGGCGTCTGGGGTGAAAAGAGTTTCATGGGCAGAAAATATTTGGGCGTTCATCGCGTCACTTTTCTCATCGGCCCCGATGGACGGATCAAAAAAATCTGGCCTCAAGTGAAGCCGGAAAAGCACGCGCTGGAGGTGCTGGCGGCTCTTTGATTGGCTCCAGGATTAGAGTTCCGACGGTTACCGTTTAAGCCGACCTGATTTCGCGGTGTCTGATGGGAGGCAATATGCTGCAGCTTCATTCCTCCGGGTTCAACAATCCCCGTTTGACACCCAAGCGCACGCCGACTATAACCCCGTCACGTCGAATTGATTTAACTCTAACCAAACAAAATTATGGCAATCGCTGTTGGCACCAAAGCTCCTGACTTCACCCTCAAGTCCAAGACCTCAACCGGTCTCGTGGACGTGAAACTCAGCAACAATTTCGGCAAGAAAAACACCGTCGTGTTGTTTTTCCCGCTCGCGTTCACCGGCGTTTGCACGACCGAAATGTGCGACATCACCGCCGGCCTCTCCGCCTACACCGGCTTGAATGCCGACGTGATCGCCATCAGCGTGGACAGCCCGTTTGCGCAAGAAGCGTGGGCCACGCAAAACAAAATCGGCCTCACCATCGTCAGTGACTTGAACAAGGAAACCACCAAGGCTTACGGCGTCCTCTTCCCGATGCTCGCCGGCGTGGGTGACACGTCCGCGCGCGCGGCGTTCGTCATCGACAAGAACGGCGTGGTGCAATACGCCGAGCAGACCGCGACGCCGAAAGATTTGCCGAACTTCAATGCGGTTAAGGACTGCCTCGCCAAATTGAAGTAATTGGCGTAACCGAATTTCATTCGCGCGACGGGTGGAAGGCAGCTTCCGCCCGTTTGCTTTTCCGGGGTGCGGGTTGCCGCCCGCGCACGGCTTGACACGGTTTCTCCCAAGCCGCATTTTCTTTTCACCGTCCGACGCCGGGCTAGGCCGCGACGATACTTATGAGCAACGCGCACAATCTTTTTAATTCGCTTCAATCCTTCGACCTCGGCAATGGCAAGCAGGGGAAATTCTACTCGCTCCCCGCGCTCGAAGCCGCCGGTGTTGGCTCCATCTCGAAGCTGCCCATTTCGATCCGTATCGTTCTCGAATCCGTCCTGCGCAATTGCGATGGCAAGAAGGTCAGCGAGGCCAACATCAAGGAACTGGCCAACTGGCAGCCGAACGAGACGCGCACGGCGGAGATTCCGTTCGTGGTCGCGCGCATCGTGTTGCAGGATTTCACCGGCGTGCCGTTGCTCGTGGACCTCGCCGCGATGCGCACCGCTGTCGCGAAGCTCGGCAAGAATCCCAAGATCATCGAGCCACTCGTGCCCGTGGATCTTGTCGTGGACCACTCGGTGCAGGTGGATTTCTCCGGCGCGGCGGATTCGATGGCGCGCAATCTTGATTTGGAATTTTCCCGCAACCGTGAGCGTTACCAGTTCCTGAAATGGGGTATGCAGGCGTTCGACACGTTCAAGGTTGTCCCGCCGGGCATCGGCATCGTGCATCAGGTGAACTTGGAATATCTCGCGAAGGGCGTGCTCGACGCGAACGGTGTTTACTACCCCGACACGTTGGTCGGCACGGACTCGCACACCACGATGATCAACGGCCTCGGCATCGTCGGTTGGGGCGTCGGCGGCATCGAGGCCGAGGCGGGCATGTTGGGCCAGCCGGTTTATTTTCTTACGCCCGATGTCGTCGGCGTGCATCTGACCGGCGCGCTCAAGGAAGGCGTCACCGCCACCGACCTCGCGCTCACCGTCACGCAACTGCTCCGCAAGACCAAGGTCGTCGGCAAGTTCGTCGAGTTCTTCGGTCATGGGGCGGCGGAGCTGCCCGTCGTGGACCGCGCGATGATCGC
>JBKJSC010000254.1:0-29367 GCA_046593035.1 Limisphaerales bacterium | reverse complement strand
TCCTGCGCCCAGACGGGCTGTCAGTTATCGGTCACGCTGAAATCGCTGCCGTTCACCACCTCTGGCGTAACGGGAGGCGGAATATAACAATCAAATTTATCTGCGCAAGAGGTTTTTGGAAAAAGTTTTCGTCAAAACGCAAACTGGTTTAAATCTCTCAAGAGCGACGCAATTTCAGGTGGAAGCGTTATGACTGGATGTGGCCGTTTGAAAAAATGGTTTGATCCGAAGGGTTGATATTTTCCCGTCGCTTCATAATAGGCGTGCTCGATGTTCATCGAGGCGACGTAATACGGCAGCAACATGATTTCGTTGCAGTGCAGATCGTGCGCGAACTTGTGCGGCAGCGCGGACTTCGGAATGTGCCGCATGATGTTGACGATGAAATTGCCCGTGCCGGTGAAGGGATCAAGGATGTGAACGTCGCGGTCGGCGAGCGATTTTCCGAACTGCTCTTTCAACACGCTCTCGACGCTGGCGACCATGAAGTTGACGAGCGGTTGCGGGGTATAAACGATGCCGTGGGTGTCGGCCACCTTCACGCAGAAGCCCTGAAAGAAGCGTTCATAGACGGTGTTGAGGAACGTCTGCTTCTCGTTGAAATCGGCGATGGTGTCGGCGGCGTTTTCGATTGCGCCGTAGAAATGTTCCAGGCTCTTGCTGAAATCGTCGCGGCTGAACACGCGGGAATTGAGAGCGGTGATGACCTTCTCAATCTCCTGCGCGATGGCGTTGCGCGTGATGAAGTCGGCGAACTTGAAAATCTTGCGGAAGATGCGCTCGGTGAGGATGTGCTGGATGATCATCTCCTCGACGGCCTCGATGGAGATGTTTGGGTTCAGCGAGCCACGGCACAGCGAAGCGAAGTCGTCGAACGCGGCGATGAATTTCTTGTTGGTCTGGCGTTCCTTTTCGATGAGTGCCTTTAAACTCAGGCCGATCTGCGGGACTTTGTCTTTGAATTCTTCGACGGCCTTGCCCCATTCCTCAATGGCGGGCGGTGCGAATTCGAGAAACAGTTTGAGGATGTGGACGAGTTTATCCGGCTGTGTCAGGTCGGCTTCGTTGAACCGCTCGCCATTCTGGAACAACACGGCGTGGTCAGGCTGCCAGAAAAGAATGTTCTGCTTTGGGTAGCCGATGGCGAACTTGTGTTTGATTTCTTTTTCGAGATCGTCGTCGGAATCTTTGGCTTCCCAAATGCCATGATTCAAACCGTAGTTGTCCAGCAGCGCGCCATCGGCAGACGCATCAGCCTGTCCCTTGCGCTTGATACGGTATTCGGGAACGAGCTTCCAATCAAACTGGCGGGCGCAGGATTCGAGAAGTTCCTGAAAGGCGGAGCGGACGGCGGTTTCGTGCTTGATGCCAAGCTTGGAGAACTTCGCCAAGTTGTCATAATAAGCGGCGACAACTTTGTGCGTGGGCTTCAGTTCCAGCGTCGGCATGGTGTGCCTCTTGGATGCCCTAAAGCTTCCTTCCCGTCAGCCGCTCGTACGCCTCCAGATATTTCGCCTGCGACTTGGCGATGATCTCGGCGGGGAGCGCGGGCGCGGGCGGTTGCTTGTTCCAGTCGAGCGTCTCGAGATAATCGCGCACGAACTGTTTGTCGAAACTCGGCTGGCCCTTGCCCGGCGCGTATTGATCTGCGGGCCAGAAGCGCGACGAGTCGGGCGTGAGCACCTCGTCAATGAGGATGAGTTGCCCGTCGAGCAATCCAAACTCGAACTTCGTGTCCGCGATAATGATGCCGCGTTGCCGCGCGTAGTCGCGGGCGAACTGGTAAATCTTGAGGCTCAGTTCGCTCGCCTGTTCCGCGACGGCCGCGCCGAGGATTTTCTTCGCCTCGTCGAAGGAAATGTTTTCGTCGTGGCCCGACTCGGCCTTGGTGGACGGCGTGAAAATCGGTTCCGGCAGTTCCGACGATTCCTGCAATCCGTCCGGCAGTGGCAGCCCGCAAACGGTTCCGCTTTTCTTGTATTCTTTCCACCCGGAGCCGGCGAGGTAGCCGCGCACGATGCACTCGACGGCGAGCGGTTGCGCCTTTTTCACAATCATGCTGCGGCCTGCAAGCTGCGCGGCGAAAGGTTGAAGTTGCGCGGGCAGCGGGTCGCTGGCGCGGGCGACACGGTGATTCGGCACGAGCTTCTCGGTCTGGTCGAACCAGAAGTGGGAAATCTGAGTGAGCACCTCGCCCTTGCGAGGGATGCCGTTGGGCAGGACGCAATCGAAGGCCGAAATGCGGTCGCTCGCGACGAAGAGAAAGGTGTCGCCGAGGTCAAAGACTTCGCGGACCTTGCCGCTTTTGACTTTCGGAATGCCGGGCAAATCAAGTTGGAGTAAAGGCTCGTTATTCATTGGCGCGATGATGCGATGCGAGACGAAAAGTTCAAGGGAAAGTTGGCCGGACGTCACAGAATTGTAACAATTGGCTTTTGTTTGTCAGCGGACGGCCTCACGATTGCAAGGGTCAATCGAATGGAAAACAAGAAGCCATGATCTCGCTACAAAAATTACTCGGCCAGGACGATAAATTTTTCAACCTGCTCGAAGCCAGCGCAACGGAGGCGCACGGCAGCGTGCAGTTGCTTATCCAAATGATCAAAGCGCCCGACGCATCGAAGATCATGGATGAATTTGTCCTAACGCGCCGGAAGGAGAAACGCATCACCGAGGAGATCACCGAGGAGTTGTGCAAGACCTTCGCCACGCCGCTGGAGCGTGAAGACATCGAGAACTTGTCCAGCGCGCTCTACAAGATTCCCAAGACGGCGGAGAAATTCGGCGAGCGGTTCCTGATCAGTCGGCAACACTTGCAAGGCGTCGATTTTTCCAAGCACAGCGTCCTGCTCGAACAGGCCACCGACACAGTCCTTCAAATGGTACAGTCCTTGCGTGCGCGGGCCAATCTGGAGATCGTCAAGGAGCAGAATGACCGTCTGCAATACTTCGAGGGCGAGGCCGACAAACTCATGCTGGAACTGCTGCGCGAACTTTACAGCGGTCGGCAGGATCCGCTCCGGGCCGTCGTGCAGCGCGACCTGTATGAGTTGCTGGAAAAAACGATGGATCGTTGCCGCGATGTCGGCAACATCGTCTTCCACATTGTTTTGAAACATTCGTAACGCTGCGCCTTCAGACCATGACGCTGATCCTGACCGTCATTCTCGTGGCGTTGATCTTCGAATACATCAACGGCTTTCACGACACGGCCAATTCCATCGCCACGGTCGTCTCCACCAAAGTTCTCACGCCGCGCCAGGCCGTGCTCCTGGCCGCGTCCACCAACCTTGTCGGCGCGATGGCCGGAACGGCGGTGGCCAAAACCATTTCCTCCGGCCTGGTGGACGCCAAATACGTCACTTCGCAAACGCTCATTTGCGCTCTCCTCGGCGCGATCCTTTGGAATTTGCTCACCTGGTGGTTTGGCCTGCCGTCCAGTTCGAGCCATGCGCTCATCGGCGGCCTGGTCGGTTCGGCCTTCGCCTCGGCCAACAACAATTTCGATGCGCTCATCTGGGCCAAGGCCGGCAGCAAACACTGGTGGGAAGGTTCCGGCCTCTTTTACAAGGTGGTGCTTCCCATGATCACTTCGCCGATCGCGGGATTCCTCATCGGATTCGTGCTAATGGGCGTGCTGTACCTGGTGGTCAAGGAATGGCGCACCCGAACTGTCGGATCAGTCTTCGGCAAACTCCAACTTTTCAGTGCGGGCTACATGGGCTTCGCCCACGGCAGCAACGACGCGCAAAAAACGATGGGCATCATCGCCCTCGCGCTCGTCGCCGCCACCAAATCCGGGGCGCTCACCGACCTGCCGGACTGGCTCGCGTTCTTGCGAACGCCCGAAGCGGTCAAAGGCCAGCCGCAGGAGATCGCCCTCTGGATCAAGGTCACGTGCGCGTTGGTGATGGCGGCGGGCACGGCGGCGGGGGGCTGGCGCATCATTCGCACGCTCGGTCACAAAATGGTCAAGCTGCAGCCGATCCACGGCTTCGCGGCGGAGACTTCGGGCGCGACCGTGCTTTACGTCGCAGCTTCGATGGGGATGCCGGTGTCCACCACCCACGCCATCACCACGTCGATCATGGGTGTCGGCTGCGCGAAGCGTTTCAGCGCGCTCAAGCTGAACGTCGTGGAGCGCATTCTTTGGGCGTGGGTGCTGACCCTGCCAGCCACGGCGGGCGTGGCCTACCTAATGGTGCGCGGCGTGCAGATGATGGGCTGGGATAAATAACTGGAAGCAGTCTCAAGGGGCTTGCAACCAGCCGCACGCCCTCATTAGGCTCCCCACATGGCTGAAACTCCGCTTCGCATCCTCGCCGTCATCGGCAGCCTCCACCGCGACTCGGTCACGCGCACCGTCGTTCTGCAGGTCGCCGACCGCCTCAAAGCCGTCGGGTGCGTCGTGGACGTGCTGGATTTTCAAACCGAGCCGCTGCCGCTTTACGATCCCGACAGCGCCTACAGCGCGCCCGGCTTTCCCGCGCTCAAAGCCCGTGTAGATCGCGCCGATGTGCTGCTACTCGGCACGCCGGATTATCATGGCAGCATCAGCAGCACGCTGAAGAATTTCCTCGACCACTTCTGGCAGGAATTTGCCGGTAAGTTGTTCGCCACTCTCGTCGCCTCGCACGAAAAAGGCCTCACCGTGACCGACCAGCTCCGCACCGTGGCGCGGCAATGCTACGGCTGGTCGCTGCCCTACGGCGTTTCCTTCGTGGACAAACAGGATGTGAAGGAAGGGAAGATCGTCAGCGAAGCACTCCAGCAACGGCTCGACATGCTCGTGCGTGACGTGCGCGTCTACGGCGAACTGCTCGCCCGCCAGCGCCGCGCCGACTTGGCGGGAAAGGAGCCGGGCTTCCTCGCGCGCTTGCGCCCAAAGCCATGAAACGCTGGGCCGTCATCACGGTCGGACTTTACGCGGTCAACTTGCTTGTGCTGACCACGCCGGTGCTGGCGCTGGCGCTGGGCAATTGGTGGGGTGGTGCTGGCGGCCCGTCGCTCAGACCGGACGAATTAACCATCCCCTATTCCGAGTGGTTTTACTGGGTTTGGTTCGGCGTGCCGGTGATCACGCAAGCCTTGCTGCTTCTGGTTCCGATTGGTATCGCTGAACGCCGACCACCGCCGCGTCGGCCGGTGATGCTGCCCATCGTCGTGACTTCCTTTCTGCTCGGGAACCTGTTCCTGGCCGGTGGTCTCACCGTTCTCGTTTTGCTATTTGGGGATAATGCCTTCGAAGCACTTTTCAAGATCGCAGAGTTTTTACAAACAGATTCTGCCACCCTGCCCATCCGTGAATACGTGTTCTCTCGGTCGAACAATTTCGGTTTTCCTTGGGAAGTCTTCTTCACCTTTGGAGTCTATCTTTCCATTTGCTGGATGGTTTGGATGGGCATTTTTTATCGTTACTCACGTGAAGACTCGTCGGAGGGTGTCATCCATCGCTCGGTGAAATGGCTGCTGCGCGGCAGCATCCTCGAACTGCTGGTGGCCGTGCCCAGCCACATCGTGGTGCGCCAGCGCGACGATTGCTGCGCTCCGGTCGGCACTTTTTGGGGCATCACCACCGGTCTGGCCGTGATGCTCCTCGCGTTTGGACCCGGCGTGTTTTTTCTGTTTGTGGAACGTTGCCGCCGTTTGCGGCCACCGACTGCAAAAAAGGATGAAGATAAGTATGCCGCCATGGGTTGACGCTGGCCACCGCGAGCGATAACTTGTCGGCATGATCGACTTGACCGAAGCCCTTCCGCGCGGCGTGGACCGCTTTGAATTACGCCGTCCCCTGCCGCCCGCGCAATTCGATCCGCTCGCGCGGGAAATCCTCGCTCTGAAACAAAAGCTGAACGCCGTCATCCTCGCCCACAATTATCAGGTGCCGGAAATCCAAGACGTGGCCGACTACGTGGGCGATTCGCTGGGCCTCGCGCAGCAGGCGGCCCAGACGAGTGCGGATGTGATTGTCTTCTGCGGTGTCCATTTCATGGCGGAGACGGCGAAGATCCTGAACCCCGGAAAAATCGTCGTGCTGCCCGACAAGAACGCCGGTTGTTCGCTTGAAGAGAGCTGCCCCGCGCCGAAGCTCGCGGAGTTGCAGGCCACGAACCCAAACTTTTACACCATCACCTACATCAATTGCAGCGCGGCGGTAAAGGCGTTGAGCGACGTCATCTGCACCAGCGGCAACGCGGTGAAAATCGTCAACGCTGCGCCGAAGGACAAGGACCTGCTCTTTGTTCCCGACGAAAATCTCGGCGCGTGGGTGATGGAGCAGACGGGCCGGCCGATGACGCTATGGCGCGGCAATTGTTACGCGCACGTCGAGTTCCGCCGCGACCAAATCCTCCGCATGAGGGCGGCGCATCCCGACGCGAAAATCGTGGTGCATCCCGAAAGCCTGCGCGAAGTGCGCGACCTCGCCGACGCCGTGTGCTCGACCGAGAAGATGATCACCTACTGCAAAGATAGCCCCGCAAAGCAGTTTGTGATCGTCACCGAGTCCGGCATCATCCACCGCATGCAAAAGGAATGTCCCGGCAAGGAATTTCTCTGCGCGCCCGCGTTCGACGTTATGAAGATGCCGACGGACAATTGCCGTTGCAGCGAGTGCCGTTACATGAAAATGAACACGCTGGAGAAAGTGCGCGACTGCATGGCCAAGCTCGCGCCGCGCCTCGAATTGCCCGCAGACATCCTGAGCCGCGCCCGCGCGCCGATTGAGCGGATGCTGGAAATCTCCGCCCGACCAAATTGACCTGAAGCCAGACGATTGCTGACTTGATGAACCCCGCCTCGTTTTCCGTGGAGCACCTCGGCCTGCCCGCGCGCGATGTCGTCGCGTTGAAGGATTGGTATCTGCGCGTGCTGGGTGCGAAGCTCATTTTCGACAACGGCAAAAGGCCGCCCGCATTTTTTGTGGAGCTGCCCGGTGGCCTGCTGATTGAAATCTACGAAGGCGATTTCAGTTTGAAGGAAACCGGCGACAATTCCCTGAACGGCTGGCGGCACCTGGCCTTGCGGGTCGCTTCCCTCGAGGCGGCCAAGGCAGAACTAGAATCGCGCGGAGTGAAATTCGACCAGCCGATCAAGCCAGCCGGCGGCGGCGGGCGCGTGCTGTTCTTCGCCGATGTGGAAGGCAATCTGCTTCATCTCGTCGAGCGCCCGAAGGATTCCGTTTTTTTCAATCAGTAGCTGCTTTCAAATCCGCCGCGAAGTTCCGCACATCCAGTTCCGTCGTGTCCCAGGCGCAGACGAAACGATAATCGTCCTGGCCGGTCATTGAGTAGAACATCCAGCCGCGCGCGAATAATTTCTCCGCGACAGCCACGGGCAATTGCACAAAAACCATGTTCGCCTGGCGTGGATGGAGGATTTTCAGTCCGGCGATTTCCGCAATGCATTTCTCCAGCAGTTCCGCCAGGCGGTTCGCGTGCGTGGCGTGACGGAGCCAGACGCCGCCCTGCAACATCCCGACCCACGGCGCGGAGAGGAAGCGCATCTTGGACGCGAGTTGGCCGGCCTGTTTGCAGCGGTAATCAAATTCCGTGGCCAGTTGTTTGTTGAAAAAAACCACGGCGTCGCCCACGGCCATGCCGTTCTTCGTGCCGCCGAGACACAGCACATCCACGCCAGCCTGCCAGGTGATTTCCTTGGGCTTCGCGCCGAGCATGGCGACCGCGTTGGCGAAGCGCGCGCCATCCATGTGGATTCTCAATTCGTGTTTGCGCGCCACCTCCCAGATCGCTTTCAACTCGTCCGCGTCATAGACCGTGCCCCACTCGGTCGCCTGCGTGAGGCTAATGGTCCGCGGCTTGGGGTAATGGATGTCCTTGCGCTGCGTCACGACCTTTTCGATGGCCGCCGGCAGCATCTTGCCGTGCTCGCCGGGGACGAGCAGGACTTTGGTGCCGTTGGAAAAAAACTCCGGCGCGCCGCATTCGTGGGTCTCCACGTGCGCGGTCTCGTGGCAGAGAATGCTGTGATACGACTGGCAGGTCGAGGCAAGCGCGAGCGAATTGGCCGCCGTGCCGTTGAAGGTGAAAAACACCTCGCACTGCGTCTCGAATACTTCACGGAGCAGATCAGCGGCGCGCTGCGTCCACGGATCGTCGCCGTAACTGTGGGCGTGGCCATGATTGGCTTCGGCCATCGCGGCCCAGGCCTCGGGGCAGGTGCCCGCGTAATTGTCACTGGCAAACTGGCGACGGGTGTCGGGTTTCAAGCTCATGTCAAAGGCAACGTGCCGGGCATGGATGAAACACGGTGACAAAAAGGAAAGAAAGCAAGAACTGCGAAGCGAGCTTTGCTTCACCTTCCCACGACCCGCCCCACGCCAAACTGATTGCCAGCGCGGATTGGTTTCTTGCCGTCAAAATCTATTTCCAGCAGCTTTTCGCTCTGCACGTCCGCGCCTTTTTCATCCTTCAATTCGGCGATGATTTTGCGCGTGGCGGTTTCAATTACGTCGCCGGTGGAGGGATAGGCATAGCGGCCATCAATGCTGAACGTGACCCAGCCGGGTTGGTCGCGCAACCGGATGTCGGCGATTTGCTTCGGAGGCATCACGGTGGCGTCGAAGATGTGCAAACGGCTGTTGAAGGCATCGGTCAGCCAGATTTCCTTCTCGTCTGGCGTCAGGCCAATGCCGTGGCTGGGGCAACCGTGACGTTTGGTCGGGCCGGTACTAAACCCCTTCACTTCGACGCGATGGAGCATCTTGCCGGTCGTGATATCGCCGACCTCAAAGCCGAGCAGTTCGTTCACGTTCACAAAGCAGAGCGTTTGCCGGCCATTGACCGTGAACGGCCGAATGCTGTTGCTGAACGGCCCCACGGTTCGGGCCGCAGTATGCGTCTTCGTGTCGGCGACGGTGAGGAGCGGCGAACGCAGCCCGGCGAGATAAGCGTGCTTGCCATCCGCGCCGTAGACGGTGTTGTGCGCGCCGGAGTTGGGCGTAACCTTCGCGAGGACATCGCCGGAAAGCGCGTCCACCACCGTCCAGTGCGGGCCTTCAAAGGACGGTAGATAAATCACTTTGCCGTCCGGCGACAGCGCCATGCGATCACAGCCGCCGGGATACGGCTTTTCCCACAGAATTTTTTCCGTGACGAGATCGAGGCAGGTCATCGTGCGCGGCGTGGTTATGTAAATAAGTTTCGTCGCGGCGCTGGCACAGACGCCCTTGACGTTGAGCGGTTCGCCGCTGGCGTTGAGTCCGGCGGTCGGGATGCGTTTGACGAACTGGTGACCGTGGTCGATGTCGAATACCAGCAGGCCGTGGCCGCCGTACTCGAGATAATTACGGATACCGGGAACCGCGACGAAAAGAAGATGCCGTTCGGCGGCGCGACCCGTGAAAGGCGCACCGCCAGCTAGCGCAAACGCCAAGACGATCCACGCGACGAACAGTTTCCGGAGCAAGGGAACGCGGACTGAGTTCATGGGTGAATCCTGCGCGAATGCGCCGGCCAATTCAAGCCGGGCGCGGGAAACTTTTATTGACTCAAACAGGCCGTTTGTTACGTTTTTGACACGCAATAATTGATCGGTGACGGTGTCTGAAGACAGTTTGTCAGTTAAGCGATGCTTGGTGACATACTGCGGTTCTGCAAGTGCAGCGCCCCCGCTCGGCTTTTTGAGCAGAAAACATAATCAACCCATGAACGAAGCAAGATTATTTGTCGGCAACCTTTCCTTCCAGACGATGGAGAATGACCTGCAGGATCATTTTTCCCAAGCTGGCGTGGTGACCTCCGTCAATGTGGTTCAGGACAAGTTCACGGGCCGTTCGCGCGGCTTCGCCTTCATCGAATACGGCAGCGCCGCCGAGGCGACCAAGGCGGTGGAGATGTTTCACGGCAAGGAATTTCAAGGACGGGCTTTGACGGTCAACGTTGCCCGGCCGAAGGAAGAGCGCGCACCGCGCTCCGGCGGCGGTGATCGCGGCGATCGTGGTGAAGGCGGAGGCCGCGACCGATACTAATGCTGCGTCGGGACCCCGGCAGGCGGCACGATGCGCATTCCCGGCGTGGCGGGTTTGGCAATAAGAGTTTGACACCCGCTGCGGTGAACCCTAATTTGGGCTGCGAAACAACCTATGGCTGACGAAACACCAAACCAACCCACTGGCACCCTTCCACCCAAGCCGGCTGAGGCCAAAGTGCAACCGAAAAAAGAGACGGTGCGCATCAGCCTGCCGCCGAAACCGAAGGAAACGGTGCGCATCAGCCTGCCGCCCAAAACCGGGTCGGACACGGTGCGTTTGAATTTGCCCCCCAAACCCGGCACGGCCGCCCCGGGCATCAAAATCCCGACCGCCGCCGCCGCACCGCACGAACCGGGATCAACAGTTAAAATTAGTGCGATCCCCACACAAGCTGCGTCCGCAGCGACCGTGCTCGCACCCGCGTCGGCCGCTCCTGCAGCGGCTCCATCTGCCGTGGCCGTTGCAGCCGCGAAACCTGCCACTGCGGTCGCCTCTGCGCCCGCCAAGCCTGGTACCAAGATGGCCAAGCCAGCCGCCGCCACTGCGTCGGCACCCGCTGGCGCAACTGTGTCCGCCAAAGCAAGCGTGCTTGACCTGATACTGGCCGTCTTCGCCGCGCTCGCCGGCATTGGCGCGCTGGTGCGCGTCCAGATGTTGACGTCGTTGTTCAACCAGTAATCTTTGAATGTCAGGCCCGCCCGGTCGTCCGGCCTGACACATTACACGTCCCCGATAAATATTTTATGGCAGCAGCAAACATTGTCACCTTGACGGAAGCAAACTTCGGCACCGAAGTCCTCACTTCGACCACGCCGGTGCTGGTCGATTTCTGGGCGGAATGGTGCGGCCCTTGCAAGATGATCGCCCCGCTGCTGGATGAACTCGCGACCGAATACGCCGACAAGGTCAAGATCGGCAAAGTCAACATCGACGAGCATCAGAGCCTGCCCAGCCAGTATCGCGTCACGGCTATTCCCACATTGCTGATCTTCAAAAACGGCCAAGTGGTGGAGCAGATCGTCGGCATGCGTTCCAAGCGCGACCTCAAGGCCAGCCTCGACAAAGCCACCGCCTGAGCGGGCCGGACGGCGGGGCGCTATGGCCATCATCGTCACGCCCAGACAGCTCACCCTGCGCTCTGAGTTGTATCATCAACTCAGTTCTATGCTCATGGCCGGTCTGACGTTGCACAAGGCCATCGAAACGCTCATTCGCAATCCCCCTTCTCGTTCCTTTCGCGCTCCGCTCGAAAATATTTTGGACCACTTGAAAGAAGGCGAGTCGTTCACCCATGCCTTGCAATTGACCGCTGGCTGGGTGCCTTCCTTTGACATCGCACTGCTGGAGGCCGGCGAAAACAGCGGTCGGCTGGATATTTGTTTCAAACAATTGGCCGGCTATTATGAGGAACGCGCCGCGTTGGTACGTGAAGTGATAACCAGCCTGGCGTATCCGTTGTTCATTCTGCATTTCGCCATTTTCATCGCGCCGTTTCCGAAGTTTTTTATGTCCGGCAACCTGTTTGCCTACCTGGCGGAAACGCTCGGCACGCTCGCGCCGCTGTACGCTGCCGTAGTCTTGCTCATCCTCGCGTGCCAGGGAAGGCACGGCGAGTCGTGGCGCGCGTTGATCGAAAAAATCGGCTGCTTCATTCCCATCCTAGGCACCGCGCGCCGCAGTCTGGCCTTGGGACGCCTAGCGGCGGCGCTCGAAGCGTTGATCAACGCCGGATTATCGATCATCAACGCGTGGGAATTGGCTGCCACCGCGAGCGGTTCGCCCGCCCTCCGCCGCGCAGTGCTGCAATGGCGGCCCGGCCTGGAACGGGGTGGAAAAACCCCGTCCGAACAGCTTTCAGCGTGCGAGGAATTTCCCGAACTGTTCGCCAACCTCTATCACAGCGGCGAAATCAGCGGCAAACTGGACGAGACGTTGCGGCGGCTGCACCACCTCTATCAGGAAGAAGGTTCGCGCAAACTGAAAATCCTGGCCAAGTGGTTTCCCATCCTCGTTTATTTCGCGATCATGCTGAAGATCGCCTTTCAAGTGGTCAGTTTTTACAGCGGCTATTTCAACCAGATCAACCAGGTGCTCGAACCTTAGCGCAATTGTTCTGGATTCTGACTCGAGACTCCTGAACTGTTCCCGCATGACGTTGGCCGAAATTCTTTCCAGCGAGGAACTCCGCCGCCACGAGTTTCCCGTGGTGCGCGACAAGATTTTTCTCGCGCACGCCGGGGTTTGTCCCCTGCCCCGCCGCGTGGCCGAAGCGATGCGCAGCTACCTCACCGAATGCACGCAGGGCGATCAAGAGGCCCATCTCGCGGCCTTGCTGCGCCAGACCCGCGACCTCGCTGCGCGCCTGCTCCACGCGCAGCCGGACGAAATCGCCTTTGTCGGACCAACTTCGCTGGCGCTGAGTTTCATCGCGGGCGGCCTGTCCTTCCGCAAGCACGAGAACGCCTTGATATATTTCGACGATTATCCCTCGAACGTCTATCCGTGGATGGCGCTGGCCGAACGCGGAGTCGAAGTGCGCTTCCTCAACGTCCGCGAATTGGGCCGCATCCGCCCGCTCGACGTGCTGGGCCAGGTGGACGAGAACACCCGGCTGGTCGCGCTGGCTTCCGGTCATTTCGTCGCCGGCTATCGGGTCGAGCTGGACGCGCTCGGCCAGGCGCTGCACGCGCGCAACATTCATTTCTGCGTCGATGCGATTCAAACGCTCGGCGCGTTTCCCACGACCGTCGAGCACGTCGATTTTCTCGCCGCCGACGCGCACAAGTGGCTGCTCGGCCCGTGCGCGGCAGGAATCCTGTTCGTGCGCCAGCGGCTGCAGGAGTTTTTGCGCCCCACGGTGTATGGCTGGAATAATGTCCAATGCCCCAATTACACAGCGCAGGAGAAAATAGCGTTTCATCCCGGCGCACGGCGCTACGAAGCGGGTACGCACAACATCGCCGGACTGGCCGGCCTGAAAGCCGCGTTGGAATTGATCCTGGAACTGGGCGTGGAAAACATCGCCGCCGAGTTGCGGCGCAAACGCGACTGGTTCGTGCCCGCGCTGCAAACGAAAGGGTATTCCGTCTTGCATGCCACCGCCGCGCCTGAGAACACCAGCGGCATCACGAGCCTTCATCGCGGCGCGGAGGATTTGGGGCCGTTGCATCAACGGCTGCTCTCGTCTGGCATCGTCACTTCGCTGCGCGCCGACCGCGCCGGAAAAAAATACATCCGCTTCTCCCCGCACTACTACAACACCGACGCTGAATTGCATCGCGTGTTGGAGTTACTTTGAACTGGAACGACGAAGTTGGATAGCACACCCGCCGGCAGGCGAAGCTGGGAACTTGTTTAACTCGCCGGAGCGGCGTTCTCCCGCAGCACCTTGGCCACCGCCTGCTCCACCGTGCTTAATTGAAACGGTTTGGCGAAATACGGGTTGCCGACGGAACGCAGAAAAGCCTGCGTGTCCTCGGTGGCCGCGTCACCGGTCAAAAAAATGATCCGCTTCGCGAGTTCCGGTTTTTGTTTTACCGCCGTCTCGTAGAACTCCTGGCCGTCCATGACCGGCATCCGGAAATCCGAGAGGATCAAATCAAATTCGCTTTCGTCGAGCAGTTCGAGGGCGTGCGCTCCGGAGTGGCACAAGGTTGGCCGGTGGCCGAGCGCCTGCAAAAATTCTCCGAGCAACTCCGCAATCGATTTCTCGTCATCCAAAACCAGAACGCGCGCCGAAGCCGCCCCGGATAAGCCCGGCGGCTTCCCCGTCAGCGGCGCGTCCTCCTCAGATGGCGAAACGGTCTCCAGGTTGGCACCAATGGGAAACTCCATCACGAAGCCCGCGCCACCGCCAACCGGCGGGTGATAGAAGAGGCGGCCTTGATGATCCGTCACGATGCCGTGCGCGATTGACAATCCCAGGCCCGTGCCCGTGCCCACTTCCTTGGTGGAGAAAAACGGTTCAAAGATATGCGACAGCAGATGCTCCGGCACGCCGGGGCCGTTATCCTCCACCACGATTTGCACCACTGGCCCGTCCCGCCGCGTGCGAACGGTCAACTGCCGTGGATGCGACTTTTCGGTAAGCGAATGCACGGCGTTGCTCATGAGGTTGACCAGGACTTGCTGAATTTGATCATGGTCGCCGATGATTGCAGGAAGGGGTACGGCCAGATCTAGTCGCAAATCCACGCCGGCGACCAGGAGTTCAAATTTGCGCAGTTCGACAACGCGCCGGACCAGTTCATTCGCCTCCACCTTCTGCCGGTGCGCCGGTTGCTCGCGGGCGAAGGAGAGGAAATTACCGACGAGCTTGGCCGCGCGGTTGCTTTCCTGCGCCACCTTTTCCAGATCGGCACGAGTTTGCGCGCTCAGTTCATGGCGGGAGAGGATCAGTTCCAGATAGCCCTTCACCACGGCGAGCGGATTGTTCAATTCGTGGGCGACGCCGGAAATCATCTGGCCCAGCGCGGAAAGTTTCTCCGCCTGCCGCAATTGCTGCTCCAGGCGCGCGCGCTCCGTCTGCTCGCGGAAGAACAATTGGTAAGCGTCGCGCCCTTCGAAATTCACCAAAGCCCCGTCCACTTCGACAAAAATCTTGCTGCCGTCCTTGCGAACCAGATGCAACAGCCGCCGTTCGCACAGCAAGGTGAACCATTCAGCGCCGGTGCGGGGCATCGCGGGCACCGCGCTCATTTCACAAAAGCCGCTCAACAATAGCGGTTCGTCGGAAGCGGGGGTGATTCCCAAATACCGTTGAGCCGTCTGGTTCATTTCCAAGATGCGCAGGTCATCCGCAGCAGTTATAATGATTCCTTCGCTGGCCTGATCGAACAGGCTGCGGTAACGTTCTTCGGTGGAATCCATTTTGCGCTGGAGCGATTCCGCTTCCAACTGTTGCCGCTGGATTTGTTGCAAGGCCAGTTGGTTACTCGCGCGCACTTCTTCCAGCACGAGGATGATCATGCTGACGGCGATGAAGAGTTGCAGCACTGTGGCGACCACATGGCCTGCGGTCACCAGATACTCCGAGTCCTGTAGAAATGGATAGGCAATGAGATAGAGACCCCAGCAAAAAAAACCGGCCGCCAGCAGACTGGCTCCCAGATATTGCTGCAACCGGCGGAACTGCAAGAAACACCAGGCGGTGACAACGCTCGCCACGCCGATCAGCCCGAAGATGGGCAACTGCACTTGCAGGGTGCCTTCAAGAAAATAAGCGCCGATGTAACTCCAGACGAACAGATAGATCATGAACAATCCAAACTGCAACTGATTGGATCGTTGTCCGAGAAAACGGCCGTTACCCCACAGCAGAAAGATGGCCGACGCTCCCACGCACCATTGCTTCAACATGATGAAAAACGGTTCCCGCTCCATCGGTTGCAGGGTGAGGCAAAGCGTGAGCCACAGCGCGTAAAACAACCACGCCGCCGTCCAGATCGCGAAGTACTGGCGCTTGGTATAGCGGTTTAGATAATGGAACAACCCTACCAGCACCAAGACACTGAACAGGGAAATGAGCAACACCGTCTTCAGGTTCTCATGCGCAAAATAGAGATCGAAACCCAAGTCGGTGTTCACAATGAGGTTTGGTTTAATCCGTTCACAACTTCAATCTCGACCGCTGATCCGGCGCGCGCGGGCCGGGTGATTATTACTCGGTTACCAAGCCGACACTACCAGTTTTTTCTCAAAGTTTGTTTTTTCCTGGCCCCACGCCGCACGGTCGTGCGCTTTCATTTCAACTCCGGTGGCACTTTGTCTTGGACGCGGCCCGCGACGATATTCTTCGGTTCATAGGATTGGATGGTTCTAGCGTTAATTAACCCGGATGGGAAGCTTTTCACGCTTCGTGCGACGATATCTTTAAACTCTTTATGGCTTTTTATTTTGGATTCGGCTAAAAATTGCTCTGCATGCAAACCCTGTCCGAACGTGTTCAAATCGTCGAAGGCGACATCACCGAGCAAGCCGTTGATGCCATCGTCAACGCGGCGAACAACTCGCTGATGGGTGGTTCGGGTGTCGATGGCGCCGTCCACCGCGCCGCCGGGCCGGAATTGCTGGCGGAATGCCGCACGCTTAACGGCTGTCCCACCGGCGAAGCGAAGATCACTCACGGGTTCCGGCTCCCGGCCACCTGGGTGATTCACACCGTCGGCCCGATCTGGGAAGGCGGATTTCAGGGCGAGGACGCTTTGCTCGCGGGGTGTTATCGCAACAGTCTCACGCTGGCGGAGCGCTACGGCATCCGCACCATCGCCTTCCCCGCCATCAGCACCGGCAATTACCGCTTTCCCGTGCAGCGCGCCGCGGACATCGCGATGAAGGAAACCAAGGCCTTCCTCGAAAAAAACCAGACGATGGAGAAAGTCATCTTCGTTTGCTGGGGCATGCTCGCGGTCGAATGCTTCGAAAACGCCCGTGGACACATCGTCGGCTAATGCCCGACGGCACTTTCCCTGTTCCTTCGGACAAACGTTGAAAATGCCAAGCGGCCCTGCCCGCTCAAGGCCACCGTTTTTAGACTGGGCAAGGACGCATTATTTGTTAGGGTCTGGAACTTGACCCAAACCTGCACCAAAGGCTGATTATGCGTTCATTCAAAAACCTTGTGAGGACAACCACCGTTGGAATTCTCCTGGCCCTGTTCCTCGCCGTTCAACTTTCCGCCGCCGAATTGCCCGTGGTCACGGGCATTGAGTGGCAGCCCTTCGCCGCGCAAGTGAAGCGGTTGATCGAAGCCACCGATTATCTAGGCTCCCCGTTCAGCGCGCCCGACAAGGCAGCGCTCGATGCAGCGCTCGACGGCCCGGGCAGCGACGCGGCCGCCGGGAAAGTCCAAGCACTTCTCGACCGTTATTGCCTCTTGGGCGTGGACATCAATCCGGAGATGCGCGTGAAAGTGGCGCAAGGCGCGGCCAAGCCCGAACTGACCGAGCAAGGCTGGCGACAGTTCCTCGTCAAAGTGCATAACCAGTCCGGCACCACCGCGCCGTTAGTCGCAGTCAGCCCGAACGCGGTTTCGTTGTTTGAATCCGGAGCGGCGAACACGCCTTCGGATCGTGCGTTTCGGAAACGAGGCGGCGCGTCGCCGGGCGGTGCCGTTGACTTGTGGCTCGATTTGCAGTCTTTCGACAAACAACCCCTGCGTCCGGCCTTGAGCGGACTCGTCCTGGATTACCGCATCGTCCAGCTCTACAGCCGCGACGCGGGCAAACGCGAGGCGAAGGTTTCCTTCAATGTCGGTCAAGGGACGCAGGACATCGGCTTCCGCAACGAGGTGGACGTGTTGTTCGATTGCAAGCCAACCCGCGAAATCACGCTCGGCATCAAAGACGAGCACGGCAAACCAGCCACCGCGTCGTTCCTCATCCGCGACGCCCAAGGGCGCGTCTATCCCTCGCAAGCCAAGCGGCTCGCCCCGGACTTCGCATTTCATCCGCAGGTCTATCGCGGCGACGGCGAGAAAATCAAACTGCCGGAGGGAACTTACACCGTGGTCTTCGAGCGCGGCCCGGAGTCCATTCCCGCGAAGCAAACTCTGGCCATCACGAAAACCACCAGGCGCTGGGATTTCAAAGTCGAGCGCTGGATCGATCCGTCGAAGTTCGGCTACTGGTCGGGCGATCATCATATTCACGCGGCGGGCTGCGCCCATTACACCAGCCCGACCGAGGGCGTCCTCGCCACAGACATGCTGCGCCATATTCTCGGTGAAGACTTGAAGGTGGGCGCGAACCTGACGTGGGGGCCGTGCTTCGATTATCAAAAACAGTTCTTCACGGGCAAGGATGACAAAGTTTCGCAGTATCCCTATCTGCTCCGCTACGACATCGAAGTGTCCGGCTTCGGCTCTCATCAGAGCGGTCACTTGTGTCTGCTCCGCCTCAAGGATCAAATGTATCCCGGCGGCGAATCGAAAGACCACTGGCCCACGCTCGGACTGAACACGCTCCGCTGGGCCAAGGAACAAGGCGCGCTCACCGGCCCGGCCCACTCCGGCTGGGGCTTGCAAATCGACGGCAACGAACTGCCGAACTACAACCTGCCAAAATTCGACGGCATCGGCGCGAATGAATACATCGTGGACGTGACCCACAACCTCCCCGGCCCCGACGGCAAGCCCTGGCCCGCCGTGGATTTTCTCAGCATGGTGGACACGCCCTACGCCTGGGAATTGAACATTTGGTATCACACGCTCAACGTCGGTTTCCGCACGCGCGTCAGCGGCGAGACGGATTTCCCGTGCATCTACGGCGAGAAAGTCGGCCTCGGTCGCAGCTACGTGAAGCTCGACGGCAAGCTGGACTACAATGATTGGTGCGAAAGCATCCGCCAGGGCCGCAACTACGTCAGCGATGGGAAAAGTCATCTGATGGATTTCAAAGTCAACCAGGTCGCGCTCGGCGAACGGGGCAGCGAACTCAAACTCGCCCAACCCGGCTCCGTGAAAGTCACCGCCCGCGTCGCCGCGCGCCTCAACGTCGAGCCAGACCCGACGATGAAAAACCGGCCCTACCAGCAGAAGCCTTACTGGGACATTGAACGCGCCCGCATTGGTGACACCCGCGAAGTTCAGCTTGAACTCATCGTGAACGGTCAGGTGGTGGCAAAGGAGAATATCACCGCCGACGGGAAACAAGTGGACGTGTCATTTGACGCGCAGATTGACCGCAGCAGTTGGGTCGCCTTGCGCATCCTGCCGTCGTCCCACACAAACCCGATCTGGGTGACGGTCGGCGACCAGCCGGTGCGCGCCTCCAAGCGTAGCGCCGAGTGGTGTGTGAAAGCCGTGGAGCAATGCTGGTCGCAGAAGGAACGCACGTACAAGCCGGAGGAACTGGCCGACGCGCGCGCCGCTTACAACCACGCGCGGGAGGTCTATCGCAAGATTCTGGGCGAATCGACGGTGGAATAGGAATTGAAAACCGGAATGACAGGATAAACAGGAATTTCAGGATGAGGAAGGGCGACGAAACTAGTCTTCGCTTTTATCCTGTCCATCCTGTAAATCCTGTCCTCATGCGACCCTCTCAAACCGCCGACCGGTTTTCGTTGAACCGGAGAAAGTTTCTTGGCCTGTGTGGCGCGGCCACGGCCTTCCCACCATTGCCGGCCTCGCCTGCGGAAGCAGAGAAAATAAATCCCCTCGCCAGCTTCGACCGCGAGATGGAGCAGTTCATGTCTGCGCGCAAGATTCCCGGCGGCGCGCTGGCGGTGGTGAAGGATCGACGGCTCGTTTATGCGCGCGGCTACGGCTGGGCGGATCGCCAGAAGCAAGTGCCAGTCGAGCCAACGTCCCTTTTCCGCATCGCGAGCATTTCAAAACCGATCACGGCGGTCGCCGTCTTGAAACTCGTTGAGCAAGGAAAACTCAAACTCGATGATCGCGCGTTTGATTTCGTGAAATTGCCCTCCGTCATTCCGCCCGGCAAACAAGCTGACCCACGCCTGGCACGCATCACGATCCGCCAGTTGCTCGATCACACCGGCGGCTGGGATCGCGACCGGAGCTTTGACCCGATGTTCCGTTCCAAGATCATCTGCGCGGCGATCGGTTCCAAATCGCCTGCGGATCCGTCGGCGGTCATCCGCTACATGCTCGGCCAGCCCCTCGACTTCGATCCCGGCACGCGCTACGCCTACTCGAACTTCGGCTACTGTGTGCTGGGCCGCGTCCTTGAGAACCTCACCGGCCAGCGCTACGAGACTTACGTGAAGGAGAAAATTCTCGCGCCCATCGGCATCACCCGCATGCGCATCGGCGCGACGCTTGATGGCCAGCAAGCCCCCGGCGAAGTCCGTTACTTTTCGCCAGAGGAACCGTTGGGCGAAAGTCTGTTCCCTGAAAAACCCGGTCGCGTGCCCTGGCCCTATGGCGGATTTCACCTCGAAGCGATGGACGCGCATGGCGGTTGGATCGCGTCCGCCGTGGACCTGGCCCGCTTCGCCGCCGCCTTGGACGACCCGGCGCGCAGCCCGTTGCTGAAAGCGGAAACGATCCGCCAGATGTCTGAACCGCCCGCGCCGCCGGTGTCGCGCAACCCGGACGGATCGCTCAAAGATGTATTCTACGCCTGCGGCTGGAGCGTGCGGCCCGTGGGCAAAGCGGGCAAAGCGAATTACTGGCACACCGGCAGCCTGCCGGGAACGCGCACGTTGCTGGTGCGCCGCTGGGACGGCTTGAGTTGGGCGGTGCTTTTCAACCAGCGCCAGGAAATTCCAAACCTGCCCGACGGCGCGATTGATCCCGCGCTCCACCGCGCCGCGGACGCCGTGAAGGAATGGCCGAAGGAGGATTTGTTTCCACGCCACGCGTAGCGATTCACCCGATTAAACGTCCACTTCTGCGAGAGCGCCCACCAGCCGTCACCGACTGCCGCCACGGCACCGCGCCATGAGTTCACGGGCGCGCCAAACGGTAGAATTGGTTGGTGTTGGAAAGGGGGAAACTCGCGGTTTGCTGGCCGTTGGTCCCGACGATGGAGGACGTGACATCGGTCCAAGTCGTTGCGTCGACCCTGGACGCGGTTTCAAGCCGAAAGCCGGTGGCCGGATCCGGCCAGGTTATGGAGACATTCGTGCTGTTCGTGGCGATGTTTAGTGTTGGGCGGGCATGGACGGTGAACGTGTCAAACCGTTGCGTGCCGCGCTGGCTGTCCGCATATAAACCGAAGCCGGTGACGGTGCCATCGACCAAGTTCGTGCTCAAGTTCGGGCCCACACCGAGCAACACGCCCGGGATGAAATTCAAGCCGGCCCACGCCGCGCCAGCGTGGGTGAAGGCGAAGGTTTTCAGTGTCGCGCCCAGAGTGGGGCTGCCAAAATCAAAGCCGAACAACACATTGCGATCGCTGGTAAAGGTCTGCGTGGTCACGTACCAATTCGAGCTGCTGCCGGTGTCGATGCGCAGGGCGACCCGGAAGTTGTCGGGCGTGCTCGCGGTACGGCACCCGAGGTACCAGTTGATCTCCCCGATTTCCGCGGTGTGGAGGGCCGGATATTCATCAGTCCAGATGATCGAGTTGCCGTCATTGGAATTGGTGAGGCTTTGGTTGAGGTTGGCGGCAAAGCCGATGGCGTCACTCAGACTGACGCCGGCGTTGATGTTCGGCAGATTGGTGGGAAGGCTGGGCAGAACGCTGATTTGCATTTGCGTGCTGCTGGCCGACTTATCCACGGCCGTTGGCCCGAAGTGACCTTTCCAGCCAATGTTCGGATCGTTGAAAGCTCTGACCGCGTTGGTGGTATTGCCGAAGTTCTCGCGATAAAGCGGTTGGGCACCGGCGTTAGGCGGGATGAGCATGCCGGAACAGAGGGTGGCAAGCAGGAAGAAGGTCCGTCTGGCGTTTCCAGTTGAGAGGCTCACCTGGAGGAGGATTGCAGCAAAAGAATTTGATAGCACGGGTACCACGGTAAGAGCGGTAACCCGGTTCCGCAAGCGAAACTAGCGCAATGGCAAAATCCCGATGAAATTGGCCGCCGAATCTGCGGCAAGCCCCTCACGCCACAAACAATTCACTCATCTTCAGCCGGAGCGCAGGCAGCAGCGGCTCGGTCAATTCCTCGCGCCCGGCCAGAATTCCCTTGAGCATCAGGCCGTGGGGACTGGCGTGATACACTTCCACGTTGTCGTACCGCGGATCGACCATCCAGAGGCGGGGGATTTTTTGATCTTCGTACAATTGCTTTTTGGTGACGGTGTCCCAGCGGTGATCGACGGAGCTGACGATCTCGGCGACGAGCCAGAGCTTGCCCGTGGCGACAGTCACCAGCGCGAGGTCTGGCCGCAGCAGGGTTCCGGCGGACACTTGCACCAGCGAACGGGGTTCGAGCAATCGGGCGGTCGCGTTGCCCGTCAGCGAGGCCGCCACGTACGCGTGCAACCGTTCGCAAATAACCTCATGCCGTGGCGGCGGTGGCGAGCGAAGCAAGGATTCACCCTCGATGATTTCTTCGTACGCCGCGCTCATGATTTGGCCAGAAGGCTACGCAAAAAACGACCCGTGTGCGAGCGGGGATTTTGCGCCACCTGCTCTGGTGTGCCTTCGGCGACGATCTGCCCACCGCCCGCGCCGCCTTCCGGGCCAAGGTCGATAACCCAGTCCGCCTCCGCGATCAAATCCAGGTTGTGCTCGATCACGATGACGGAATGCCCCGCGTCCACGAGGCGTTGCAGGACTTCCACCAGCCGCCGCACATCGGCCATGTGCAACCCGATGGTCGGCTCTTCGAGGATGAAGAGGTTCGAGGTGCGAAGGGCGGGTGAGGAAGTTGACTTTGCAGTTCTTACCTCCAGCTTCTCACCTCCCACCTCCCGAAGTCCGCTCAACAGGTGCGTCACGAGTTTCACGCGCTGCGCCTCGCCACCACTCAACGTCGGACTGGTTTGTCCAAGTTTCAAATAATCCAACCCGGTATCGTGCAGAGCCTGGAGCGGACGGCGAATACGCGGAAAGGCTGAAAAATATTCCATCGCCTCCGCCACGCTCAAATCCAGCGCTTGCGCGATGTTTTTGCCGTTCAATTCGATGTCGAGCGTTTCGCGATTGAAGCGCAGCCCGCCGCAGGTTTCGCAGCGCACATAAGCCGGCGGGAGAAAATTCATTTCCAGCTTGATTGTCCCCGCGCCTTCGCACTCCGGGCAACGACCGACCGCGCTGTTGAACGAAAACCGGCCCGGTGTGTAACCACGCAACCGCGCCTCCGGCAATTGCGCGAACAACCGGCGAATCTCATCGAAGAAGCCGACATACGTCGCCGGAATGGAGCGCGGCGTGCGGCCGATGGGAGCCTGATCGACTTCGTGAACCGCGCGAATGGTTTCGTGGCCGGTCACCGTGCCAACCGGGGCGGCAACTTTTAACTTTGAACCTTGAACTTTTGAATTCAAAGCCGGCCAAAGACATTCCCGAACCAGCGTGCTCTTGCCCGATCCGCTGACGCCAGTGACGACGACGAAACGCTGGAGCGGAAAACGAACGGTGAGGTTTTTGAGGTTATTCAACGATGCGTTGCGAAGCGTCAGCCAATTATCTGTAAGAGACGACGTAAGGAGTCTCTGACCGTTTCCGGCTTTTGATTTGAGCCTCCTCACGTCGTCTCCTACAAGAATCTCGCGCCGTTTCCCGCGCGCTGGAAAGTTTTTCTCCGCGCGCAAGCATTGGCCGGTGATCGAATCCTCGTGACGCATCAACTCCGCCAAGGTTCCCGCCGCCACGACTTCTCCGCCACGCACGCCGGCACCGGGGCCGAGGTCAATGATGTAATCGGCGCGGCGCATGGTTTCCTCGTCGTGCTCCACGACCACAAGCGAATTGCCGCGCGACTTGAGCGTGGCCAGCGCGGCAAGCAATTGCTCGTTGTCGCGCGCGTGCAATCCGATGGTCGGCTCGTCGAGCACATAAAGCACGCCACTGAGGTTCGAACCAAGTTGCGCCGAGAGCCGGATGCGTTGCGCCTCGCCGCCAGAAAGCGTCGGCACGCCACGGCCCAACTGGAGGTAGCCGAGGCCGACTTCGTTGAGAAATTTCAACCGCTCGCGAATCTCCGGCAGAATATCACGCGCCACTTCCGCCGCCCGACCCGTGAGTTTGATTTCGCTGAACAGCGCGAACGCGGCTGACACCGATACGCGCGCGAGGCCATCAATCGTCATTTCGTGGGAGACGACGTGAGGAGTCTCAGACTTTTTCGTTTTTAGAATGAGCCTCCTTACGTCGGCTCCTACGAGATCCAGCCGCACCGCACGCGCCACCGGATTCAACCGCGCGCCCTGACAGTCCGGGCATAGCTCGCGCTTCCCTTCCTGCCAGCCGAACCAGGATTCTTCGATGGCATCCGCGCGCGCGCCGCGATCCACGTCTGGCAAATAAAACAACTCCCCGAAGCCGCGGCATTTCGGACACCAGCCCTGCGCGGAATTGTAACTGAACATTTTGGGATCGAGCGCTTCGAATGAGCGACCGCAGTGCGGACAAGCGCGTTCGGTGGAATGAATCGAAACACGGCCGTGATTGTCCAGCGCCAGCAAAGTTCCGTGGCCGAGTTTCAGCGTCTCATCAATCAATTGCTGCGGCAGTTTGGCGGCGGGCAAACGGCGACGGGACTTCTTTTCCAGAACGCCCGTGACAATCTCAACATCGTGCTCGCGGAAACGATCCAGACGCAGACGCTCGCCAGTGGAATGCATTTTTCCGTCGGCCCGCACTTCGGCGTAGCCATGCTGGGCGGCCCATTCCGCCACTTCGGTGTGGAAGCCCTTGCGATTTTTCACTACGGGCGCGAGCAGCAGCAGATCGCCACGCGACTGCATCTCGGCTTGGAGCCGTTGGCCCAGTTGATCGCGGGTTTGCGCCTCCACAGGCACCTGGCAATCCGGACAGAACTGCGTGCCCAGCCGCGCAAACAGCAGCCGCACGAAATGATAAATCTCCGTGACGGTGGCGACGGTGCTCTTGCCGCCGCCGCGCGAGTTGCGTTGTTCGATGCTGACGGTCGGCGGGATGCCGGTGATCAAATCAACTTCCGGCCGCGACAGTTGTTCCACGAACTGGCGCGCGTAGGCGCTCATCGCGTCGAGAAACCGGCGTTGTCCCTCCGCAAAGAGCAGATCAAACGCCAGCGTACTTTTGCCCGATCCGCTCACGCCGGTGATGACCACAAATTTCCCCCGGGGAATCGTGACGGAAAGATTCTTGAGGTTGTGCTCCCGCGCACCGTGGATGGCGATGACATCAGCGCTGGTCAGGGCAATATCTGGGGTGAGGGATCTCAAGCGCGCTTTGATTTCAGTTCCGACGACAACGATCCGCCCACCCGTGCCACGTGACAAGAATTATTGAGTGGGATCATCCAATAGGGTTTACTGTTCTTGACCGTTTTTGAACGATTAAACCGACATGCCTACAGCCAGGCCTGGCCTTGCCTGGAGCCCAGACGTCATCACTACACAAATCCAGTTGCCGATTACAAAAGTAATTCCTAATCATAATTGTGCCAATGCAACGATCAATTGTATTCACAAGGCGCATGAAGCTAGTTGGATCACCACATGAACGGACACTGCATTCCCACGAATGGAGAGTCCCAGGTCAATATCGAACGAGTTCAGACAACCGCCTTTTATGAACACCGAAAATACCGCCACCGCCCGACGATCCGACCTCGACGCCCTGCGGGCAGTCGCCATGATCCTGGGAATCGTCCTGCACGCCGCCCTCTCGTTCTTCCCGTCGTTCTGGCTCGTAACGGATCAACGGCAGGATTCGAGCTTCGCGATCCTCTTCTCGGCCATCCACGGTTTTCGGATGCCGCTGTTCTTCGTGATGAGCGGCTACTTCAGCGCGATGCTGCTCCACCGGCGAGGTCGCGGCGCGCTCGTCAAGCACCGGTTCCGTCGGGTGTTCCTCCCTTTGCTCGCAGGAATGCTCACCATCGTCCCGCTCACAGTCGGGATCTCCAACTTCGTGATGAAGTCCGCCTCCAAGAACCCCAGCGGCGTGCCCCCGGCCAGCCAGGTATCGAACATCTGGGCGGCCGCGCAAACGGGCGACCTCGCTACCGTGGAGCGTTACATCACAAGCGGGACAAAGGTGGACGAGCCGGACCCCAAAAGCGGTGGGACACCGTTACTGTGGGCATCAGCCGCCGGTCAAGCGGAGGTCATTGATCTGCTCCTCAAGCGAGGTGCCAACATCAACGTCGTGACCAGTGACGGCGGCAACGCCCTCCTAGTCGCCGCCTTCCTGGGCCACGAGAAAGCGGTCGATGTGCTCCTGCGAAACGGCGCGAAAGTCAACGCGGTGAACAAGCGGGGCGAGACCCCGCTGGATGCCGCGGTCATGGATGAGGGGACAACGATTTACATCTGCGCGCTCATTCAGATCGAGGTCAACAAAGTCGGGTTGGGACGCCGCAAGGCCGCAATCACGGAAATCCTCCGCCAACACGGCGCGACTGCGGGGCGGAAGACGGGCGTGACGGACCGGCTGATGCAGACCCCTGTCTTCAACCACCTGTGGTTCCTCTGGTTCCTTTGGTGGCTCGTCCTGGGATATGCGGTCGTCTCCGCGATCGGCTCAAAACTCCCGTCGATCCACCTGCCCGCATGGCTGGTTCTCTCGCCTGCCCGCTACCTCTGGCTGGTTCCCCTCACGATGATCCCCCAGTGGTTCATGGGAGACGGAGGCGCTCCCCAGATCTTCGGTCCCGATACCTCCACGGGTCTCTTGCCGATCCCGCACACTCTGGCGTATTACGCGATCTTCTTCGGCTTCGGGGCCCTGTATTACGATTGCGGCGACAAGTCCGGCCGAGTCGGCGAGCGATGGTGGCTTCCGCTTGCGATCGCTCTCCTCGTGATCCTTCCGCTTGGGTTGGGTTTCACGGACGTGTTGACCAAATCTCTGGGCATCGTGCTTGGTCCTGTGCCGAGCCGAATCCTCTCGACGTTCTTGCCAGCGGCCTATGCCTGGCTCATGACGTTCGGCCTCATGGGGCTGTTCCCGCGGATCTGCCCGGTCGAAAGCCCACGAATGCGCTACCTGTCGGACTCGGCCTACTGGCTCTACCTCGCTCATTTGCCGCTAATCATCGGGGCGCAGTTGCTCGTGAAAGACTGGCCGCTCCCGGCCCTTGTGAAATTCATTCTCATCGTCGCCGTCGTGACCGCCTTTCTATTGTGGACGTACCAGGTCATGGTGCGATACACCTTGCTGGGACGCTTTTTGAACGGGCCGCGCGTTCGCCCCACGCGAGCTAACGAGTCGAAAGTGTGAAACAGGGGTAACTCCCGCGCACCGTGGATGACGATGGCGTCGGCTCTTTCCCCGGCAAAGTTTGGAGTGGCGGATTTCAAGCGCGTTCTGAGTCGGAACAAGGCTGTTCGTTTGGGAGCGCGTGGCGTCTCGCCCGCAGTTTTCGGCGTCCCGCCAGAAAACTTTCCCTTCGGCAGGCGGAGACACCATTTAGTTTGAAGTTGATGCACCGTGAACCCGTCGGCGAGACGCCGACGGGTGCGACCGGGACGGTCGCGCTCCCCCATTTTAACAGCATCGTTCCGGTTGAGTTCAATTCGTGGCAACGATCTGCCGCGATGCATCGGCTGACAAGATTTTTGAGAGAATTCTCCATTGATTGTGAGAGGATTCTCTATTGTGCCAGCCACGCCTTGAGTTTATGCTGTGGCCAGAACTACGAAACCAAATCAAACCTGTGATGCATCATGATTAAAGTATCAGGCAACGGTTCCGTCATCACGTGTGATGGCATTACGCGCCGGGACTTTTTGGAAGTCGGCGCGCTGGGTGCCGTCGGCCTCAGCCTGTCGAAGCTCGCCGCGCTCCAGGCGATGGGCGCGGTCAGCCAGGGCAACAACGAAAAGTCGGTCATCATGATTTTCAACCTCGGCGCGCCGAGCCAGTTGGACACCTGGGACATGAAACCCGACGCGCCCAGGGAGATTCGCGGTCCGTTCAAGCCGATTCGCACGAACAGTCCCGACATTGACATCTCCGAGATTTTTCCGCTGCACGCCAAACATGCGGACAAGTTTTCCCTGGTTCGCAGTTGTTATCACACGGCGGCGGCGGTGCATGACACCGGCCATCAGATGATGCAAACCGGACGGCTCTTCACCGGCGGCGTCAACTCGCCGCACGCTGGTTGCGCGCTGGAATTTCTCAAAGGCCGCCGCACCGAGCTGCCCGCCAACGTGGTGCTGCCGGAACCGATGGGCCCCACCGGCGGCAATTTGCCGCACGGCCAGGAGGCGGGTTTTCTCGGCAAAGCCTACGATCCATTCGCGCTCATGGCGGATCCGTCGCAGAAAGATTTCAAAGTGCCCGACCTGTTGCCACCGAAGGAAATTGGCGAAGCGCGGTTGCAACGGCGGCGCGACCTGCGGAAAGTCGTGGATGACACGGTGAAGAATTTCGAGTCGAGCGAAAGCGCCAAACTGATGGACAGCAATTTCGCCTCGGCCTACCGACTGATGACGAGCGTCAAAGCGCGCGAAGCGTTTGACCTCACGCGCGAGCCGGTGAAAGTCCGCGAGCGCTACGGCATGAACCGCTTCGGCCAGTGCTGCCTGCTCGCGCGGCGGCTCATCGAGGCGGGTGTGCGCTTCGTGACCGTCAACACGTTCATCACCGTCTTCGGCGAGATCACCTGGGACATTCACGGCTCGAAGCCGTTCACTTCGATCGAAGGCATGAGGGACATCGTCGCGCCAATGTATGACCAGGGCTACAGCGCCTTGCTGGAAGACCTTTTCCAGCGCGGGATGCTGGACAACACGCTCGTCTGCAACCTCGCCGAATTTGGCCGCACGCCGCGTATCAACCCCGCTGGCGGACGCGACCATTGGCCGCAATGCTGGACGGTCTATTTCGCCGGCGGCGGCGTGAAAGGCGGGCGCGTTGTCGGCAAGAGCGATGACATCGGCGCGTTTCCGGCGGAACGCCCGGTCAAGCCTTCCGAAGTGGTGGCCACGATCTACAAAAGTCTCGGCCTGGATTTGGAAACCCACCTGCCCGGCCCGAATTCACGGCCGTACCCGCTCGTGGATTTCGGGACGCACGAGATCAAGGAACTGTTTTAGCCGCTGACTCCGATGCGATTTCAATCCGTTCGCTCAACTGGGATTCTCGTGACAAGCGGGTGGTGGGCGCGCTTGATCCTCCTCGCTCTATTTTCTGGAAACCTCGCGCAAGCCGGCGAATCCCTCACCATCATCCCCGCCAAGTTCACGCTGTCCGGCAGCGCCGCGCGCCAGCAATTGTTGCTCGAACGCATTGAGGGCAAACAATTCGTCGGCCAGGTCATCGAGGAGGTCGCTTTTACCTCTAGCAATTCCAAGGTCGTGCAGATCGTCGAGGGCGCGGCCGTACCCGTCGGCAATGGAACCGCCACCGTCACCGCGCGCCACGGCAAGCGAACGGCCACCACGCAAGTCACCGTCGTCAATTTTGACCAGCCGTTTGAATGGAGTTTCCGCAATCACGTCCAGCCCGTGCTCGCGAAATCGGGCTGCAGTTCCGGCGCGTGCCACGGCGCGGCGGCGGGCCAGGGCGGCTTCAAGTTGTCGCTGCGCGGCTATGACAACGAAGGCGATTTCCGCGCGATCACCCGGCAGGCACTGGGTCGGCGCATTGTGCCGGTCGATCCGGGTCGCAGTTTGTTGCTGCTCAAGCCGACCATTGCCCTGCCGCACAAAGGCGGCCAGCGTTTTGAAACCGACTCGCTGGAATATCGCGTGGTGTCCGAATGGATCGCCGCAGGAACGCCCGCCCCAAAACCGGAGGAGCCGCGCATTCATCATCTGGAATTTCTGCCGGCCAACGTGATCCTCAAACCCGGCGTCACCC
>JBKJSC010000233.1:0-3371 GCA_046593035.1 Limisphaerales bacterium | reverse complement strand
GTTGGCAAAGGCTGGCCCGGCCTCATGCTCGGCGCCTGCCTGCCGGATGAAATGGAAATCGCGGTCAAGGACGGCGTCATGCCGACGATTTCTTCCTTGGAGGAGGCGAAACTATTTTCCGAGATGGCCGGGCGATTGCGCCGGACGGTTGAATTGCATGTCAAAGTCGATACCGGCATGGGGCGGCTCGGCGTTGCGCCGGAGAAGGCGTTGGAATTGCTCGAGCAGATCAGCCAGCATGCCGGACTCAAACTCCAAGGACTCTACACACATTATTCTTCAGTTGAGGACGACGCTGCATTTTCGCGCCGACAGCGGGAGCGGTTTCAGAAGCTGCTCTCGGAACTGGCTATAAATAATATTCACGTTCCGCTTATCCATGCCAACAACAGCGGCGGGCTGTTGCACGAGCCGGACACGCTGTTCAACCTGGTGCGTCCTGGTCTGCTCGTTTATGGCGTGTTGCCGCCAGGAAAACGGCGAAGGACTTCGAGTTTGCCCAAGCAATTGCGTCCGGCGCTGTCTTGGAAATGCCGCGTCAGTCTTGTGAAAGAGGTTCCCGCCGGCATGCCGCTTAGTTACGGACACACGTTCACGGCACCGGAGAAAATGCGCGTGGCCACGCTGACGGCGGGCTATGGTGATGGCTATTTACGTGCAGCCAGCAATCGCGCCGAAGTGCTCATCAGTGGGCGGCGCTGTCGCGTGCTTGGGCGCATCACCATGGATCAAATGCTGGTGGAAGTTTCCCATGTGCGCGGCGTTGGCGCGGGCGACGAGGCGGTATTGATCGGTCGTCAAGGCAGGCAGGAGATCACCGCAAACGATCTCGCTGAATGGTGCGGCACGATTCCATGGGAAGTTCTTACCAACATCACTTACCGGGTGCCGCGGCTTTATCGTGGCGGGCACGCCGCTTGACGCGTCCACTTTTTTCCCATCCAATCGAAGCCAATGAAAGCCGCCGTCCTGCATGGCCGTGAAGATGTCCGTTTGGAAGAGATCGAGCCGAAGCCGCTTGGCGCGGGCGAGGTGCGCCTGAGTATCCAGGCGGCACTCACCTGCGGGACGGATTTGAAAGTGTTCAAGCGAGGTTATCATGCGAAAATGATCGTGCCACCCGCCGTGTTTGGCCACGAACTGGCGGGTGTAATCACGGAATCCAGAATTCAGAATTCAGAATCCAGAAGTGGATTGCAAGTGGGCGACCGGGTCGTCGTGGCGAATTCCGCGCCGTGTGGGGAATGTTTTTTCTGCCGGAACGAACAGGACAACTTGTGCGATGATTTGCTTTTCCTGAATGGGGCTTACGCCGAATCGATTGTGGTGCCTGCGCGGTTGGCAAAAAAGAATTTGATCAAATTGAAACCTCAAACCAGTTTTCGCGATGCGGCGTTGACGGAGCCACTAGCCTGCGTGGTGCAAGGGATCGAAGATTCACAGGTGCGGGACGGGCAACGGGTGCTGGTGATCGGCGCGGGACCGATTGGTCTGATGTTCGTGGCGCTCGCCCGGCACCTCGGATGCGAGGTCACCGTAGCGGGTCGGGGTGAAGCACGTTTGCAAATCGCTCGGATACTCGGGGCGAGCGAAGTCGTGGATGTGAGCGGCGGCGGGAGTTTAGTGGAGATGATTTTGAATCGCCCGAACCACGGTCATGGCTTCGACGTGGTCATTGAAGCGGTGGGTAAACCGGACGTGTGGGAGGCGGCCGTCAAGCTCGTGCGCAAGGGCGGCCTGGTGAATTTCTTTGGCGGGTGTCCGGCGGGCACGAGTGTCTCGCTCGACACCGCGTTGATTCACTATTCCAATCTGACGTTGCGGGCGAGTTTTCACCACACGCCGCGCACCATCCGGCGCGCGCTGGAGTTGATCGAGACGGGCATCATCCGGGCGAGCGATTTTGTCGATGGCGAGTGCGCGTTGAGCCAGTTGCCGGAATTGTTCAAGACCATGGCCGCCGGCAACCGCGCCGTGAAGACGTTCATCCGGGTGAACGAGTAGGCACGCGGAATTTATCCCAACTTCTTCTTCATGTGGCGGTGGACGAAAAAATAGTAGAGGCCGCCCAGCACGAGCGCCACACCCACGAGCCAGAGTGAAATGCGGTGCAGTTCGCCGTTCATCAGTTTCTCGTCCCGTCCCACCGCGACGCCGAGCCAGCAGAGCACGCCGCTCCAAATGGCCGAGCCGAGCAGGGTGTAGAGGGAAAACAGCCGGTAATCCATCCGCACAATGCCCGCGGGAATGCCGATGAGATGCCGCACGACCGGCAGCAGGCGCGAAATAAATATTCCCATGGAACCGAAATTCGCGGTCCAGCGCTCGGCGGCTTCGACCTTTTCGGCGGAGATGAAAAAATATTTACCATAGCGCAACACCAGCGGCCGGCCGCCCCAGCGTGACGCCCAATACATCAGCGTCGCGCCCAGCCACGAGCCGAGCGCGCCGGCCAACACGATGCCCCACATCGAAAAACGTCCGGTGGTGTGGGCGAGATGGGCGGCGGGCGGGATGACAAACTCGCTCGGCAGCGGCACGATGGAACTCTCGACGGCCATGAGCAGTCCGATGAGCAGATAACCGCCGGAATCCAGCGCCCCGAGATACCAGGTGAGCAACGGTTCAAAAAAGTGTTTTAGCACCGTGCTGACTTAAGGGAAAAGCGGGGCCGAAGCAAGCTTGGTTGATGGCGGAGCAGGGGCGGACAGGTGATCGACGCCGGGCGCAACGGTGACAGGATGGGGGGCTGGACTGATGGCCCTATTTCACTTCTGTTTCGACACGATCCGGTGTGTCTTGACTCGTTCCCCCTCTCCGGGACGAGGGTGGACCATTCGCCGCCTTCTCGTCGATGCGAACGTCTTGGTTCTCCGTGCGCAGGGAATTCCGTCGGCTGACGCTGCGCTCGGCGACGGGGACGGCGCCGCGCGCCATCCCTACCAGGTAGGGACATCGCGCTGCGATGTCCCCGCCCGAGAAGCCGGAGTGAGGGCGGTCCGGCCGGATGACAACCACGCGCCGCCCCTCGAACATGCGAACGCGTTGACTCGCCGGACGCTGGGAGCGTCGACTCCCTCTCCATGGGGAGATGGCCGCGGTGGGCAGCGGGTCTTTCCAACGCGTTTTATCTGGAAATGCCTTTTAGCAACCGATCCAGTCAGAGCCGACTCACGTCGGCCACGCCGACCAAGCTGTTCGCAAGCCTTTCGAGTTGGCTTCCGTGCTGAATTGATACCAAGCGAACACCACAGCTCAACCGCTCTGACCAGGCACGGGCCGGGTCAAATCAGAAAATTTGCGACCGCTGCGCGGGCGGAGTGAAAAGGGTAAAAGATTCAAAGAGCAAAGGGTAAGCCCGACGCCAGCCT
>JBKJSC010000291.1:0-8169 GCA_046593035.1 Limisphaerales bacterium | reverse complement strand
GGCCACGAACTTCCGGCAACTTTCCAACGGGAGCAGCCAGCCCTGCCGACCTCAACCCGTTTTCCAATCCACACTGCCACCGTCCCTGATGCCGGGAGTTTTCACACAGGCTCGCGCCTTGTTAGGCGGCTGTTGGGACGTTTCGGGCACGGGTTAGCGTTGCTGTGCTGCTATTTCTCTGGCTTTCTGCAAAATCGTTCCAATCTTGCCCCACATTTCCATTTCTGGCTCATCGGGCATTTCTGAATGAACTTGTTTGTTAATTTCGTCAAATTCATCTAATTCTTTATCATAAACTTTGGCTTCTGGCTCTTGCGCCATTTTCTCTAAAGTCGAGACCACACGCTTATCGGCGGCTTTGAGCGTGATTAAAGATTTACAGGCTTCGAGTCGCACGCGCCAAGAAGGGTTGGATAGCGTATTGAAAAGAGCGGTTGTGGCTTCTGCTCCGCCACGAAAACCTAACTGGCCGAGAGCGATTTGCGCCACCTTCTCATTCTCGTCTGTGACGGCATGAATGTAAGCATCACGGACTTCCGGTGCTTCGTTACTCATAAGGCCAATCGCACAACACAAGCGAACGCCGGTGTCGGGGTCATTCTGCAAATGAGAAACGAGAGCATTAGCAACTTCAGGAGATTTCTTGAGAGGAAGAAGCGATAATGCCCACGCCGACCGAGAGTGAAGCTGCTTGTCTGTTCCTTCCAGTGCATCTAAGAGCGCCGAAGTTGTAGAAGCGGCGTTCTTTTCGGACAAGGTGCGGAGCGTTTGCAAGCGACGGAATCTATCTTCATCACGAAGGACACTGAAAACCTCTTGTTTTGCCATTGCTTTTCGCCTCCATTGAATTCCACCTACAACCGTGACGAGCAGAAAAGCTATCAACAAGATTTTAGCTTGCGGATGCGAAATAGCTTTTTTCATACTTGTCATTCCTTCCATTATTATACCTGCGCGACCATTACGCCGCGCGCAGCCGCCTAACGACCCAAGCTCAGCGACGGCCAGCCAAAAATCTCAGAAATGCAACCGCGAGGCAAATGGCCGTTCGCTGCAGCGCATGGTTAGGCCGCTTGTGGTTCTGGTGTCGAGTGCTTCTCATCTGGAAATCCGTCCCAACGCCACTGTGGGCTGCTGAGATACTGCAATGTAGAAAGTGCGCGATGAACGGCAAGGGCCAACTCGTGAACATCCGTAGCGGTCGCTGACGGCTTGCTGCCGAACAAACCGCCAATGAGTCCAGGCACGCGGCGCGGGCTGACCTGCAACATCCACTGTCCGTCCTCAATCTGACTCACGACAACCTCAAGCTCCGATGTCGCTCGGCGACAGCCTACCGACCAACCGCAGTCTCTCCAGTTGTCCATCTCATCGGTGCTCCAACCTGCCGCAGCCAACTCAGCCGACAGCCGCCGCATCAATGCTGCTCCTGCTGGATGGTCAAACTCCGCGTCCTTCGGGACGGTCGCTGCGAACCGGAAATTTTGCGATGTGTGCATGGTGTGGTCGAGCGGCCTAACTCTTAATATACGACAGGGTGTCGCTATATTTTTGATATGCGACTGGGTTTTGATCGGTTAAAGTCGCGCCATGAATCCGGACAAAGCTGTGCAAAAGCTGGCCGACATCATTCGGCGCAAACATTTTGCGTTGAGCACGGAGCAGAGCTACTGCGCCTGGCTCAGGCGTTTCTGCGATTTTGTGGTCAAGTTGCCAGCTCATCTGTCGAGTGAACAAAAGTTGGAATATTTTCTCACCGCTCTGGCGAAGGAAGATGTGGCCGCCAGCACCCAGAATCAAGCCTTTAATGCCATTATTTTTTTCTACAAGGAGGCGTTGGGGGTGGAGCTCAAAAACATCCAGTCTTTGCGCGCCCGCCGGCCCCAGCAGGTGCGCCACGCGCCGTCGCGCGAGGAAACGCGGCGGCTGCTC
Source organism: Limisphaerales bacterium (assembly GCA_046593035.1). Lineage (GTDB taxonomy): Bacteria > Verrucomicrobiota > Verrucomicrobiia > Limisphaerales > JAYTXL01 > JAYTXL01. The sequence goes on along the minus strand of JBKJSC010000291.1, from coordinate 6,237 downwards.
AAAACGATCCAGGCGGACGCGGACTTTGCCACCAGTCTGGCGGTCCGCCTGCTCTACGGTTGCGGCTTGCGCGTGACGGAGCCGCTCAACTTGCGCATCAAGGATGTCAACCTGGATGCCGCGCAGTTCATCATCCGCGCCGCCAAAGGGGCCAAAGACCGGGTGGTGGCGATTCCCTGCTCGGCGCTGGAAGATTTGCGCGAGCAGGTGGGATCGGCCCGTGTGGTTTGGAACCGCGATCAACTCAACCGGGTGCCGCTGGCGTTGCCGCACCAACTGGCCACCAAGTATCCGCACGCGCAGTTTGATTGGAATTGGGCCTGGCTCTTTCCGGCGCTCCTGCCCTGCCGGGATCCGCGTTCGGGAAAACTGGTCCGCTGGCGGTTGCATGAGGTGAACCTTCAACGCGCCGTCCGCAAAGCGTGCCTGAAAACCGGCCTGATGATTTTACCTCACGAGTTGCGCCATGCCTACGCCACGCATTGCCTTGATCGCGGCACCAATCCGCGGGCCATTCAAGAAGTGATGGGCCATAAATCGCTCGAAACGACGATGGCTTATTTACATGCCGAGGCGCTGAGTGTGGCGAGTCCGTTGGATGGGAATTAGGAACGCGGGGCGGAACTAATTTTTAGCCACAGATGGAACACGGATGGAACACAGGTATTAATAAGGAAAGCAGAAAGGCAGGAAGGGATTGAAACAACGGACCGATGAATCTTCTCCTGCTTTCCTGCCGTCCTCATAGAAATTCCATATCCGTGTCTCGTCCGTGTTCCATCCGTGGCCAAAGAATGGTTTCGGAAGGATGGGGCGGGGAAGCATTCAACGTTCAACTTCCAACTTCCAAGTGGTTTGAGTCACCATGCGCCACACTCGACAAGGGACGGTTGGGGTGGCAGTTTGGCGGCGTGATTCAAGCGAAACTTGACCAACTGCGCGCTTTGCTCCGTGGCTACGGCTCGTGTCTGGTGGCGTATTCCGGCGGCGTGGATTCGGTGTTCCTCGCGTGCGTGGCGCGGGAAGTTCTGGGCGAGCGGTCGCTGGCGGTCATCGCGGATTCGGCGAGTCTGCCGCGACGGGAATTGGCGGAGGCGCTGGAGATCGCGGCGAAATTTCACATCCCGGTGCGGGTGTTGCAGACGAACGAGTTTAACAATCCCGACTATCTCGCGAACCCGACGAACCGTTGTTATTTCTGCAAGCACGAGTTGTTCGAGGAATTGGAACCGCTGGCGAAGGCGGAGCATTTCGCGGTGATTGCCTACGGTGAGAACGCGAGCGACGTGGGGGATTTTCGGCCGGGTGCCAAGGCGGCGGCGGAGTTTCAAGTGCGCGCGCCGCTTAAAGAGGTGGGTCTGACGAAGGCGGAGATTCGGGAGTTGTCGGCGCAGCTCGGTTTGCCCACGGCGGACAAGCCGCAGATGGCGTGCTTGAGTTCGCGCGTGCCGCACGGCGAGGCGGTGACGCCGGAGAAACTGCGGATGATCGAGGCGGCGGAGAATGTGCTCAAAGACCTGGGATTTTATGATGTAAGGGTGCGAATCCATGAGGTCGGTTCAGAGTCCGGAGTTCAGAGTTTAGAGTTCAAAGTTCAAAGTTTGGGGTTGGAGAACACGTCGGCGGTTGGAACTCTGAACCCTGAACTCGGAACTCTAAACTGTTTTGCCCGGATCGAAGTGGGCGTGGCGGAGTTGCCACGGTTGCGGGAGGAGGAGATGATTGCGCAGGTCACGTCGGCGTTGAAGCAAATCGGTTTTGCGGAAGTGACGGTGGATCCGCAAGGGTATCGGCGGGGAAGCTTGAATGAAGTTCAGAGTTTAGAGTTCAGGGTTTCGCGTTCGGTGGCGGCGGCAACTCCACCGGTTTCGAAGGCTTGAGGAGCTAGAAGCGGATGAGGATTTATGGCGACGATTGTCCGGTTTGAAGAGATCGAAGGATGGAAGAAAGGCCGGGAGCTGGCGCGAAGAATTTACGCGATCAGCGCCACGGGAAAATTGGAACGGGACTTTGAACTCAGAGGCCAGATGCGACGGGCCGCCGTTTCCATCTTATCCAACATCGCGGAAGGGTTTGAGCGCGGCGGCACCAAGGAGTTTGTGCAGTTTCTGGCGATCGCCAAAGGCTCGGCGGGCGAGATTAAGGCGCAACTTTACGTGGCCCTCGACGTTGGATACCTCAACGAACAGCAATTTGCCGAACTCTACGGCTGGAGCAATGAAGTGGTCTTATTGATTGGTGGTTTGATGCGATACTTGCAACAATCCGAACTGCGCGGCGCGAAATTCAAGCGCTCCGCGGAACTCTAAACTTTGAACTCTAAACTCTAAACTTTCTGATGCCGCAATTTTCTTACAAAGCCCGGCGACGCACGGGCGAAGTGGTGACGGGTGTGCTCGATGTGGCGGATCGCCCGCAGGCGCTGATGCAGATTGAGCGCATGGGCTTGTTCCCGGTGGCGGTGGATACGGCCAAGGGCGGCGCGGCGCGCGCGAACCGGGCGGCGGCGGCGGGCAAGATGGATGTCGCGGGATTTTTGCCGCCGGCTTTGCGGGCGATGGTGCAGCGGCAACGCAAACCGAAGTTGCAGGAACTGGCGACCTTCACCCAGCAACTGGCCAATCTCCTGAAGTCCGGCATGCCGCTCACCGTGGCGCTCAACAGCATGACGCATCTCCAATCGAAAGGCATCAACTCGGAAGTCAGCAAAGGGTTGAAGCAGGATGTCATGGAGGGCAAGAGCTTGTCCGACGCGATGGCCAAGCAGCCGGTGATCTTTTCCGACATGTACGTGAACATGGTGCGGGCGGGCGAGCAAAGCGGTTCGCTCGTGGAAGTGATGCGGCGGCTGGCGGATCACTACGAGCGATTCGCCGAGGTGCAGCAGAAATTCACGGCGGCACTGATCTATCCCGCGCTGGTGGCCTGCGTGGGCATCGTGATCGTCATTTTTTTCATGACCTACATGCTGCCGAAATTCCTCTCGATCTTCGAAGGGATGAAAGTGCAGTTGCCCGCCTCCACGCAGTTCCTGATCAAGGTCAGCCATTTTTTCGGCAACCCGCTTTACCTCGCAATCATGGGCCTGTTCATCGTCGTCGTGTCCATTTTGTTCATCCGGTTTCGCGCCACGAAAGAAGGCCGACGCAGCATCGACGGCTGGAAAATGAAAGCGCCGATCGTCGGGAAGGTGGTTAAATTAAATCTATTCGGCCAGTTCGCTCGCACGCTCGCCACGCTGTTGCACAACGGCGTACCGGTGTTGACCGCGTTGAAGATCACGGAGCAGGTCATCCCCAACGTCATGCTCAAGGAGGCTATTGCCAAGACGCGCGAAGAAGTCACGGACGGCAAAACCATCGCGCAGCCGCTGGCCCGCAGCAAAATGTTTCCGCAATTGATGATCGACCTGATCAAGATCGGCGAGGACACGGGCGACGTGCCCGGCGCGTTGTCCAATGTGGCGAGCACGTATGAAAACGAATTGAGCGTCAGTCTGCGGGTGATGACCAATTTGATCGAACCGGCGATGATCGTGATGATCGCCGTCTTCGTGGGCTTTCTGCTGTTCAGCGTGCTGTCCGCCATGCTCACGCTCACGGCCAACATCGGAAAATGAAAACCCGTTGCGAGCCGCGATCCTTGACGTTCGACCTTCGACGGGCGCGGGCGTTCACGTTGATCGAAATGCTGATGGTGGTGTTCATCATCGCGATCATCATGGCTTTTGGCATTCCCGCGTTTGTGCGGGCCATGCAGAAAACCCCGATTCAACAGGCTGTCAGCGACTTGACGGAGGCGTGCAGCCACGCACGGGCGCGGGCGATTTTGCACGGCGTGCCAGTCGATCTGGTGATTGGCGAGAGCCAGTTGACCGTGCAGCCGGTGGGCGGGGGCACGGATGGCGGGGTGCCGGTGGCAAATTTTTCCGTGTCGCTCCCCGAAAGCGTGGCGTTCAAGGAACTCTGGGTGAACCGGCAGAACTGTGTGGAACTGGAAACCGAAGGGCGCGTGCGGTTTTATCCGAATGGCACCTGTGATGAACTGCTCGCCACCCTGCTCTCCGACAAGAACGAGGAGCGCGCCATCTTGCTGGAGATCACCACCGGCCTGACCAGATTGGTCATCGTGCGATGAAGATTTCCCTTCCACACGGTTTGGGCGGGCGCGGTTTGACTCGCGCCACACTTCTGGCCCGCGCGTTCACGTTGATGGAAGTGATGATCGCCATCAGCCTATTTTGCATCGCCATTTTTGCGATCCTTGACCTGACCTCGCGCAGCCTACGCGCGGCGCGAGGATTGCAACACACGCCGGTGGACGTGGGCAGTCTGGCGGCGGAACTCTCGCTGACGAACAAGCTGGAGGAAGGCTCGGAAGCGGGCGACTTCGGCGATCGGTATCCCAATTGCAAATGGGACCGCACCATCACGCTGATCTCGACCAACGGCTTGTTCCAAGTGGATTTCATCGTCAGCCAGGCGATCGAGAGCCGGGTGGTGCGGTCGCAAATGAGCATCCTGCTCTACCGCCCGGATTCCACCGTGGGGGTTGGTTCGGGCAATACGCTGGGATCCCGGAATCGATGATTATGAAACCACTGACTCCGCAACCCCAGAGCACCACGCCCCGCCGTGTGCCGGCCCGCGCTTTCACGCTCATCGAAGTGTTGATCGCGGTTTCCATTTTGACGGTGATCATCTACGCGATTTACGCGAGTTGGACGGCGATTTTGCGCGGCGCAAAAGTAGGCCAGGAGGCGGCGGCGGAAGTGCAGCGCGCACGCATTGCGCTCCGCTCCATCGAACAGGCGGTGGGCGGCGTGCAAATGTTCAGCATGAACGCCAACTATTATGCCTTCGACGTGGACACGACCGGCGACAGCGCGATGCTCAGTCTGGTGACGCGCCTGCCTGCCTCCTTCCCCGGCAACGGCGTGACACGCGGGCTGTTCGGAGATCAAGCGGTGAGACGGGTGACGTTCACGGTGGAGTCGGGTGTAAACTCCGCGAGCCAACTCGTGATGACGCAGGCTCCGCTGTTGTTCGACACCAACTCCACGATGCAGCCGTATTCCCTCGTACTCGCCAGCAACGTCTCGCGATTCAGCGTCGAATTTTGGGCGACCAACGGCGGCGTCGCCGATTGGTCGGATGAATGGACACTGACCAATGCCCTTCCTTCGTTGATGCGCATCTCGCTGGAGTTCGCCTCGGCGAAGTCCAGTTTGCGTGAGCCGATGGAAGTGTTGACCAAAGAAATCGCGATGAACGCCATGCCGATTCCTCAGGCGTACGAGATTCCTACAATCCCGAACGCCGCTGGACAGGGCGGCGGGCGCGGGCGTGGTGGTCCCGGAGGGCCGGGCGGTCCCGGCGGTCGTCCGGGTGGTCCAGGTGGCGGACAGTTCGGTCCTGGCGGACGTCCCGGCGGTCCTGGCGGTGGTGGTGGGCAATTTGGTCCCGGCGGCGGACGTCCTGGAGGTCCCGGTGGTGGCGGGCAATTTGGGCCGGGCGGTGGCGGCCAGGGTTTTCCGAATCAGCCCCCGAAACGGCCATAGCAGCAGGCGCATGAAGATTGAATTAAACCAACGCCCGCGCGGCATCGCCTTGATCATCGTGATGATGGTGATCTTGGTGCTGGCCATCTTGGCCGGGGGCTTTGCCTATTCGATGAAGGTGGAAACCGTGCTGGCGCGCAATTCGAACAACGATTCGGAATTTGATTGGCTGGGGCGTTCCGGTGTGGAACTGGCGCGCTATCTTCTCGGACAACAGTTGAGCATCACAACGGAACCGTACGATTGCCTCAGCCAGAAGTGGGCGGGCGGGCCGCTGGGAACCAATGAGATTTTTGCCAGCATCTCACTGGAAAACAATCCGCTCGGATCGGGAACTTATTCCATCAAGATCATCGACATGGAGCGCAAGTACAACATCAACATGGCGGATCAACAGGCACTGGAACTGGCGCTCACGGTGGTGGGCGTGGATCCCGCCGAATTTCCGGCCATCGTTGATTCCATCCTCGACTGGCGCGATGCCGATGACGATCCGCACATGAGCGGCACGGAGAGCGAATATTACCTGGGCCTGAATCCGCCGTATCGGGCGAAGAACGGGCCGATTGATGCCGCGGATGAGCAGCAACTCTGCAAGGTCATCAATCGGCCCGTTCTTCGCCCGATACGGCGGATTCAGGCCCAGGTAATATTCGCTCTCCGTGCCGCTCATGTGC
>JBKJSC010000289.1:0-28525 GCA_046593035.1 Limisphaerales bacterium | reverse complement strand
AAGGAACTTCAAGCTGACTGCATCACCGTCCCGCCATTCGCCGCCGAATTTCTTGAACGCGGCCACGCCATTCATTTTCGCTGTCAACATCCCGACGCCGCTGACATGCGCGTGGACTTGATGTCCAAATTGCGCGGCGTTGATCCGTTCCCCGCACTCTGGGAACGCCGCACCACGCTGGCCGACGATGACGGCACAACTTACGAATTGCTCTCGCTGCCCGATCTTGTGCAAGCGAAGAAAACCCAGCGCAGCAAAGATTGGCCGATGTTGCAACGGCTCGTTGAATCACACTACCTGCAACATCGCGCCGCGCCGACGCCGGAACGGCAGCGATTCTGGCTGTTGGAAATGCGCACCCCTGATTTGCTTTATGAGGTGGCGCAAGCCGCGTCAGAACTCGCGCGGGAGCTGGCTTCAAAACGCCCGCTGCTCAATCTCGCCGAACCCGCCAAACTGCGCGATTTGGAAGCAGCTTTGGCCAATGAAGAACGTGCCGAACGCGAGCGTGATAGAATTTACTGGCAGCCGCTGAAGACGGAACTGGAGCAACTCCGCCGCGCCGCGCGGCAACCTTGACCATGCCTCTCCTCACCCCCGAACTTCTCCGCCGCCTGGAGCAATTCCAATTGCTCGCGGCGCGACGCGCGAAGAGTTCCGCCAAGGGCGAGCGGCGCAGCAAGGCGCGTGGCCAATCCGTCGAGTTCGCCGATCACCGGAACTACGTTTCTGGTGACGACTTTCGTTATCTCGACTGGAATCTGTTTGGCCGTCTCGACAAACTTTTCCTCAAACTCTACGAGGAGGAACGCGAACTGCCGGTCACCATTTTTCTGGATGCCAGCGAGTCGATGACGTTCGGCACGCCGCGCAAGTTTGATTTCGCCCGCCAGATCGCCGCCGCCATCGGCTACGTGGCGCTCTGTGGTTTTGACCGCGTGAGCATCGTGCCTTTCCCCGACATTCCCAGCGCGGAATTCACGACGCGCGGTTCCGAGCTGGCTTCGCGCGGCGCGTTGCGTTCGGTGCGCGGGCGCAAATCCACGCTGCAATATTTTCAGAATCTTCATCAAGTCACCGCCGGAGGCACCGCCAATTTGAATGAAGCCCTGCGGCGTGGCGCGTTGCAGGCACGGCAGGCGGGCGTGGCGGTGATCCTCAGCGATTTTCTCGATCCCGCTGGTTACGAGTCCGGCTTGACGGCGCTCATGGGCCGCGGGTTTCAAATCAACGCCGTGCAGATTCTCGCGCCGGACGAACTCGCACCGATGACCTTCGGCGACTTGCGGCTGATCGACGCGGAAAGCGGCGCGCAGACGGAAGTGACCTTTGGCCGCTACCGGCTCAAGGCCTATCAGCAGATGGTGCAAAACTTTTGCCAGCGGTTGCTGGAACATTGCCAGGCGCGCGGCGTGAGTTTCTTCATGTCCAGTTCCGACGCGTCGCTGGAACAACTGCTCTTGAAACAATTGCGGCAGGCGGAGGTGTGGGGATGAACTTTCTTGCGCCCGCCGCTTTTGCTTTCGCCGCCACGATTCCGGTGGTGATCGTGTTCTATTTGCTCAAGCGCAAACGGACGGTGAAGCTGGTGTCGAGCACGATGCTCTGGCAAAAGTTCCTGGCCGAGACACAGGCCAACGCGCCGTTCCAGCGGCTGCGGCACAACTGGCTGCTTATCCTGCAACTGCTGCTGTTGATCTTCGTGATTCTCGCGCTCTCGCGGCCTTACTTCGCCGGCAAAACCGCCGGTGGCAATTTGTTTGTGCTCATCCTCGACGCCTCGGGTTCGATGCAGAGCACGGATGAATCGCCCTCCCGCTTTGAAAAAGCGCGCGCCGAGGCGCTCAAGCTCGTGAACAGTCTGCGTGACGATGACCAGATGATCGTCGTGCAAGCCGCGGCCAGCACCGAGGTCAAACAATCGCCGACCAGTGAGAAGTCCGCGCTGCGTCGAGCCATCGAAGCCTGCACCGTGGCCGATTCGCCCACGCGCCTCGTGGACGCGCTCAAGCTCGCCGAGTCTTCGACGCGTAACAATGACCGTGCCGAAATTCATCTCTTCAGCGACGGCGCGGTGCCGGACTTGAGCGAGTTTGAAAACAAAGGATTGCGGCTCATCTTTCATGGCGTCGGTCAGCGCGGGAATAATGTCGGCGTCATTTCGCTGGATGTTCGCGCGAATCCCGAAGACGCCAAGCAGCGCGCGATCTTCACGAGCGTGGCCAACTACTCGACCAACGTGGTGCAGACCGAGCTGGAATTGCGCTTCAACGATCAATTGCTCGAAACCCGTCCGCTGACGCTCGCGCCGCGACAGCCTTCGCCCCAAGTGTTCATCGCACCGCAAACGCGGGACGGCGTGTTCACCGTGCGCGTCACCGTCAAGGACGATCTCGCCGTGGACAACCAGGCCTCCATCGTGAGCCTGCTGCCGCAGCCGGTGAAGGTGCTGCTGGTGTCGCGGGGCAACCGCTTTCTCGAAAAAGCGCTGCGGGCCGTGGCCAATGCGCAAGTCACCGTGGCCACCGATTTGGTTGAGCCGGGCCGAAACTTTGATGTTGTGGTGCTCGACGACGCGCGGCCAACGGTCTGGCCGACGGGCAACGTGCTGGCCATTCACACGGCGAACACGAACTGGTTTGACAGCATGTCCAAGGCGGTCGCGCCGGTGATCGTCGATTGGAAAAGCACGCATCCGTTGCTGCGTTTCGCCAGTTTCGATAACGTGCAAATCAGCGAAAGCATTGCCGTCAAGACGCCGATCTGGGCGACGACGCTCGTGGATTCGCAGCAGACGCCGCTCATCCTCGCCGGCGAACTCGAACGGCAGCGCATCGTCTGGGTTGGCTTCGACACGCTGCAAAGCACCTGGCCGCTGCGCATCTCGTTTCCCATCTTCATCGCCAACGCGCTTGATTGGTTGAACCCCGCCACGGCCAACGCGGCGCTGCTCACCGTTCGCGCTGGCGACCCGTTTCGCATTGGTCTGCCTGAAACCGTAACTACCGCGCAAATCACGCCACCCGACGGCAAGGCGAAACCCGTGCCGCTGGATGCCAATGCGCGCGAGATTGTTTTTGGGGACACGGCGAAACAGGGAATTTACCGGTTGCGCGCCGGCACGAATGAAACCGTCTTTTGTGTCAACCTGATGGACGCGGCGGAGAGCGACACCACGCTTCGCGAAGTGTTGCAGTTGGGCAAGTATGGCAAAGTGACGGCCACCACCACGCGCCGGGCGAACCTGGAAATCTGGCGCTGGATCGCGCTCGCCGGACTGTTCGTGCTGCTGTTCGAGTGGTGGTATTACCATCGGAGGACCGCGTGAGCGAGCCGCAGCAACCGAAGAAGGATCATTGGTTTCGGGACATGCTGGTCTATGGACCGTTCACGGGATTTAGTTTTATTATCATAGGCTTGCTTGCGGCGGTGGTTCTGCCGGCTTTGTTCAAGTCGAAACAAGGAATCAACCAGCAGGTCATCGTTTACACTTCCCAAGATCAGGAATACGCCGAGCCGATTCTCCTCGAATTCACGAAGCAGACCGGGATCCAAGCGCGCACCGTCTATGACAGCGAGGCCGCCAAAACCATCGGCCTGGTGAACCGCCTGATTGCCGAGAGCGCGCATCCGCAATGCGACGTGTTCTGGAACAGTGAGGAGTTTCGCATTCATCAACTCGCGGCAAAGAATATCTTTCGCGAACAAAACGGCTGGAAAGCGTTTGGCTATCGCAGCCGTCGGCTGGTGGTGAACACTAATTTACTGACGCTGGCTGCTGCGCCGCGTTCCTGGAGCGAACTCACCAACGCCCAGTGGCGGGGCAAAGTCGCGCTCTCCTATCCGCTCTTCGGCACGGCGGCGACGCACTTTCTGGCATTGCGCCAATCGTGGGGCGACGCGCGCTGGCAGGCGTGGTGCCGCGCCTTGCAGGCGAACAAGCCAATGGTCGTCGATGGCAATTCCGTGGTGGTGAAACTGGTCGGGAGTGGCGAAGCGTGGATCGGCATGACCGATTCCGATGACATCGCCGCCGGCCAGCGCGAAGGCCTGCCCATCGCCGCGCTGCCGCTGACGGAGGATTCACTCCTGATTCCGAATACCGTCGCCGTGGTGCGGGACGCGCCACACGCCGCCGCCGTGCAAAAGCTTTTTGAGTATCTCCAGCGCCCAGAAGTCGTAAGCAAGCTCGTCGCCGCACGCGCGCTCGAAGGCACTGCGGCCAGCGAAGTCGCGACTTCGACTCTCAAACCAAACTGGCCGGAACTGCTGCGTGAATTGGAACCCGCGACCGCGAGGTTGAAGGAAATCTTTCTCCGATGAACTGGGTGTTGCTCCAAAACAGTCTGCTCGTCAGCGCGCTCGCCACGCTGCTGGCGACGGGATTTGGCCTGGTCGTGGCGCTGTGGCTGGCGGGCTTGGAAGCCCGCTGGCGGAATGGATTGTTGATGCTCGCAGTTATGGCGCTGGCGTTGCCGCCGTTTCTCGTCACCAATTGCTGGCTCCATCTGCTCGGCCACACCGGTATCTGGCGTGGGTGGTTGCCGTTGAATATTTATTCGCTGGGCGGGACGATCTGGATTCTCGCCCTGCTGCTGTGGCCCATCACGACCTTCGCCACGCTGGCCGCGTGGCAACGGCTGCAACCCGCGCATTTCGAAGCCGACGCCCAACTGGCCGGTGGAAAACTGATCCACTGGTTGCTTCTGCCGATGGCGCGCGCGGCTTTGGGGCAGGCCGCTGTGCTGACTATTGTGCTGACGCTGAATCATTTTGCCGTGCCCGCCATTTTGCAGACCAAAGTGTTTCCCGCCGAAATCTGGGTGAGCTTCAACACAACCTTCGATTACCTCGCGGCAATCCGACTGAGCTGGCCGCTGGTGCTCGCGCCCCTGCTGTTGTTGATCTGGATGAATCGACGCGAAATCGCCTGGCCGCGCCTCGCCGCTCCCACGTCGCCACGGATTTTCCGGCGGCAACTGGGCAACGGCTGGTTCGGAATGTGTGGTGTCGGCTCGTTGATCGTTCTATTCCTGTCGGTGGGTCTGCCCGTTGTTCAATTGTTCACGGCCACTCACACCTGGTCGGAATTCGCCAAGGCCTTTTCCGCCGGGAGGACGGCGTGTCTGAATTCCTTTCTGCTGGCGGCGCTCACGGCGACATTGACGGTTGGCTTGGGACTCGCCACCTGGCGCTGGCGGATAGGCGTATTTCTTTGGCTGCCGTTTCTGGTGCCGGGCGTTCTGCTGGGAATTGCCTTGATAGTGCTGCTGAATCGTCCGCCGCTCACGGCGTTTTATCAAAGCGCAGGAATTGTCATTCTCGCCTGGAGCCTGCGCTACCTGGCCATCGGTTGGAATGGCGCGGCGCGCGCCCGGCGAAGCGTGGATCCCATTTTGACGGATGCCGCGCGACTGGACGGCGCAAACCGCTGGCAACTTTTCCGCCACGTCCACTGGCCGCAACTCGCGCCGCAACTCGCGGCCGCGTGGTATGTCGTGTATCTGCTCTGCCTGTGGGATGTCGAAACGCTCGTGCTGGTGGTGCCGCCGAGCGGGGAAACGCTCGCGTTGCGAGTGTTCAATCTACTTCACTACGGCCATAATTCCCAAGTCAACGCGCTCTGTCTGTTGTTGCTCGCGCTCGCCGCGCTGCCGCTGGCCGGCTGGCTCGTGGCGCGCGGATGCGGGATCGCCCGGAAATCTTCTCCACTGTTCGCACTGCTCGGAGCTTGTTTTGCTTTCACCGGTTGTACGCCGCAACTGCCTTCCAACGAGCTGGCGCTGGAAAGCCAGTTGTTCGACCGTGTGCAGGTGATTGGTTCGCGCGGCACCGGGTTGGGGCAGTTCAACAAGCCGCGCTCCGTCGCCGTGGACGCGCAGGACAATCTCTATGTCGCGGACATGACCGGGCGCGTGCAAAAGTTTTCGCCGCAAGGAGAGTTTCTGCTTTCGTGGCAGATGCCGCAGACCGATCTGGGCCGACCGAAAGGGATGTGTCGCGATGCGGCGGGCAACATCGTCGTGATCGAACCGCACTATTCACGAGTGAATCACTTTTCCACCGACGGCAAATTGGTTCGTCAATGGGGCGAGGTGGGGACGAACGCCGGGCAGGTATTTTTCCCGCGCTCCGCGGCGGTCAATTCCAAGGGCGAAATCTACGTCACCGAATACGGACTCACGGAGCGGATTCAGCGTTTCACGGCGCAGGGAAAATCTTTTCTGAACATCTTTGGCGTGCCGGGGGACCGGGCAGGGGAGTTCAACCGAGCGGAAGGGATTGGGATTGGCCCGCAGGATCAGGTCTTCGTGGCGGATTCCTGCAATCATCGGATTCAAATCTTTTCGCGCGAGGGCAAATATCTTCGCACTTATGGTCGCGCGGGCCGCGCCCAGGGTGACCTGAGTTATCCCTGTGACGTGCGCGTGGACGCGGCGGGATGCCAATACGTTTGTGAATTCGGGAACAGCCGCATTCAGATTTTTGATAAGCAAGACCGGCCGCTGGAGTTGCTGGGTGGTGCTGGTTCCGCGCCGGGACAATTCAGCAACCCGTGGGGCATTACCCTTGATTCGGTGGGCAATCTTTATGTCGCTGATTCCATGAATCATCGCGTACAAAAGTTTTTACGCAAGGTGGCGCCTGCGGATTTACGGGCGGTGGTTTTGCTCCACGGTTCCAAATGAACTTCCAATTCTCCAACCCGAATTATTTGCTTCTCCTGCCGTTCGCGCTGGCGTGGGTGCTTTGGCTCGCGTGGAAATCGGATGTGCAAGTCAGTCCGTTCCGCCGCTGGCTGGCCACGGGTATCCGGCTGGTGGTTCTGGTCGCGCTGGTCTTCGCCATCGCGGGACTGCAATGGCTGCGGCCGCTCGAAGGCGTGAATATTTTCTTTCTGCTGGACCGCTCCGACAGCGTGCCGTCACCGCAACAGGAGAAGGCCCGGCTCTACATCAATCAGGTGGCCAAGCAGAAAAATAAAAACGACAAGGCCGGCGTGCTGGTGTTTGGCACGGGCGCCAGCATCGAGTCCACGCCCAACGCCGCCGTGGACGTGCAAAAAATCCAAGCGGTCGTCGATACCTCGCGCAGCGACATCGCCGGAGCCATCCGCCTCGGCACGGCGGCCTTCCCTGAGACCGGCCAGAAACGGCTCGTAATACTGACGGACGGGAATGAAAACATCGGCGACGCGCTGGCGGCGGCACTGGCCGCGAAACCGCTCGGCGTGAGCGTGGATGTGGTGCCCCTCGGCGTGGCGCGCGGCCAAGATGTGTCGGTGCAAAAACTGACGCTGCCGAATGGTTTGAAAAAGGGTCAGACGTTCGAGGCGAAAATCTTTGTCCAAGCCGACCAGGCGCAGCCCGCGACGGTGCGGCTGTATCGCAATGATGAATTGCTGGGCGAGCAGCAGGTCGAGTTGAGCGCGGGAAAAAACTTGTTCTCCTTCCCGCAGACTTTGAAGGAAGCGGGATTTTACAGCTATAACGTGCAGGTCGAGGCGGCGCGGGACATGGTGCCGCAAAACAACAAGGCGACGAGCTTCACCAGCGTGCGCGGTGAGCCGAGCGTGCTGCTGGTGTCCGATGATCCGTCGCAAAACCGGCGGCTGGTGGAGGCGCTGCAGGCGTCGCAATTGGAAGTGAAGTCTGTCGATATCAGCGGGTTTCCCAATTCGCTGGCGGAGTTGCAAAGTTACGACGTGATTTTCCTCTGCAATATTGCGGCCGGCGATTTGGGTATGGAGATGATGCGGCTGTTGGAAAGCGCGGTGCGAGATTTCGGTGTGGGCCTGGTGTGCATCGGCGGCGAGCAGACTTACGCGGCGGGTGGTTATCGAGGCACGCCGCTGGAATCAACGCTGCCGGTGGACATGGAGCTGGACAGCAAGAAAGTCCTGCCCAAGGGCGCGCTGGCACTGGTGATGCACGGCATGGAATTCGACAATGGCAACCAGGTAGCGCGCGACATCGCCATTGCCGCGCTGGACGCAATGGGGCCCCAGGATGAGCTGGGCGTGCTCCTGTGGGACGGCCGGGATAGCTGGCTGTTTCCGATGACCGTGGTGGGAAACAAGAAGGACTTAGGGCGCAAGATTAACGGCATGAACCAGGGCGACCTCATGAATTTTCAAAACCTGATGAGCATGGCGCATGAAGGGTTGAAGAAATCCAACGCCAACCTCAAGCACTTGATAATCTTCAGCGACGGGGATCCGGGTGCGCCGACGCAGGCTTTGATCAGCGCCATGGTGGGCGACAAGATCACGATCAGCACGGTGATGATCGGCGCACACGTCAAACCCGACACCATGATCTGGATGGCCGACCAGGGAAAGGGGCGGTTCTACGACGTGCGTTCGGCGGGTCAACTGCCGCAGATTTTCCTGAAGGAAACCGCGGTGATTTTGAAGTCGGCGATCTTCGAGGAACCGTTCAAACCACAGCTCGCGGCCAACAGCGAATTGGTGCGCGGCATTGGTGCCAGTGAATATCCGATATTGCGCGGCTATGTCGCGACCTCGCCCAAGGCCCGCGCGGAAACGCCGCTGGTTTCCGACAAAGGCGATCCGCTGCTCGCGCACTGGCAATATGGATTGGGCCGCGCGGTCGCGTTTACTTCCGACGCGAAAGCCAAGTGGGCGAAGGACTGGCAGACGTGGGGAAAGTATCAGCAGTTCTGGTCGCAAATCGCCAAGTGGAGTTTGCGTCGGTTGGAAAACGCCGACTTCACGACGGAAGTTTCGGTGGACAAGGGCGAAGGTGTCATCAGCGTCGAGGCGCTGGATGCCGAGGGGAATTACCGCAATTTTCTCAAGCTGCAATCAGTCGTGGTCAGTCCCAAGGGCGAACGCCAGACCGTCCTGCTGGAGCAGACCGGGCCGGGGCATTACGAGGCGCGCTTTCCCACGAAGGAGGTCGGCGCGTATCTGCTGAACTTGATGGACATGAAGGATGGCAAACCGCGCGGCACGCAGGCGCTGGGGGCCAGCGTGAATTATTCGCCGGAGTTCAATGCCACGGAGCCGAATCTTAATCTGCTCAAGCGCCTCGCCGAAACGGGCGGCGGCAAAATGCTGGATCTGGCCATGCCGGGTGAAAATCCATTTCTCCACGACCGGCGCAAAACGTTTCAGCCGCGCGATCTTTGGGAGTGGCTGCTCAAGCTGGCGGTGGTGCTCTTCACGTTTGATGTCGGCGCACGGCGCATTTACATCGACCGCGACGAATGGCTGCGCGCAACGCAAAACCTCCGCCGCTGGCTTTTCTTCTGGCGCGGCGTTCCCCGCACGCCGGAGGCAGATGTATCGCTTTCGGCATTGCTCGCCCGGCGGGATCAGGTTCGGTCCACGCAAACCGCGCCCGCCGCGCCGCCCAATCCGGATTTGTTCCGTCCGCAGACGCCGGTGTCGGCCGAGACTGCGGCGAAGCCGTTCATCGTCCGGGAAACGGTTGAACCGGTGAAAGTGGAGAGCGCGCCCGCCGAAAGCGGGGCGAAAAAAGATTCCGCTCCACCGACGAGTACCACTGGAAAACTGCTTGATGCCAAGCGCCGGGCGCAACGGCGCAATGAACCACCCAAATGAGGTGCACGGTTCAAACTACCTCAATGGTTTTTCACGCGATGATGAATTAGCGGCATCGTTGGCCGTCAGATAAAGGCTCACATACCCGCGAGGCGTTTGCTCCAGCCGGTTGCCGAACAAAACCGTTGCACGAACCGGCGGAATTGTGGCTTGATTAGAGCGTGCATATTTGTGGCTATGTGCCATTGTTCTGAACCGTTGGCTGGCGGGCGAAACGCGAAGCCGGACGATGACTGTAACTCGGAATGAACCGTGTCCGTCTTCAGGTGTGGTATTCGGGGTCTGTGCAGGGCGTTGGTTTTCGCTACACAGTCAAGTCGCTGGTGCCCGGTTATGAAGTGACCGGCACGATCCGCGATCTGGCGGATGGCCGAGTGGAGTTGATTGGGGAAGGATCGAAGGCGGAATTGGAAGCGTTCCGGCAGGCGGTTCGGGATTCGGGTTTGGGCCGGCGGATTCAGCGGGAACAGGCAAGCTGGAGCGAAGCGAGCGGCGAGTATTGCGGTTTTGAAATTGTTCGGTAATTACTTGAGAAGTTTAAGATGAAGTACGCGATCATCGCCGACATCCACGGCAACTTGGAGGCATTGCAAACAGTCCTGGAAGACTGCAAAGCCCAAAAGGTAACGCATTATGCGTGCCTCGGCGATGTGGTCGGCTACAACGCTAATCCCAAGGAATGCCTGGACATCATTCGTGACATGGGCATGCCGATCGTCAAGGGCAACCATGACGAGTATTGCTCTTCAGAGCAGAATCTCGACGGTTTTAATGCGCACGCGGCCGAGGCCGTGAACTGGACCCGCAAACAACTCAACGAAGAAGATCGTAAGTGGCTCCGCGATTTCAAATACCTGCGCCTGGTGGCCAGCTTCAGCATCGTTCACGCCACGTTGGATGGCCCGCAGCGATGGGGTTACGTCTTTGACAAGCTCGCAGCGGCCGCCAGCTTCACCTACCAAAACACGGCGGTTTGTTTCTTCGGGCACACGCATGTGCCGGTGGCGTTTATCCGGGACAGCGTGGTGCGCGGGGGCACTTACTCGAAGTTCAAGATCGACCACGGACGCAAATACTTCATCAATGTTGGAAGCGTGGGCCAGTCCCGCGACGGGGTGGCCAAGGCAACCTACGTGATCTACGACATGGATGAGCAGTCGATTGAACTTCGCCGACTGGACTACGACATGGCGACGACGCAACGGAAGATTCTCGCTGCAGGTTTGCCGCCCCGTTTGGCGGAGCGGCTGTCTTACGGAAAATAATCTTCCTCCCCGACGGGGCAGCACCTTGCAGGCGCAGGCTTTTACGGAACGAAACTCCCGCTATTCACGGCGTTTCTCTTGAAAATTCTCATCGTCAAACCCAGTTCGCTCGGCGATGTCATTCATTCCTTACCGCTACTCCGCCTGCTGAAGCTGCACCTGCCCCAAAGTGAAATCTACTGGTGGCTGGGTGTAGATTTGGTGCCGCTGCTGGAAGGCGATCCGGATTTGGCAGGCATCATTCCTTTCGAGCGACGCCGCTGGCATTCGGCGCGCAACTGGCCCGCACTGTGGAACGGCCTCATGCGAATGCGCTCGCTTCAGTTCGATTGGGTCATCGACTTGCAAGGACTGGCGCGCAGCGGGGCGTTTGCCTGGCTCGCCAACGGCAAGTTTCTCATCGGCTTAGACAACCACCGCGAAGGCGCGCACGGATTCTACGACTTGGCCGTGCCCCGGCCCACGCCGAAAGCGCACGCGGTGGACTGGTATCTGGCGTTGCTGCCGCATTTGGGTGTGCCGGTGCATCGGGATTTCACCTGGCTACCCGCGCGACCCGCTATCGCGGCGGCGATGCGGCAAAAATGGCCGATGAATTCGCATCGCTGGCTGATCATCAATCCCGGTGCGCGCTGGGTGAACAAGCGCTGGCCCGTCGAGCACTTCACCAATCTGGTGCGCCGACTCGCCGCCGAGCACGTTGATCTTCGATTCGCAATTCTCGGCGGACAATCGGAGCGGGACATCGGCCGTGCCATCGCGTCGGTGGACACGGAGCGTTGCCTGGATTTGACCGGACAGACGTCGTTGCCGGAGCTGGTCGAATGGATCCGGATCGGCGAATTGATGGTGACCAACGACACCGGCCCGATGCACGTCGCTGCCGCATTAAACAAGCCGGTGGTTGCGATGTTTGGCCCCACGCGACCGCAGCACACCGGGCCTTACGGGCAAATTCAGCGGGTGTTGCAACTTTCCTTGCCGTGTGTGCCGTGCATGAAATCTTACTGTAAGTTGGCGACACCCTTGGAATGCCTCCGGGCACTGCCGGTGGAGCGGGTTCAAGCTGAAGTGCAAGGCCGGTTGAACGCGGCTTGCGTCTAGTCGAATAAAGGTGGTGAGCAATGAAGTTGCAGAGATTCCATAACTCTTCCTTGAATATGCAGCGGCGGAGCGGCGTCGGTTTACGCGGTTGGTTCGTAGTCGCAGGATCGCTCGTGAAAACACTCCTGGATTTTTTGCGAAGGCAGGATTTGTAGCTTGTCAGTGAACTGATCCCGCATAAATTGCGCGCATGAAGAATCTATTTACATTTTTGGCTTGCGGGCTGGCTTCCGGGCACCTGGCGCTGGCCCAACAGGTGAGTGTGGAAGTGTCTGTTGACGGGGATCAGTACTTGGCCAACGAGGCGCTCGAAGTTAACGTGCGCGTTATTAACCGCTCCGGCCAGACGTTGCATCTGGGCAAGGAGCCGGACTGGCTGACCTTCACCGTCAGCAGCTACAACAATCGAATCATTCCGCGCTATGGCGAAGTGCCCGTGGTCAGTCCATTTGTCTTGGAAAATGGGGAGCGGGGAACCCTCAAGTTAAATGTGGCTCCCTACTTTGGCATGGATCAACCCGGGCGCTACCGGATAATCGCCAGCGTCAACTTCCGAGAATTGGGTGTCGTGGCGAAGAGCGAACCAATCGGGGTGGACATCATCAGAGGAGTTACCTTGTGGTCGCAAGAGTTTGGCGTTCCAAAACGTGTCGGTGAGGCCTCCGGGTTGCCGGAAGTGCGCAAATATACTTTGCAAAAGTTGTCCAAGAAAATTTATCTCCGCGTCTCGGATCCGCCCGGAGTCAAAGTGTTCAAAGTGGTGCTGCTGGATGGCGCAGTCTCGTCCGAGACTCCCAAGACACAACTCGACAAGGCGAGCAATCTCCATCTGCTCTACCGGACGAGTGGGCAATCTTTTTATTATTGGGTGACCGACCCGGATGGGGATCTCTTGCTGCGCCAAACCCACGTCTATAATGAGAATCGTCCGCCCAAACTGGAGATGGATCGCCAAGGGAACGTCCAGGTGAAGAACGGTGCGCGTCAATTGTCCCCGACTGATTTTCCAAAACTCGATGAACTCCCCGCACCTCCTGCCGCCAAACCGCCGACGCCTTGACATGAAATTATTTTTCCTGCGTGGCTGGATTTTTGGAATCGGATTGCTCGCGCTGACTGCACAGGGCGCCGAGACAGTAGTGTTGCACCTGCGCAACGGCGACCGGCTCACCGGCACCATTCAATCTGAAGACGCCACAGGCGTGACGTTGCAGACGATTTACAAGCAAACCATCACCCTTCCGGCGGAACAGATTTTGAAACGCGAAAAACTCCCGACGGAAACCGCCGTCAAACCCGCCACACCACCGACTGTGGCTATACCTGCGCCCGCCAAGGCTCCAGTTGCCGCCCCAGTGGTCGCGCCAGTCCCGCCGAAACCAAAGCCACCCAAGTTGTGGCACGCGGATTTGCAATTCGGCCTGGATTTGCAGAGAAGCACCAAGGATGTGTCGTTGTATTACACCCGGGCCAAGTTGACTTACGGTCGTGGCTCGCTCCGAAGTGTGTTTGATTACAGCTATTCCTACGGCGAAACCGATGGAGTAGTTTCCGCCAACCGCATGGATGGCCTTTCCCAGACCGATTGGGATTTCGGAAAAACCAAAAAAGTTTTTGCCTCCTTCTTAGGCGGTGCCGGCTATG
Source organism: Limisphaerales bacterium (assembly GCA_046593035.1). Lineage (GTDB taxonomy): Bacteria > Verrucomicrobiota > Verrucomicrobiia > Limisphaerales > JAYTXL01 > JAYTXL01. The sequence goes on along the minus strand of JBKJSC010000289.1, from coordinate 14,923 downwards.
ACGAAATCCGTAAAATTGATTTGGGCTACCAGTTTGGCCCTGGTGTGGGCTATCACTTGATTACCCGGACCAACTTCATCCTGAACACCGTGGTGGGCATGAACTACCAGTCGCAACACTTCTCCAATAACACAAAACAGGAGAATTTTTATTACCGTTTGGCCGAAGACTTTACTTGGAAGGTGAATCCAAAACTGATCGTCGTTGAAAAGTTTGAGTTTTTGCCGCAGGCCGAAAAATTGGACCGATACCGTCTGCGCTTCGAAACCACGGTGAGTTATGCCTTGCTCCAGAATCTGGCGCTGAACCTGTCGGTGATCGACACTTACAACACCCAGCACGCTGCTGGTGTCCTGCCGAATGATCTGCAAATCCGCTCGTCCATCGGCGTCAAATTTTAGGCGGCTTGCGGCTGCCGTACCAAGGCCGATTGGGGTTTGTGGAGTTGCAGGATTTTGTCCACCACTTCGGTCAGATTTCGTAGCACAAAATCACGGTGGCCGGGGCCGATCCACGGCGAAGCGACGAGCAGGGAAGTGCATCCGACCTGCCGGGCCGCTTCCGCGTCCGGCCATTTATCGCTGATGACGAAGGAGTGATCCAAGTCCAGATGCCACTTGAACGCAGCCTCGGTGAACAGGCCCGCGCGTGGCTTGCGACAAGGACAATAACTCGTGGAGTCATGGGGACACACCAAAACGTCATCCAGCGGGAGCTGCTGCAACAGGCGGGCGTGCATGCGATCCAACTCGCGGCGCGAAAGGTAGCCGAGTGACACGCCGGGTTGGTTGGTGGTGGCGATGAGCACAAAGCCGGCAGCCTTCAATCGTTGGAGCGGCCGCGCGGCCTCCGGGTTGCATTGAAATTCGCCCAGAGTCAGCGGAGACACCTGATGATTCTGGGCCAGCCGGGCCAGATTCAGTATGCCGTCGCGTTCCAGGAAGACGCCAAATTTCATAATTGGCAATCAGCAGAAATCTGGCCGAAGTCATCCGTGCTAAGAAAAATTCATACCTCGCATGAAACCTCGTGGTTTTCCAGTCAAGTTGAGGGATTTGACCACGAAGGGCAGGGAATCCCGCGGGCGGAGTGACTCAAAGAATGTCCTGCTCTCCATGTCATTCTCACCCGCGCATCACTGCTTGCCGTAGATCTGTTCCGGGGATTCGAGTTGCGGCTCGGTGGTCTTGAATGTGCCGCCGTTGCCTTCGATGGAGCGAAAGAAGCAGCTTTTGTAGCCCTCGTGGCACGCCGCACCGACTTGCTCTACCTGGATGAGCAACGTGTCGCCGTCGCAATCGAAGGCGATGTCCTTCACCGTCTGCGTGTGGCCGCTGGACTCGCCCTTCATCCAGAATTTCTTCCGGGAGCGGCTCCAGAAATAAGTCTTGCCGGTTTCGACGGTCTTTTCGAGCGAGGCCCGGTTCATCCACGCCATCATCAACACGCGGCCAGTGAATTGCTCCTGAATGATCGCGGGGATGAGGCCGTTCGCGTCGAATTTAAGTTTGTCGTAAAAGCTCATGCGAAAGCCATCTCACCACAAAGACACGAAGGCACAAAGCGGATTTTGCGGATGCAGCTTCGGGCTTTATGGTCGCGGGCGTTATCTTTTCGGCAAAAATGTGAACGCCACGGCGGCGAAGGATGCACACGAACGTCGCGACGTGGTTCCAACGAATTCGCTCGCGCAAGTAGGTGAGCGCGAAGACAGAGAAAACCGAGAGCGTGATGATTTCCTGGATGATCTTCAGCTCGGTGGCGGAGAAGTGGGCGTGGCCCTAGCGATTGGCGGGAACCATCAGGCAATACTCGAAGAAGGCGATGCCCCAGCTCGCCAGCGCGACGAGTCACAGCAGTGCGCTCTTGAACTTCAAATGCCCATACCAAACGAAAGTCATGAAGACGTTCGAGCCGACGAGCAGCAGGATGGGAAACCAGCGGGTTTGGATGAGGTTGCTCATTACATTTTGAGTTTTTTTAGCCCAAACCCAGAGCCGCCAGAGCGGCTCCTTCAGCGCGCCTCCGAACGGCGTACGGGTGGTGCGGCAAAGCTTCAAAGACATAATTCATGTCTTTCCACTCCCGACAGCCCAAACTGTATTGAGTCGTATTAAAATATTGGGCGTAGCGGTTAAGAATCCGAAAGGCCTCTAAAAGGAGCGCCTCAACGTCTGCTAATGGCAGTGGGTGCTCTTGTTCAAATGGCTTTTGTCTGAACAATTCTCTCTCGTCTTTGTGGAATGTGACTCGGTCGCGCCAATGCTTGAGATTCGCCACCTTGGGATTCATCTCACTAGCAAATTCAATATCTCTATCAAGTTGCAACAAATCGAATGATCCAATTGCACGAATCAAATCATCAGCATACGGGTCTGCTGCTCGCCTCTTTCGAACCTCTGTTGGGTCGAAAATCTGCTTATTATCTCTAACGGTGAGCAACAATCTATGCAGATTAAAGCTCTCGTTATTTTGGTCATAGATGCGGTGCAAACGTATCAGCGCGGTTTCGTAATATGCCTGCAAGGTGTAGTGCCAAAAATACGGGGAGAACTTGAAATCTTCCTCATGCTGTTTGCACAACTTCTCTGCTTCTTTGAGCATCTCGTAATAGAAATGCCCCCAACATATTTCGTCCCACAGAACGCGAAGAAATTGTTCGAACTTTTCGGGTGTCTCCAGCGTCAGTGGATTTAATTTCTTTTTAGACACGTTACAACCTCACTGGAATATTTTTCTCTGCCAAAAACTGCTTCACATCTCCCACCGTGTAAGTCCCAAAGTGAAAAATGCTCGCGGCGAGGACGGCGTCGGCCTTGCCTTCCAGCAACACGTCGGCCATGTGCTGCAAGGTGCCCGCACCGCCGCTGGCCACCACCGGAACGCCGACTGATTCGCTGATGCGCCGGGTGATGACGAGGTCGAACCCGGTCTTCGTGCCGTCGGCGTCAATCGAGTTCAAAACAATTTCACCCGCGCCGAGCGACACGGCGCGCTTGGCCCATTCCACGGCGTCAAGGCCAGTGGCCTTGCGTCCGCCATGCGAGAAAACTTCCCAATTGTCCAGCGCGACTTTCTTCGCGTCAATTGAAACGACAATGCACTGGCTGCCGAACTTTTCCGCCCCGGCGCGGATGAGGTCGGGTGTGGCGAGCGCGGAGGAGTTGATGCTGATTTTGTCCGCCCCGGCCTTGAGCATGGTGTGCATGTCTTCCACCGCGCGGATGCCGCCGCCGACGGTGAGAGGCATGAAGCATTGATCGGCGGCGCGCTCAATGACGCTGACCATGCTGGCCCGTCCGTGCGCGCTGGCAGTGATGTCGAAGAAAACCATCTCGTCCGCGCCTTGCTCGTTGTAGCGGACGGCCAGTTCAACCGGATCACCGACATTGCGGAGACCGCCTTCTTCGGCCTTGCCGAATTGGACGCCACGAGTGACCTGTCCGTCATGGACGTCGAGGCAGGGGATGACGCGTTTGGCGAGCACGAGAGAAATTGCGGAGAGCGAATGAATCCGTCGCCTGCCGTAATGCAAAACCTACTTCGCTGCGGTGAACTTGCCGCCTGTGTTTTTGAACTTCTTCGGATTATAAAGCGTCGCTCCCAGCGAGTTCATCGGATCCTTGGTGGCAAATCGGTAGCCAAGCTTTTTAACCGCCGCGAGGATTTCGAGCTTCGACAGTGCCTTGGCTTGAGTCGCTTGCACGATGGCTTCGCGAAGCGAAAGCTTGTTCACTACGCGCGCCGCGGCTTTTCGCTTGGGCGCTACGGTCGGCGCGGCGTTGGTCTGGGTGGAAAGGGCGCGGTTGATTTGCGTTAGACGATTCTCGAGTGCAGCCTTTTCCTGCTGCAAGGAATCGCGTGACGATAGAAACTGTTTGATGATGTCTTTCATAATGTTTGCCGAGATATAGGCGCTTTGCCGTCGGCTGACAAGCCACTTTGATGGCGCTGGAATCGGCGCAGCCCGCATATTGGCGAGTTGGCGCACTGAAACCTGCCGCGTAGGAAGCGAGATTTGGTGATTTGCGCACACTCTTGATCTTGCTACTCTGTTCGCAATTGGTATCGCTAAATCGGTGAGGGAAGGACATGTGACAGGCCGGTGCGATGCGTCGAACGAAAACTTAATCGCCTACTTTGAAGTCGCCTCACAACCATCTCTTGATTGAATCGGCCATCAAACTCGCGCGGCGTGCCTGGGGTCGAACTTCGCCTAATCCGCTGGTCGGCGCAGTGCTGGTGAAGCGCGATCAAATCATTGGCCGTGGCTGGCATCATCATGCCGGTGGGCCTCATGCGGAAATCGAAGCATTGCGCGATGCCGAACGTCGCGGCCACAGTCCGCGCGGCGCGACGCTTTATGTCACTTTGGAACCGTGTTGCACACAGGGCCGCACGCCGCCTTGCACGGAGGCCATCATTGCTGCGGGCATCCGGCGAGTCGTGGTCGGTGCGACAGATCCGAATCCCGTCCATGCGGGTCGTGCGTTCACCCTCCTTCAACGTGCTGGAGTTGTCGTGACCCACGGCGTGCTGGCTGGTGAATGCGCGAAGCTCAACGAGTCATTCAACCACTGGATCGTCCATCGCACTCCGTTTGTGACTGTGAAAGCCGCGATGACGCTCGATGGAAAAATTGCCACGGCTTCCGGTGAATCGAAGTGGATCACCGGCGAAAGCGCACGCGCCAACGGCATGAAACTGCGGCTGAACGCGGATGCGATCCTCGTCGGGGTGAATACGATTCTGACGGACAATCCGTCATTGACACGGCGGCCAATTGCACTTGGGAAACCCAACTTCCAACCTCCAACTTCCAACCTCCAACTTCCAAAGCTTCGCCGGATCATTCTGGATTCGCGGGCGCGCACGCCATTGAGATCAACGGTCATCTCAGATGAACTTGCGTCGTTGACAACCATCGTAGTCAGCAAGTCAGCGCCGAAGCGGCGCGTCGCCGCCTTGAGCAAGTGTGTTCGCGTGCTGGTTGCGCCGGAGCGCGGTGGGAGAATCCATTTGCCGTGGTTGCTCAAGAAACTGGGAGAAGAAAAAATCACCAGCCTGCTCGTCGAAGGCGGCGGTGAAGTGAACGCCTCCTTTCTGCTCGGCGGCCATGCTCATCGGATCGCGTTCTTTTACGCTCCGAAAATTCTCGGCGAGCGCGATGCTCGCAAGGCTGTGGCCGGCGACGGCGCGGTGCGATTGCAAGATTTGCTTCGACTCCACAACTTGAAATGGCGACGGATTGGCCAGGATTTGCTGTTGACCGCGCAGACAAAGTAGGACGCCATTTGCTTGTCCGGCTGCTCGCAGCCGTTCAGGAATTATGTTCACCGGCATTGTCGAAGAAACTGGAATCGTCGAACGCATCGCCAAAACGGCGAAGGCGATTGAATTGTGCGTGCGGGTAAAAGCCTGCGGGCGCGGGTTGAAGCCCGGCCACAGCGTGGCGGTGAACGGCTGCTGCCTCACGGCTGTCAAAATCGTCCAGCGCGGTGCGAAGGCGCTGGTTCAATTCGATCTGCTCCTGGAAACCTGGCAAAGGACAAATCTGCAATTTCTCAAATCTGGCTCGCTGGTAAATCTGGAGCGATCCCTTCGCGCGGATTCACGGTTGGGCGGTCATTTCGTGACCGGGCATATCGACGGTGTGGGTAAAATCATTCGCTGGGAAAGGGCGGGGGACGATCACGTTCTGGAAATCACCGCGCCCTCTGACGTGATGCGTTACGTCGTCTTCAAAGGTTCCATTGCCGTGGACGGCATCAGTCTGACGGTCGCGGGCGTGCGAAAGAAAAGTTTTCTGATTTGGATCATTCCGCACACTTGCGCCGTAACCGTGTTGCGGCAACGCGCCGTGGGAGACGCGGTAAATCTGGAGGCGGATATCCTCGGCAAATACGTGGAACGTTTCGTCCGCTTGCCAAAAAGTAGGAGCGGGAAAACGCGGCGCTAATTCTTTTAGCGGTACTGAAAAGGTTGATTGTATTTGGTGGAGTGTTCTTTCGCGATGGAGGTTGGTTCAATCAATTTCACCCGCATGGAATTAACCTCCGTCATTTTGCCCGACGCATCCTTGAAAACATACGAGCCACCCGGCGTCAACTTTGGTTTGGTCAGCGCGGTGACGCTGGCGCCGTTATTTAGTGTGACGTTGTAATGCCGGCTGCAACCGGTAACCAGCAGCAGCGCAGCGCAGGCAATTAGTAGAGTTGTTTTCATGAGCGGTAATATTTCGATCCTTAATACTTTGGCGCGCGTGGCGGGAATGGTGCGACGTCCGAAGGTGATGGTGCAGGTTTCATTGAGATAGTCCGAATGCCACAAGTTGTGCATCCATTCAATCTTAATCCCCAGGGCGAACAACCGGGCGAATGATTCCAAAGCAAAAGTGGTTCATGATCATTTGGTCAATTTTGCCTGCAACTTGGCCACGTCTTTGGCGCTGAGGGCGCGGTTGAAAACGGCGATTTCATCGAGCCGCCCCTCCCAGTTGGAATCGTTGTCGCTGCGGCCGCCGAAAAACAATTCACCCAAGGCGGCGGGGAAATTGGCGTGAGCTTGAGTTTCGATTTCAAGGTTGCCGTTCAGGTAGGCGCACACACGGTTTCCATCGCGGACGAGGACGACGTGTTGCCATTGCCAGCGGGGGATTTCGGTTTTTCCCGCGACAGCGTTTTGAGGGTTGTTGCCGTGAAAGAAAACAAGTTTGCCCGTGTGGCTACTTTTACCGCCGATGCCGAGATGATCGCCAAATGCACCAAGGCCATGGTCGTGGTCACGGGAGAACAGCCAGCCGCTGATGTCGCGTCCCGTGTTGGGCATGCCGTTCCAGAGCCAGAGGGAAATGGAATAATAATCTCCAAGTTCCGCGAGCCGAGCGCGCAAGCGACCACCGACGAAGTGCGGCGCGCGATTTTTCTCGCCCGAGTAGCAGAAGGTTTCGGAACGCGGGCCTTCGAGATAGTAGGTGAACCCATTCTCGAACTGAGCGTCGTGCCGATTACCGCTGGCATCGGCCGCGTGCGGTCCGGTGAATTCGTTCAAGCGCCAGTAGGCGATGGGCTTGGTGTTCAAGATCGCTCGTGCGGCGGAGCCATCGCTGAGTTTCCAAGCGCGACGTGGCTTGCCGGTGATTTTCTCCAGCAGAAGAATCGCGCTCTCGGTGATCTTCGGCTCGGCCATGACTTCAAGCCCGGCGGAACGCGCGGCCCAGGTGTTGTAACCGCCAAAAGCATGCTGCTCCGGCGGCGGGATGTAGCCATCGCCGCCGTTGGCCAGTTCGATCACCATGTTGAAGGGCAGGGGACTGGCCGCTTTGATCTTCAAACCGGTGACGGCGTACGTTTCGCACGGCGTGGTGGCAATGCCGATGTCGCCGATGCGCAATGCCTGCACGACGATCTCGGTCTGTTGCCGCTCATGCAGGATGATTTGCTCCTTTGCGTAAACTTCGGTGGTGGTTTTTGCCGGGCGGTCGCTCATTTCGGTGATGGTACGTTGAGCCCATTCGAGCCGCTGTTTGTCGGGCACGCGATATTTCAACGTCATGCGCTGCTCGGCCATTGCGATGTCGGCGTCCGCACGATACTGGATGCCGGTGTAAGCTTTCAGCGCGATGTCGAGCAGGTCATTCGTGTATTCCTCAATCGTCAGCTTCGCATTCCATTCGCTCTCGGGTTTGGTGTAATCGCGCCGCCAGATGTCGCCGCTGCAACCATGCGACATGATGCCGACAAAGGCGGGTTTGCCTTGCGTGGCATCCGGGGCAATGCGGGTCTTCAGCCCCTCCGAGAACAAACCGAAGTAATCCGCGCTGATGTCGCTGTCGCCAAAGTAGTGCATGGAAAAATTTCCCATCACCGCAATGGGCCGGCCGTCGCGGGCTTGAATCGAGATGAGGGAAAGGTCCGGGTCTTTGGGGCCGGCCTCACCGGTGACGTTATCCCAGTTGCTCCCGGCGTGCATGTTGGCGCGCACGTTCATGTTTCCAAACGGATCCTCGCCCAGGCGGTCGGGCCGCATAATCCATTGACGAAGCGCGGTAAAATCAGCCGCGTCGCCTTTGGCGAAACCAATGCGCGCAGGCTCCAGATTTGCCTGCGCCGTGGCAATGGCTTCGACGAGTTTCTCGCGGAGAAACGGCACGTAGGCCGGGTCCGCGTCGGTGCCGAGACAGCTCATGGAAGCTGGCGCGCTGTGCGCGTGCGTGGCGGAAATGAGGATGCGATCCGAAGGAATGCCAGTGCGCTTCGCCGCGAGCGCCTTGGCTTCGTCGAGCAATGGACGTCCCATCATGCAACTATCCACCACCACGATGGCGACCTGACTTTTGCCGTCGGCCAGCACGATGGCCCGCGCGTTGACGCGGGTTTTGATCTTGTCGAGCGAACGACTAAACATGCCACCATTCACGAAGACCGGCAGTTTTACCGGCGTGACATCAATGACGGCGGCACCGGCTTTGAACTCCGCACGCATTGGAACTGCGGTGATGAGGAGAGCGAAGACAAGGATCAGAAGTTTCATGCGTGGCGCGAATTTGTTGGAACTCACGGCTTCGCGACGGCGGCCGACGCGGATTCTCGCAACAACCGAAGTGCGGCTTCCACGAGCGCTTCGCCCGTTCCGGGCTGGCAGGCCGAGTTGGTGACTTCGTAACTGCCTCCCGCAAAAGCGGCGCGGGTCGGGATGTAAACGGTCTCGACGCAGTTGGCGAGTTCGATCACGAGCGTGTTGCGAAACGGCGAACCGCGTTTGATCGCCAGTCCCAAATCCACGAATACTTCTCCCGGCAGGCAGACGATGGCCAGTTCGGCACCGAAGGTGAAAGTCGTCACTTCTAGCGGCAGTTCTTTACCAATGCCGCTCCAGGTGTGGCTTAATCCCCAGCCGATCCAGCGCGAAGATTCCGCCGTGGGGCGACGCTGACGCAGTTGATCGACCATCACCTGTCGATAAGCCTCGACCTGCTGCAAGAAATCCGCCGGCTTGCCCGCTTGCACTGTCGTCAACAATTCCTTCGCTCGTGTGAGTTGTTCATCAGTCACTTCCTGGAGCGGTGCGCGAACCACCGTGGAACGGATGCGCAGCGTCGGCTCGATGATGGCGGTGGTCCGGTCCAGGCCCGCACGAATCGTCCGGGCCAATTCGCCGCCGATCATGTCGGTTTTGTTACGTTCCTTCCGCGACGGGTCAGAATGGTTGATGTCGCCGCAACAGCCCGCGCCGAACAGTGAAACCACTTGCGGCCCCAGATGCTCGCGCACGCAGCGCTCGATGAAAAACGGGTAGTCCGCGCTCCAAAGGGTTCCGCCGACGGTGTCCAAGTGCAGCGCGAAATTGCTCAACACTGCCAGCGGCTTGTTTCCTTCGACGGCCCGCGCAACCACGATTCCGATTTCGGGATCGATGGGGCCGGCGGGACGGACGACTTCTGGATTCGCCAGGTTCATCCAGGTCCGCACACTGCCGTCGCGCATCACGAAGCGGCGATTGAAGGACACGGGCGTTTCCTGTCGCATCAAGGTCATTGCGAGCATGGCGGGTTGGGCTTTGCCGTGCGCTTGGACGGCGGCTTCGACAATGCGGTCAATCAGATTGGTGACGTAGCGCGCCCGCTCGCTGGTGGCTTCCGATTTCCCCAGATGGTTGAAGAGGTCTTTGAAATAGTCGGGAGCGGTGTGCGAATGCGTGGCAGCGAGCACGAGATTTTGAACGGGAATTCCAGTCTTCGCCGCAACGATCCGACGCACTTCGGTGGAAAGATCTTTCGCGATTCCAGTCAAATCGCATGTCACCAGCGCGGCCTGCTCGGTTCCCTGACGAAAGACGATCGCGTGGGCTTTGAGCGGATCGATCGCACCCGTCGCCAGCCGCTCATGGTAATAGCCGGACATGGGATAGCCATTGGGAGGCGTGATGTCGGTCTCGGCGACACCGATGCGAAGCGGTTCAGCGGCGTTTCCAGTTCCGGCTAAGTGCCCGCTGATCACGGCGAACAGCAAGAACAGGCAAAGCAACAAGCGGTGATTCCTCGAAGGAACCCAAACTGAATCACAAACCAACCTTGCCTCGATTTGGTGGACAGGGTGCGAGTGCATGGTTACCCGAACAATCCCATGACCGGCTTGCCCGTGGAGAACGGTGGGAGAGTGATGCCTGGATTCTTGGTGAGGTCGAGCAAGGGGACGCCCAAAGCGTGAAGAACCGTGGCGTGGAGATCCTGAGGTGTCACCGGATTGCTGATCGGCGCAGAACCGGTTTTGTCGGACTCGCCATAAACGGCCCCCCCGCGAATGCCGCAGCCGGCCATGATCGCGGAGAAACATTGAGGCCAGTGCTGACGACCAGGCGGTCCAGTCGTAATGATGGTCGGCGTGCGCCCGAATTCACCCATGGCCACGACAAGCGTGTCGTCCAGCAGACCACGTTCTTTAAGGTCGGTCAGAAGCGCCGAGAGTGCTTCGTCCAAGCGAGGCAAACACCAGCCCATTCCGTAGGAACCGGTGCCGAAGGCGTTGCCCATGCCCATGTTCCCACCATGCATGTCCCAACTTGAGCTGGGCGGTCCGCCGCCGGTCTCCCCTGGCGAGGGTCCGACCCATCCATTGACGGTCACAAAACGCACGCCTGCCTCGACCATTCGCCGGGCGAGGAGCAGGTTCTGGCCGAGCGGATGCATTCCGTAGCGTTCACGAACGGACACAGGTTCACGATCCAATTCAAAGGCCAGTCGCCCTTCCGGTCGGGTCATCGCGTCGTAGGCCTGTTCGCGCAGTTCGCTCCAGTCCTTGCCGAGCGGGTCTTCACCAAGGCGGTCGGACTCGAGGGCGGCAAGCAGTTTGCGCCGATCCACCAGTCGATCAGGATCGCCCTTGTCATAGACCTCCGGGGTTTTGAAATTCGGCATGGCCGGATGGTTTTCGGCGGAGCCAATGAACACCGGCGCGTAGGACGATCCCAGATAACCTCCGGAGCCGATGTTCGGCGCGCAGAAGACCGGCGGCCCCACGCACTTGATGAGCCAGGCGTTCGAGACCAGGTTGCGTTTGCTGGGGAGATGCTTGGCCACCACCGAGCCGATATACGGCGAACTGTCGGGCACTCCTTCCTTGACCCGCTCAATAATCTGCCCGCTGAGCAGGTTGTGCATGGCGTCGTAGTGATTGTTGATCGGAACCGGGTGCGTCATCGAGCGAATCAGGCAGAACTGATCGGTCACCTGCGCGAGCTTGGGGTGAAGCTCGCTCAACTGCATGCCCGGCACTTTGGTGCGGATGGGTTTGTATGGCCCACGAATCTCGGACGGAGCGTCCGGCTTCAAATCCCATGTGTCGACGTGGCTGGGGCCGCCGCACAAGAGGATAAAAATGCAGCACTTCTTCGAGGCCACGGCCTGGCCCGAGGCGTCGAACTTGTCTTTGCCGACGACCAGTCCCGGAATCGCGAAGTTCAACGCACCGATGCCACCGGCTTGAAGGAAGCGGCGACGAGAAAGTTTGGGGAGTTTCATGAACAATTCTGGTTTGAACTCATCTGAAATGTTCCGCGACATTCACGGAGGTTTGGTTGTGGTTGGAAGTGTCGCTCGGTTTTGGGCAGAACGTCAAGTGCATCCGCCAAGTTTGCTCCGCCGCAAACAACCCGCGTAACCGGCCGCTTTAAAAATGGTGCGCTTAGCAGGACTTGAACCTGCACGGGTTACCCCACTACCACCTCAAAGTAGCGTGTCTGCCAATTCCACCATAAGCGCATCCGACGAATGTGATTGAAACAGTTCATCCGAACTCTGCAAGCTTTTTGAAGCCGCCGCTAGGGAACAGTTTTCAGTTGGATTTTTTTACGCCAACTCCTTAACCTCCGGTTATGCCAGAGAAGAATTTGAAAGAAATCCCGCGCGATCTGCGCGCCTTGTATGAAAAAGGGAGCGCGGCGTTGCAGCGAAACAACCTCGACTATGCCATCGCCATATTCACCCAGGTGTTGTCGAAGGAGCCGGGTTTTTACGATTGTCGCGAGTCCTTGCGCGCGGCCCAGCTCAAGAAGTCCGGCGGCACCACCAATATTTTCAAGAAAGTGCTCGGCACCGCCAGTAACTCACCGATGATGCTCAAGGGCCAGCGCGCCCTCGGCACCAATCCTCTCGAGGCCCTGGCCATCGCCGAGCAAATCCTGTGTGGCGATCCCAACAGCATTTCCGCGCACAAGCTGCTGGCGGACGCCGCCTTGGCCGCCGATCTGCCCCGCACCGCTCTGTTGTCATTGGAGATGTTGCGGCGCATTTCCCCCAAGGATCGCGAGGTGAACCTGGAACTGGCGGTGGCCTACATGCGAGTCGGCCAGTCGCAAAAGGCGGAGGATATCTACGTCGAGTTGCTGCGGTTATATCCCGGCGATGGCGAGGTGGCCCAAGCGTACAAGCAAATGTCCGCCTCGCGCACGCTCAAAGAAGGAGGCTACGAAGCCCTGGCTGATGGCAAAGGCTCCTACCGCGATATTTTGAAGGACAAAGATGCGACGCTCAGTCTGGAGCAGGAAGGCCGTCAGGTGAAATCGGAGGATGTCGCGCGTAAATTGATCGAGGAGTACAGAGAGCGGTTGAACCAAGACCGCAGCAACTTGAAGCTCGCCCGGCAGTTGGCGGATTTGTACGTTCAGAACAAGGAGTTTGACAAAGCGCTAAAGTATTACTCGCAACTGGTGGAACATGACGGTGGCGCGGACGCGACGTTGCAACGAGCCATTACGGAGGCGAACCTGGGCAAATACGACCACGCCCTGGCTCAATTGGATTCGAAGGCCGAGGAATTCGCCGAAAAATCAGCAACGATCAAGGCGGAACGCGAGGCCTTCCTGCTGGCCGACTGCCAGCAGCGCGCGGGGAAATATCCGAACGACCTGCAAATCCGCTTCGAACTGGGATTACTTTACTTCCAGGCTGGCAAGATCAGTGAGGCGATACCTGAATTGCAGAAGGCGCAACAAAACCCGCACCGTAAGATACCGGCGATGGGTCTCCTGGGACAATGTTTCGCCAGTCGCGGCATGTTTGACATGGCGGCGCGAACACTGCAAAACGCCATCAAGGAGAAGCTGATCTTCGACGCGGAGAAAAAGGACTTGGTCTATGCCTTGGGCTGTGTATTGGAAAAATCCGGCAAGACGGAAGAGGCGATCAAGCAGTTTGAGCAAATCTACGAAATCGACATGAGCTACAAGGACGTCGGGGCCAAGGTTGATGGCTATCACGGCGGGAAGTGAGGTTTCCCCCGCCGCCCGTCACTTGTCCCGGTGCAGCAGATGCATCGCCAGCGCCTCCAGTGCCGTTGCCTTGCCTCGGAATAGTTTCAACGCGGAAAACGCTTTGCCCGTCAGCCGTTGCGCGATCTTCCGGGATTTTTCCAAGCCGACGATTGAAGGGTAAGTGGCCTTTTGCGCGGCGGTGTCTTTGCCGGCGGTCTTGCCTAACTGTTCGCTCGACTGGGTGACATCCAGAATGTCGTCGATGATCTGGAAGGCCAGGCCGACATGGTAGCCGAAGTCGGTCAACGCCTGGAGTTGGGCCGCTGTGCAGTTGGCGCTCATGCCGCCGAGGCGGACGGAGCAGCAGAGCAGGGCGGAGGTTTTCCGTTCGTGAATATATTTGAGTTGCGCGGCGGAAATCTTCCGGCCTTCGCCTTCGAGGTCGGCGACTTGGCCGGCGATCAATTGCAGCGAACCGGCGGCGTGAGTGATTTCCCGCATGAGATCGCGGTGCGAATAGCGCGGCCAACCTTGGGAGTACGCGGCGATTTCGAACGCCTGCGTCAACAGGGCGTCTCCGGCGAGAATCGCGATGCCTTCGCCAAACACCTTGTGATTCGTCAATTTCCCACGGCGATAATCGTCGTTGTCCATCGCGGGCAGATCGTCATGGATCAGCGAATACGTGTGGATGCATTCGACGGCACAGGCGAGCGGAAGGGCGGCAGCGTCGGGGCCGCCGCAGGCCTCCGCCGCCGCGAGGGTGAGCGCTGGCCGCAGCCGTTTGCCGCCGGCGAACAGGGAATAGCGCATCGCCGCGTGGATCGTGACGGGCTTGGCGCTGGCTTTGGGGAGGAAACCGTCGAGAGCGCGGTTGACCAGAGCCGTGCGTTCCGCGAGGTAACTTTGCAGATCAAATGGATGTGAGTGGCGCGAACCGACGCGCGTCGCGGTCGTTGACATGCGCGGTTTTTTAGAGGAACTCTCCGATTGGCGCAAGCAATGACTACGCCTTCTTCCACGACGAATCCCTTCGTCGCCGCTGGACTCAACGCCAGCGCCAAACCATTTTCCGGTTGCTGCTCCGGCAGTTTGCGGCGACAATCGGGAACATGTCCAACGGACGTCATCCCGCTCCCGCCACCCTGAGGCGGGTCACCGTGGAATCCTGGCTTCGCTGCCAGGGCTTGATCGCCGTTTGCCAGAAACCAAAAGTGTCAACCACTTCTCCATTATTTTGGTCTCAGAATTAGCTGGGGCGCACACTCCCTATCCCGTGAGCCCTCCTTACTACAACTGGGACTTGATTGAGTTCGGCACACTACTTGTGGGGATAGCGGCCTATGGCTTGGTGGCGTGTTTACTGGTGTTGATCCTTAGGACTTGGGCACGCCGCCTAAAAGCTTCTCGAGTTGTTCAAACTCAGATTGCGGACATGCTGACGTGGCATATTCGAACAGTCGCCATTAAAGCCGGGCTGGTTGGAATCTTCTTTTACTTCATAATTCCGTTCAAGCCCGGGCTCAAGGGTTTTCAGCACTGTGGCGGTTCTCTCATGTTCCCGGTTTGCTTTTTGGCGTTGTTTGGTGCCCAAAGCATCTGGTTTTTGGCGACATGGAAACCCAAACCAGACACTCGTCCGAAGTACTCAGTAAAGTACTCAGTTAAAAAAAAG